>DASXGT010000240.1:0-55508 GCA_036488895.1 Bryobacteraceae bacterium | reverse complement strand
CAAAAGTTTTGAAGCCTACTGCCGTCGCGAAGGCGATCTGCTGCACAAGTTCGCGCTCTACTGCGCCCTGGACGAAATTCTGCACCAGCAGGACGGCAACCGCTGGACCTGGCGCGACTGGCCGCTCGAATATCAATCTCCGGATTCGGAAGCCTCGGGCGCTTTTGCTCGCGAGCACGCCGCCGCCGTCAACTTTTACAAGTACGTGCAGTTCGTCATTGATGAGCAGCTCTGCGCCGCGCAACAGCACGCCAAACAAACCGGCATGGAGATTGGCCTGTATCACGACATCGCCGTGGCCGTGGACAGCTGCGGCGCGGATCTCTGGGCGCACCGCCCGTTCTATCTGAACGGATGCCGCGTTGGAGCGCCGCCCGATGATTTCTCGCCTAAAGGCCAGGATTGGGGTTTCCCGCCGCCCAATCCCGAAGCGCATCTGGAAGACGGTTACCAGCTCTACCGCGAAAGCATTCGCAAAATTATGCGCGGCGGTGGCGCGCTCCGCTTAGATCACGTGATGCGCCTGTTCCGGCTCTTTTGGATCCCGGCAGGAATGGAAGCCGCGCAGGGCGCTTATGTTCGTGACCGCGCCGCCGACCTCATGCACATCCTCGCGCTCGAAAGCGTTCGCAGCCGGAACGTTGTCATCGGCGAAGACCTCGGCACCGTGACTGATGAGATCCGCGATATGCTCGCGCGCTTCCGCATTCTCAGCTATCGCCTCTTCTATTTCGAAAAGTATCCCGATGGTCGTTTCAAGCACAGCTACGAATATCCGCGCCAGGCGCTGGTCTCTTCCACCACGCATGATCTGCCGACTCTGTCCGGCTTCTGGCAATACCGCGACATTGAAGCTCGCAAAGCGGCCGGACTCGCGGACGACGCCGGCTACCACCATCAGATGTCTGATCGTCACCGCGAAAAACAGCAGATGCTCGACGTTTTGCACCAGGAACATCTCCTTCCGCCGAATAGTGAGCGCAACGCCGCGCATCTGCCTATCCTGAATGGCGAGCTTCATAACGCCGTCATCGGCTTCCTGTCGCAAGTGCCTTCCATGTTCCTGCTGCTGAACCAGGAAGATCTCACCCTGGAGACCGAGCAGCAGAACGTCCCCGGCAGCACCGCGCAATATCCCAACTGGCAGCGCAAGATGAAGCTCAGTATCGAGGATTTGCAAAGCGGCAAAGGTCGCGCTTCCTCGAACATGTTCCGCGACCAACTGATCCGCACCGGCCGCAAATAAATATTCCCTTTGTTTTCAGCCGATTGCGGCCTCTAGTAATCCTTTTCTCTTGCTCGATATTGCAATTTGTGATAAGTAGTTAGCAGATTGCTATATGACCGTGGCTGAGAAAATTCGTTACCTGCGAGTTGTGGAAGGCTACCTCCGCGGGCTCGAACGCGAGATGACCCAAAAGGAAGTCGTCGCCGCCATCCGCGAGGAGATGAAAAAGTCCATCAGCCAGCCCTATCTGTCGCAACTCGAAGGCGGCCGCCGCAAACATCTCACCAATACCAGCCGCCTGCTGCTGTCCAAATTTTTCAACGTGCATCCCGGTTATCTGGTGGATGATCCGGAAGGTTTTCAGACCGAGCTCATCACTGATCTGCGCGAAAACGAAGACAAACTCGACCTGTGGCTCATCCAAGGCGCGGAACGTTTTCGCCGCGACATCGAGCTCTCGGAAGCTCTATTAAAACTGGCTCGCCATGACGATTCGCGCCAATGCATTCTCTTACTGGGCGCAGTGCTGGAAACACCCGACTTACTGGAACGCTTATGGGAAGTTCTCAAACCCCCGGAAAAGGAGTGACTTATGAACTGGCCTGACATCTACTTACTCTGTTTCGCCGTAGGCGCTTTGTGGAGCGTAGCCACTCTCTTACTGGGTGGCGCGCACCTGGGCCATGGCCATCTTGGTCATATCCATTTGGGCCTCAACCCAAGCTGCGCCGCCGTATTCCTAGCCTGGTTCGGCGGCGTCGGCTACTTACTAACTCGCCACTCCGGTCTAAGTTTTTGGTTCGACCTAAGCATCGCCCTAGCAATCGGCCTGGCGGGAGCCTGGATACTAGTGTTCTTTCTCCACTTTCTGTCCTCGCGTGAACAGCCCCTAGATCCAGCCGACTACGAAATGGTCGGCGTGCTCGGCCGCGTCTCAAGCCCCATCCGGCCCGGCGGAATCGGAGAAGTCATCTATCAACGCGACGGCGCGCGCAAGCCGCTCTGCGCCAAATCGGAAGAAGACATTTCTATCGCCCGCGGCGAAGAAGTGATCGTCACGCGCTACGAAAAGGGAATTGCATACGTACGTACCTGGGAAGCAATGACCCAGCCCAATACCGAGCCGTGACCATAAGGGAGCGGTTCCAGAATTCTAGGAGAGTTGAAAAAATGTCAAATGAAATCGTGTATATCGCCATCGTTCTGGTGCTGACTTTAGTGCTGCTGATGATGGCCATGGCAACCTTGTTTCGCAAAGCCGGACCGCATGAGGCGCTCATCGTGTATGGCTTGCGCGGTACCCGCATCATTAAAGGCAAGGGTACCGTGATTGTGCCAATGATCGAAAGCTATCGCCAGCTTTCGCTGCAGCTCATGTCGTTTGACGTCGCGCCGCAGCAGGATCTCTACACCAAGCAAGGCGTCGCCGTCACCGTGGAGGCAGTCGCGCAGATCAAAGTGAAAAGCGATCCCGAGTCCATTCAAACCGCCGCCGAGCAATTTCTGACTAAGACAGACGTAGCTCGTGAAGGCTTAGTCCGTCTGGTAATGGAAGGCCACCTGCGCGGCATCATTGGCCAGCTTTCCGTCGAGCAAATCGTCAAGGAGCCGGAGATGGTCGGCGACCGCATGCGCGCCACTTGCGCCGACGACATGAATAAGATGGGGCTTGAGGTAATCTCATTCACCATCAAGGAAGTTCGCGATAAGAACGACTACATCACGAACATGGGCCGGCCTGATATCGCGCGTATTAAACGCGATGCCGATGTCGCCGCCGCCGAAGCCGAGCGCGATACCGCCATTCGCCGCGCGGAAGCTACTCGCGCCGCCGCCGTCGCTGTCTCTCAAGCCGATCGTGAGCGCGTGCTGGCCGAAGCGCTTTCGCTAGCCGCGCAGGCCGAGGCGCAGCGCGATCTCGAAATCAAGCGAGCCCAGTACGTCGAAACTGTCAAGCGCCAGCAAGCCCAGGCCGACAAGGCTTATGACATTCAAGCGAACATCATGCAGCAGCAGGTCACCGTGGAAGCCGTCAGGGTTCGCCAAGTAGAGAAGGAAGGTGAAATCAAAGTCCAGGAAGCCGAGATCCTGCGCCACGAAAAAGAATTGATCGCGACTGTTCTGAAAAACGCCGAAGTCGAGCGCCAGCGTATTGAGACGTTGGCCCAAGCCGGGCGCAGCCGCATGACCATTGAAGCCGAAGGCTCCGCCGCCGCTACGCGCATGCAAGGTGAGGCCGATGCCGACATCATTCTCAGAAAGGGTGAAGCCGAAGCCAAGGCCATGAACGTCAAAGCGGAAGCCTATCAGGAATGGAACCAGGCCGCTATTGTGGACAGGCTCATGGCCGGTCTTCCCGAAATCGTACGCGCTCTGGCCGCTCCTCTGGCCAATATCGACAAGATCACCATCGTCTCCACGGGCGACGGCGACGCCACCGGCATGCACAAAGTCAGCGGTGACATGACTAAGATTGCCGCGCAAGTGCCGGCGCTATTCGAAACTTTGTCAGGCATGAAAATGTCTGACCTGTTAGGCAAAGTCAGTGCATTGAAGGAGAAAACATGACTCTTTTAGACCGCGTATCTACGCTGATAAAGGCCAATCTGAATGACCTGGTAGATAAAGCCGAAAATCCGGAGAAGCTGCTTAAGCAGCTTCTCCTCGACATGCAAAATCAATTTATGCAGGTCAAAACTCAGGTGGCTATCGCCATCGCCCACCGGCACCTGCTCGAAAAGAAGCAGCAGGAAAATCTCGAGTCCCAGAAGGACTGGGTTCGCAGAGCCGAGCTGGCCCTGCAGAAGAATGAAGAGGATCTGGCGCGCCAGGCCCTCGAACGTTCGCTTGTGTTTGAGAACGCCGCCGCCAACTTCGCGCAGCAGGTTGAAGATCAATCTCATCAGGTCCAATTGCTGCGTGATGCGCTTCATCGCCTGGAACAGAAGACCGCCGAGACCAAAGCTAAATCGGAGTTGTTGCTGGCCCAACATCGCCGGGCTCGTGTAGCCCAGCGAACCGGGGCGGCGGGCCGGCAGGAGTTGGAAAGCGATGCAGCCTTTGACCGCGTTCGCGGTAAGGTGTTTGAAGCTGAGGCGGCCGGGCAGGGAGAACTCGCGGCCGGACAGAACGACCTCGAACAACGCCTGGCTGCGCTTGAACGTTCTGATCAGGTCGAGCGCCTGCTGGCCGATTTGAAGCAGCGGACCATGCGCGCCATAGGCTGAAATCTCCCACGCGCTAACATCTCAACATGATGAAAGCTCTGCTGCTTTCCGAATACGGAAGGCTAGAAATGGTTGAGATCCCCACGCCCCGGCCCGGACCGGATGAAGTCCTAGTGCGGGTCGAAGCGTGCGGTATCTGCGGGAGTGATGTCCATGGTTACGATGGTGGTTCCGGACGCCGCGTGCCGCCCATCGTGATGGGGCATGAGGCCGCCGGCGCCATCGCCGCGCTGGGACCTAACGTTTCCGGCCTGCATGAGGGCGACCGCGTCACCTTTGATTCCACCATCTATTGCGGTGTCTGTGATTTCTGCCGTGCGGGCACTGTGAATCTGTGTGAAAACCGCCAGATTCTTGGCGTTTCCCTGCCGGAGTGGAAGCGCGCCGGCGCCTTTGCCGAATACGTGGTGGTGCCCACGCGCGTGCTTTACCCGCTGCCGGAAGCAGTTCCGTTTGCCGAAGCCGCCATGGTGGAACCCTTGGCCGTGGCCGTTCACGCGGTCGACTTGACCCAGGTCCAACCGGGCGATTCCGCGTTGGTCGTGGGCGCCGGCATGATCGGCTTGCTGGTCTTGCAAGTGTTGCGGGAAAACAAAGTCGCCAGCGTCATTGTGGTGGATATTGATGACACGCGCCTCGCGCTCGCCAAGGAACTGGGCGCAACCCACACCATCAACGCAAAAACTGCCGACGCAGTCGCGGAAATCCTCAAGCTGACTGAGGGCGCTGGCGTCGCTGTCGCGCTCGAAGCGGTAGGCAGCACGCCCACCATTAAGACTGCCATCGAGAGTGTACGAAAGGGCGGCACTGTCACCTTGATTGGCAATGTCACGCCGACCGCCGAAATTCCACTTCAGATTGTCGTCAGCCGCCAGATCCGCCTGCAAGGCTCATCCGCTTCGTCGGGCGAATATCCCAAGTGCATCGAACTGCTGGCAAGCGGCGCAGTGAAAGTGAAGCAGCTCATCACCGCTGTCGCTCCGCTCGAAGAAGGGGCAAGCTGGTTCAGCCGCCTGCATTCGCGCGAGCCCAACCTGATGAAGGTAATACTTAAGCCGGCTCACTCAAACTAATAGTCCGATATAAATGTCCACGCCGCCGTTCGGATGGTAAATCTCAAAGTCCGTCAGGTAAGCCCGGCGCAGTCCGGCCTTTTCTTGCGCCCAGATTTCCTGCCAGAGCTGAACCACCGTTTCCGCGGGATTGGCGCCGCTGCCTGAGAACTTTGAGTAATCACCCCCGGCGACTTCGCGCGAAACCAAGCCCGGCGGAATCTCTTCCGCCGGGCTTACCTTTGTGCCCAACAGATAACTATACTCGCCGTCCTTGTCGCTGGCGTAATCGTAATAAACAGCCGTGACCTCCCCGTCCGGGCGCCCCAACTGGCCCCAGAGTTTTGGGATCGCGCCTTCGCCGGACATCTCTATTACGTTGGTCGTGCGGGCTGCCCGCCCAGCCACGATGAACGGCTCGATTTTCATTGGGGGCCCTCCAATTTGGCCTCTAATCTGGCGCGGCCGCCTTTCGATTCCAATGCCACGCGTAAGGAACTCGGCAGCTTCGTCAACAAGGAAACCAGCACGCGGTAGCGCCAGCCGGGAATCACAAACAGCTTCCCGCGGCGCAAGCCTTCGAGCGAAGCATCCACCACATCCTCCGCGCGCATCCAGAGTTGCCGTCCAGCCATCGCTTCACGGCTGACCGCCATCGTGTCGTGAAACTCGGAATAGGTAAAGCCAGGGCAAAGCGCCTGTACCAGAACATGCGACCCCATACCCTTCAACTCCAGGTGGAGCGCTTCCGTGAACGCCGTCATCCAGGCTTTCGTCGCGCCATAGCTGACGCTGCCCTGGCTGCGCACAAAGGAAGCGACGGAAGCGACGTTAATTACCGCGCCGGAATCACGTGGAACCATGTTGCACAAAGCCGCATGCGTCAGGCGCATCGCCGCCATCACGTGCAATTGGTGCATCTGCGTCTGGCTTTCGAGCGACGCTTCCCAGAAGCGGCCCTTCGTGCCGAAACCAGCGTTGTTGATCAAGATCGCCAATTTGGGATCGCCGGCCAAGCGGTCCGCTACTTTCTCTAAATCGTGGCTCACGCAGAGATCCGCCTGCAAGACCTCAACGTGTGTCCCGCGCGCCGCGTGCAGTTCCGCCGCGAGTTCTTCCAGCCGGTCCTTGCGGCGGGCAATTAACAGCAGATCGTAGTCTGCCGCCAGCTTGCGGGCGAAAACCGCTCCAATGCCGCTGGAGGCGCCGGTAATTGCTACGAGTGAGTTTGCCAATCCGCATTTTACGCTTTTAGGCTGTAACGATTTGCCTCTGAGCCTCACTAAGGCGTGTTAGTTCAAACCATGTCCACCGCCACGCATTGGTTTCCCTCCCGTAACTCTACGGTCGTGCCGTTATACTATCGAGGCTACCGGCATAGAGGACCATTGGAGCCTTACACCTTTGACAAAGATTACGTCGACCGCCTCACGAATCGCGATGCAGAGACGGAGGCTCATTTCTCGAGCTTCTTCCAACGCCGCCTCCTGATCAAGGCGAGATCCCGTTTGCGATCTCCCGAATTAGTCGAGGACGCCGTCCAAGAGACGATCTTCCGGGTGCTGGACCGGCTCCGCAATAAAGGCGGAATCGAGCGTCCTGAATGCTTGGGCGCCTACGTCCATTCCGTGTGTGAGAACGTCGTGCACGAGTTCCATCGCAACGGCAGCCGTTTGCAGCAGACGCCGGAAAACGCCGCCGAGCCTAGGGACCAAGCCGTTAGCGCTGAGATCCGGTCCATTACGGAGGAACGGAAAGCGATTGTCCGCGCGATCCTGCTCACCCTCCCTGCCACTGATCAAGAGATCTTGCGAAGGGTGTTCCTGCAGGAGCAGAACAAAGACGAGATTTGCCGCGAGTTGTCCATGAACCGGGATTATCTAAGAGTGCGGGTCCACCGCGCGATCGCCCGTTTCCGTAGTGCCTTTGAGAAGAAAAACAATAAGGTGGCCGGATGAAACGCTGCCCGTCCCCGCGTCACTATTAAGCAACGCTATGAACCACGAATTGGCAGAAAAGAGTAACGCTGTCGACAAATACCTTCTGAATGAATTGACCGAAGCCGAACGGCTCGATTTTGAGGAGCATATGTTCGACTGTCCGGCCTGCTTCAGCCAGGTGGAGCGCGACGCGCTGATCGTCGATAATCTCAAAGAAGTACTCCTGGAACCAACGCCCGAAAAAAGATCGATCTTTCTGAGCTGGTTTCGCCCGCTTGTTTTTGTTCCCACCTTTGCGGCGTTAGCGCTCGCGATGTTCACCGGTTACCAGAACCTTGTCTATATCCCGGCGCTGAGCCAGCCGCAAGTTTTGCAAACGCATATGATCGATTCCGTTGCGCGCGGTGAAGGAACGGCCATTCGCCTTGACCGCAACTCGCCAATGTTCAATTTAAGTTTTGACGTTGACTCCCCTCAGGCGTATGCTTCTTATGTTTGCGAATTTCAAAACGACCGAAAGGAAACAGTTCTGACCGTCAATGCCGGCAAGCCCGCCACTGCGGCGTTTACGTTGAACTTGCTGCTTCCCGCGAAGAAGTTTCCTGCCGGGCAGTATGTAGCCATCGTTAACGCCGGGGCGGATCATTTAGAAGTGCGCCGCTTGCCTTTCGTCATACAGAACTAACAACCAGCCCATTCCATGGACAAAAACTCAGAAATCGAAAAACGATTCATCTTTCACGGCAACGCCGTGGCTTTTGCCGCGCATGTCCGGCGTCCGGAAGACTTCTTCATTCCGGCCGTCGCCAGCAGTTGCTTGCCTGTCACCGGGGGCTTGGCGGAAGCCGCAAGCGGCCCACAGAGGTTTAAAGAAATCTCATTCGAATCGGCGTCCACGCGTGCTCACGGTGACTACGCCGACGTAAGACGCGCCGTGGACTTTACCCACGGCAATTTTGGCGAAAATCTGTTGCCTACGAATACCTTTGTCGAAAGCAAACTGAAAGGCTTGAAAATTGAGATTCCTCAACCCGCCGCCGGCACTGCCGCGCCCGCCGTTCGACGTTTCTCCGTGGACAATCTGCACGTGCGTCTTGAAAGCTCATCCGATCGCAGAGGCCCAATAGCTTTCCGTTCGCTGGAAGCCACTATCGGTGGTGTAGAAGTGGATGGTCATCGTCTGAATGTCATTACGGCGGCGCATGTCTTCGGACAACACGATACTTACCCGAAGCTATCCAAGGCCTACGAAGAAGATGCGGATTTCCGTCAGCAGTATGGCAAATGCTTCTATCCAACGGGTCAGGAAAAAACGGGTTTGAGCGGCCTTCTCAGCAAGCATGTAATTCCGAATGGCCATGGAACGGTGCTTGGTACGATCGTCACCGGATTGGAATGGGAAAAGGAAGCGGCCGCGGATACCGTGATAGCCGGGAATCGGCTAACAATTGAAGGAATCGGGACCATTTTCTTCGGCGAAATCATTATTGAAGCAGGCGCACGGCGCGTGACCCTGTTACGCTGTCAACTGGGTTCGCCTGATGGAGCAGACATGTCGGCATGCGACGTGCAATCGAACGGTCAGGATTGGCCACCCGCCTTCTAGCAAACTTGCCCTATCTTTGCTATTAGCAGCCTACGCGATCTCGACTGGCTGTTCTCGCGAGCCGGACGCTCTCTTCCGGCTCGCCAAAACTCAGTTCGAGCACGGCGACTTGGCGTCCGCTCGCGACAATGCACAGGCCGGCTACGAACGCTATCGTAATCAACCGCAATCCCAATGGCATTGGAAGTACAAGCTTCAGTGCGCGGAGATGCTTCTTTATAACGGAAGCACGGAAGAGGCGAAGAAGTTGCTTGACGCGGATCCTCCGGTCGTATTTCCCGATCTGCTTGCGCGTTATCGCATGCTCAAAGGATATGCGCTATATCGCGAGAAACAAGCGCCCGCCGGCCATGAGCTTCTTGAAAAAGCAAAAGCGGAGGCCCATGTCCTTCACAATGCGGAGCTCGAAGCCGACGTTTCTCTTTTTTCCGGAATGTGCGCCTTGCGTTATGAAGGAGATAGCGTAAACGCTCGAAAAGAGTACCAAAATGCTTTGGCAATCTCAGAGGTGCAGCGGCTAGACTATCAGCGCATTGCCGCCCTGAATAATTTGGCTGTTGTGGAGATTCGGCGAGCGCATTATGGCGATGCCTTTCCATATCTGAATCAGGCGAACGAAATCTCTGGGAATGCCGGATTCGAAATATTGCAATCACGCGCGCTGGCAAACATGGCCGACTGCTACCAGAATTTGGGTGAACTCGATAAAGCGCTACAGATTTTGGGTAAGGCTGTTGCGATTCAGGCCAGAACGAAGAGCCGCCTCGCTACCGCGCTTAGTGAAAGCTATTCGGAGTTCGGCGGCATTTATCTTGAAAAGGGCGACACCGCGAAGGCGGTCGAATATTTTCGTAAGGCGCTTGCAGCAGTGGGCAAAGACGCGCCGGTGCAATATGGGGAAGCCGTGAGTAACTTGGCCGAAGCATTGGAAAAAACAGGAAATGTGGAAGAGGCAGAGCGTTATAACCGGGCCGGATTGCAAGCGATTAACCAGCATGATACCGATGGACTCGCGTCGTTGACTTTAAATGAAGCTGCTATCGCGGAACACCGGCAGCAGCACGGCAACGCCCAAGCTGCCTATGAGAGGGTTGTGCGGATGAGCGCCAACATTCCTTCCGCTCTCTGGGAGGCGTACGCGGGCCAGGCGGCTATCTATGGTGACGCGGGCGATTTCAAAAACGCCAACCGCAACTATGAGCAAGCTCTACAAGTAATTGATGCCAATCGTGCCGATCAGTTGTACAGCAAATACAAGATTAGTTTCTTGAATAACCTCATCCAGCTTTATCAGGAATATGTAACGCTGCTGATGAAGCAGAACAATCCCGGCAAAGCGCTCGAAATTGCCGATTCCAGCCGCGCAAGCGTATTAACGGAGGGCTTAATCGGGAAAAGCGACGCCCGCAAAACACAGTTAGCCGTGGAGGTGCAGCGCGCCGCCAAAGCCAGTCACAGCCTCTTCCTTTTTTATTGGCTCGCACCCCAGAAGTCCTATTTATGGGCGCTTACGGAAAAAGGCAGTACTGTTGTTGAGCTCCCGGATCGGCGGCAAATCGATAGGGATGTGCAGTCCTATGGCGCGCTGATTGAGGCGCGGGGGAATCCGCTTGCGGGGGCCAATCCGATCGGCCAACGGCTTTACTCCACGCTGATCCATCCGGTGGAGCGGCTCATTCCAAAGAGCGGCAGGGTGATAATCGTCCCGGACGGATCTCTGCATAACCTGAATTTTGAGACGCTCATTTCAGACAATCCCAAACCGCATTACTGGCTGGAAGACGTGACCATATCGGTGGCGCCGTCGCTCGGAATTCTGCGGGCGGGGAAGTCTGCCGGCATCCTGCGGCAAGCCGTCCTTCTGATAGGCGATCCTATCACCAAAGGGAGCGGATTTGAGGAATTGCCGGAAGCGGCCCATGAAATGCAAAGCGTGCAGCGGCATTTCCCGGATGTTCAGAACGTGGTCTATACCCGCGAGAAGGCGACTCCGGAGGCCTATGGCGCGGCCGGCCCGCGGCAGTTTTCTACCATTCATTTCGCCACACACGTGGAGCCGAACGAACAAAGCCCTTTGGATTCCGCCATTATTCTGTCCTCGCGTGAGAACGGAACCGGCTTCCGGCTGTACGCGCGCGATGTGGCGGAGATGCCGCTAAGCGCCAATCTTGTCACCATTTCGGCTTGCCGTGGAGCGGGAACACGCGCTCTTTCAGGGGAGGGTTTGGTCGGCTTCGCCTGGGCATTCTTTCAGGCAGGCGCGCGCAACGTGGTCACCAGTCTTTGGGACGCGAATGATGCGTCCACCACGCAACTCATGGATCGCTTTTATAACGGCGTCGAAAACCGCAGGCCCTATGCAAGCGCTCTCCGGGATGCTAAATTGTGGATGCTTCAATCAAAATACCGGAAACCATATTATTGGGCGCCGTTTCAGCTTTACAGTGTTTCTATCGAATCCACTGCCGGCGTTGAATCGAGTTCGATAGCTAGGGTATCCATTAATAAGTGAGGTAAATACGATTGGCGAGACCGGTCATCTTAACCGTAGACGACGACAATGACGTCTTGCGCGCAATCGAAAGAGACTTGCGCGCCCATTACGGCCAGCAATACCGCGTGCTGCGCGCCGACTCCGGCGCGAGCGCGCTGTATGCACTGCGCCGTCTTCAGCAACAGAATGATCCAGTTGCGTTGATGCTGGTGGATCACCGCATGCCGCAGATGAACGGGATTGAAACCCTGGTGGAAGCCATCAAGCTCTATCCGGAGGCCAAGCGCGTTCTGCTAACGGCCTACGCGGATACCGAAGCGGCCATTCGCGCCATCAACGACGTTCAACTGAACCACTATCTACTGAAACCTTGGGATCCGCCGGAACAACATCTTTATCCGGTGCTGGACGATTTGCTCGAAGACTGGGCTTCGAATTACCGGCCGCCGTTTGAGGGCTTGCGAGTACTAGGCACGCGCTGGTCTTCGAAGTCGTATGAAATCCGCGACTTTCTGGCGCGGAACCAGATTCCATATCAATGGCTGGATGCGGACGCTGCGGCCGGGGACCCGGAAGTGCAGCGGCTGATTGAAAGAATGCCTGCGGCCGAGCATAAGCTCCCTCTTTTGTGTTTTGCGGATGGCGAGTGTTTAACCGAGCCTGATTTGCATGAGGTGGCGGTCAAGCTTGGCTTGCAGATGAAGGCCGGGCTGGAGTTCTATGATCTGGCAATTGTGGGTGGGGGCCCGGCCGGTTTAGCGGCGGCCGTCTATGGGGCTTCGGAAGGATTGAAGACCCTCATGGTGGAGCGCGAGGCGCCGGGCGGACAGGCCGGATTGAGTTCGCGGATTGAAAATTATCTGGGTTTTCCTTCAGGGCTTTCCGGCGGAGACTTGGCGCGCCGGGCGGTGACTCAGGCAAGACGTTTTGGTGTAGAGATCTTAGCCCCCGTCGAGGCCAGTAGCATTCGCGTGGATGGGCCTTACCGTTACGTCAAATTCACCGATGGCAGCGAAATCTCATGTCACACCCTGCTGCTGGCTACAGGCGTGCAATGGCGCGAATTGGATGTGCCCGGAATGGACCGGCTGCAAGGCGCGGGCGTGTACTATGGCGCGGCATCCACGGAGGCTCTTTCCTGCCGCGGAGAGGACGTATATGTGGTAGGCGGAGCGAATTCGGCTGGCCAGGCGGCAATGTTCTTCTCGAAATACGCCCAGCGCGTGGTGATGCTGGTGCGCGGGCCGTCGCTTGCGGCAACTATGTCTCAATATTTGATAGACCAGATTGAGAATACGGAAAATATCAACGTATCTTTTAATAGCCGGGTCACGGAAGTACATGGGGAGGACCGTTTGGAGGCTATTACCGTCACCTGTGACCAAACTGGGGAATCTAACGTGATCCCTTCCAAATCATTGTTTATCTTCATTGGCGCGCAGCCCACCACCGCCTGGTTGGATGGCGTGGTTGAGCGCGATGAGCGCGGCTTTATTCTCACTGGTCCGGATCTACTAAAAGATCGCAAACGGCCGAAGGGCTGGGTCTTGGATCGCGATCCGGGATTACTGGAAACCAACGTGCCTGGCGTGTTCGCTATCGGCGATGTGCGTCACGGCTCCACCAAGCGCGTCGCCTCCGGCGTAGGCGAGGGATCCGTAGCCGTTCAGTTTGTCCATCAGTATTTGAGCAAGGTGTCGGTTTAACGCCATGAGCACGTCCATCAATCCCGCCGTCACGGTAGTCCACCCGACCATTGAAGATTTGCGTACGATCTCCACCTTCGAGGATTTGCCGGAAGAGGGGCTGGAATGGCTCCGCGAACACATGTCCCTGATGGAATTGCCGGCGGGATCGATTTTCATACGGCCTAACTCGCCCGCCGACCGTTTATTCGCCATTATTGAAGGCGAAGTCACCGGCGAGCTGGATAACGGCCAAAAATTCATAGCCGCAGCCGGCCGCATTACGGGAATGCTGCCCTTCTCGCGGCTGACGCATTTCATGGCTACCATCCGGACATCGAAGCACACGCGCTCCGCGGTCTTGCATAAGGACCAATTTCCGGAGATGCTGCTTCGCATTCCGATTTTGCAGGAAAGGCTGGTGGGCGTTTTAACCGACCGCGTCCGAGAGAGTACGCGGGCCGATCAGCAGCGCGACAAGCTCATCGCTCTGGGCAAATTGTCCGCAGGCTTAGCCCATGAATTGAATAACCCAGCCGCCGCCGCCCGGCGCGCCGCCGACTATCTGCGCCAGGCCATGACCGACCTGCGAGCCGCCAATGTGGAGCTTGGAAAATCCGATGTCAACAAAGAAACACGCGCCTATTTAACTCAGCTTGAATATGATTGGGCGGAGCAATCACCGCAGCAGCCCGCGATAGACACCTTGGAACGCAGCGACCGGGAAGAGCGGCTGATGGTGTGGCTGGAAAAGCGAGGAGTAGATATTGCCTGGAAACTGGCGCCTGGGCTGGTGGATGCCGGCATTTCAGAGCAGATGCTGGAACAAGTGGTGTCGAGAGTGCCGAAGGCGTTTTTGGGGGACGGGTTGACTCGCTTGACCGCTTCCGTCACCATGACGCGGCTCGTGGACGAGATTCAGCACAGCATGAGCCGGATTTCCGACTTGGTGCGCGCTATCAAAGAATACTCCTACATGGACCAGATGCCGGACCAGAACGTGGATATTCACGACGGCATCGAGAATACACTTATCATGTTGAAACACCGGCTCAAAAGCGGTGTGGAGGTGGTGCGCGAATATGACCGTAATATTCCCAAAATTCCCGCGCGCGGCAGCGAACTGAATCAGGTGTGGACGAATTTGTTTTCGAACGCAATTGACGCCATGCAGGGACGGGGCAAGCTGTGGATTCACACCGTGTTGGAGCCGGAGCGCGTGTTGGTGGAGGTCGTGGATACGGGCAGTGGCATTCCGCTTGAGATTCAAGACCGCATCTTTGAGCCGTTCTTCACCACCAAAGGCGTCAACGAGGGTACGGGGCTCGGTTTAGATATTGCGTACCGCATCGTTCACAATCACGGCGGAGACATCAAGTTTGATTCGAAGCCGGGCAGAACGCGATTTTGCATCTGGCTTCCCCTGCACCGGCCGCCCGTGAAGCCGAGCGCTGATGCAGGGGAACTGATGGACTATTCTCCGGACGACCACGCTACGCGGAACTCAGGATAAAGCGTCAAGCCACCGCAGGCAAACAATGTTTGGCCGGTGATGTAAGAAGCATCTTCGGATGCGAGGAAGGCGAATACTCCGGCGATCTCCTCCGATGTACCGGCGCGGCCCATAGGGATGTGGCTTTCCACTTCCGCTTTGGCTTTGGGGTCGTTGATCCAGGCCAAGTTGATGGGAGTCACAATCGCGCCCGGGCCTACCGCATTGACGCGGATGCCGCGTTCGGCGTATTCGAGCGCGAGACTCTTGGTCATGTTCTCCATTCCGCCCTTGCTGATGGAATAGGGGACGTATTTCGGTTTCGGAATGATTTCGTGCACGCTGGAATTGAAAACGATGGAGCCGGGAGCCTTGCGCGACAGGAAGTGGCGGATGGCTTCGCGCGCGCACATGAACGCCCCACGCAAATTGACGCCGGTCACCTTATCGAAATCGGCCATTTCAATGTCTTCGCTCGCGGCCGGTTTTTGAATGCCGGAATTGGCGATCAGGATGTCCAGCGAACCGAATTGTTTGATAACGGCGGCGAACATGGCGATCACTTGTTTTTCATCGGAGACGTCGCCTTGCACGGTCATGGAAACCGCGCCTGGAAAACCCTTGGAGGCTTCCTTTACTTTCGCTTGGACCGCTTCGGCACGGTCTTTTCCGCTGTGGTAATTGATGGCGACGTTCGCGCCCTCTTGGGCGAACCGGATGGCAATTCCCTCGCCGATACCCGAGGACGCGCCGGTAATCAGTACATTTTTTCCTAGCAGTCGTGTCATAACCCTCTCTAAAGTTTCTGAAAAACCTCTCCCACGCCTGGCAGGTACAGGCACGCCGCAGCGCGCTTGTAGGCCGGACTGAGCCTTGTCCGCGCTTTCACGCAGAGGCTCGTGGACCAGACTTCTAGAATATACTCCCGCGCGCGGCAGGACTTTTCAAGCCTTTACCTCAGCCGGGCGGTTTACGCGGACCAGTTGATCAGCCAGTTCGGCCAAAGCAGCGATGCTCTCGTGGATTCGGCGCGCTTGTCCGCAAAAGTCCGGATCAAACGTGCAGAGTACGATTCCGGCATGGCGCTCCGTGCGGCAGTGGTGGAGTTGCAGAAAGTGACGACGGTTGTGCGACAACAGAATCCGGCCTTCGGCGGCTGCGAAAGCCAGCACTTCGGGGTCCGGTATGGCCGCGTTCGCCTTTCCAGCTTCCCGCGAAGTCAGGACATCATGGCCCAAGCGACGCAACTCCGTTACAACTTGCAGCGCCATGTTTTCATTGGAATAAAAGCGCGCCACTAAGCGGCCTCGTTCTCGCGAATCTGCGCCTCGATCTCAGATGCGTGAGCGCGTGCGTAGTACCAGGCATTCACCAGGTCTTCCGCACGTAGTGAGGGATAGGCCGCCAACAATGCCTGCTCTGTGACGCCCAAGCGCCGCGCCTGTTCCAGTAGCCAGACTGGGATACGAGTCCGGACAATGCATGCCTCGCCGCCGCACACGTCCGGGCGAGAATCAATGCCGGGGAAGGCATCGCCGAGGTCCTGCACTACCCACTTGAGGATTTGCGCCTTTTCGCCGGAAGACAATTTGCTCAGCAATCTCTCAAATTCGCCTAGACTGGTCATAGCCGTAGTTCAATTGTCGCTGAAGCGAGTCTGGTTTGCGAGGCCACGTAGCCGGTGACGCGCTTTTAAGCCATGTCAATATCACGTATATTAGCGAGAAGGGGGCAGCACATGAACAGGCGAGAGCTATTGCTGGAAGGCGTTCGCAAAGGCAGTCTTTTGGCGGCGGCGGGCGTACTTCCGGAGGCTGCGCTTCCGGCCGCTGAAAAGGCGGTCCCCACCAGCGCGGCTAGCGGGGAGATTTATCGCGAGATCGGCGTGCGTCCGGTCGTCAACGCGCGGGGGACATTTACGATCATTACCGGTTCTCAGTCGCTTCCGGCGGTTAAACAGGCAATGGAGGCGGCGTCGCACTCTTACGTTCAGATGGATGAATTGATGAACGGAGTGGGCGCGAAGCTGGCCGAGTTGACGGGCGCCCCGTGGGGAATCGTGACTGGTGGATGTTGTGCTGCGCTCACGCATTGCACTACCGCGAGCATCGCTGGATCGAATCCTGAACGCATGCAGCGGCTCCCCAATCTGACCGGCATGAAGAACGAGGTGATCATTCCGGAATATTCACGGAACGTGTATGACCACGCGATTCGCATGGTGGGCGTGAAGATTATTGAAGTGAAAGACGTGTCCGAGCTGGAGGGCGCGTTCAACAGGCGCACGGCCATGATTTATATTCTGGCGGGGCCGGGCGATGATGGACCGCTGGGAACCAAGGTGATCGCGGAAGCTGCGAAACGGCATGGCGTGCCGCTCGTAGTGGATGCGGCGGCCGAGATTCTGACGATTCCGAACGTGCATCTGCAGCGGGGCGCGACGGCCGTTGCTTACAGCGGTGGTAAATGTATTCGGGGACCGCAAGCTGCCGGGTTGCTGCTGGGCGATAAGAACCTGTTGCAAGCGGCGTGGGCCAACAGCGCTCCGCATCACGCTTTTGGGCGGTCTCTGAAAGTGGGCAAAGAAGAAATTATGGGCATGCTGGCTGCGGTAGAAGCTTGGAAAACCCGCGACCATGACGCGGAATGGCGGCAGTGGCAGGCGTGGCTGGCTACTATTGAGACCAGCGCTAAACGGGTCAATGGCGTCAGCACGCGCTATGAGCAGCCGAATAGCCTTTCGAATCGAGCGCCCATTCTACGCATGGAGTGGGATGCGAATCAGGTGGGCATTACCGGCCAAGAGGTGGGTAAGCATTTGCTGGACACGGAGCCGCGCGTTGCGCTGGGAAGCGCCACGGGCAGCCGTCCGGACCATATGGCAAGTCAGATTTCCGTGATGCCCTATATGATGATGCCGGGTGACGATAAGATTGTCGCCGAACGGATTTACGAGGCGCTTTCCAAGCCGCCGAAATTCGAGAATCCGAGCGTGCCGCAAGGCGAGCCCGTCTCCGTGGCGGGGCAATGGCAGGTGGAGATGCAGTTCCTGCGTGGAACGGCGCCACACACCATTATTCTGGAACAGCATGGCGCGGATTTAACCGGTACGCACCAGTGCGAATTTATCTCCGGCGATTTGAGCGGAATGGTGGCCGCAAATGAAATTCGCTTCCGCAGTTCACAGAAAATTGAAGGCCAGCGGCTATCCTATGAATTCAGCGGGAAGGTGGAGCAAGACAAGATGTCCGGCGATGTGGACATGGGCGAATATGGACCGGCCAAATGGACTGCCGAGCGCCATCATTATCAGGCGCCGGGCGGAGTGGTACGTCCGGTGAAGAAATCATAAATTGGGGGATCGATGAATAAGACGAATCGAAGAAGCTTCATAGGGAAGGGCGCGGCGGTTGCCGCAGCGGCGGCGGTGCCTGTTGAGGCGAAGGCGGCTGACAGTCCGCAGAAAAAAGTCTGGTATCCGGGTGGAAAGAAGCCTGAAAAACCGGGGCTTTTCAACCAGACGATTTCTTATGGCAATCTGGTGTTCGTCGCCGGCCAAGGGGCGCACTTTGAGGGTGATATTAAGGCCCACACCAAGCATGTCCTCGACGAGATTGAGAAGAGGCTGGCAGATGCGGGCTCGTCCATGAACAAGGTGTTGAAGGCTCAGGTTTATTTGGCCGACATGAAAGATTATGCCGGCATGAACGAAGTATTCCAGGGCCGTTTCGGCGCGGAACCTCCGGTTCGAACAACGACCGCCGCGGCGGGTGTACCGGGCGGGTCGTTGGTCGAAATCGATGTGATTGCGTATATCTAGATATACGGCCCAGCTGGGGCTCTACTCTTTTTTGCTCGCGTGCGCCATAATCATCGCCAGAGCTCCGGCGCCGAGCGCTTGAATGACCTTCGGATGCTCCGAATAGAAGCCGCTGATTTGGTCAATGATGGAGGGGTTCGACTTCTGGGCATGTTCAGCGAGATTCTGAATTGCCTCCGGAGAAACTTGCGCCGCCTGTTCCGGCGTGACGGTGGTACCGCCTTTCAACAAACTGGCCAGCGGGCCGCTTGCGGCCGCCCCCAGCAGACCCGGACCCGCGGTTGCTAAAAGCTGATTCAACAGACCGGCGCGCTGCTGATTATCGGAGCTGCCAAACAGGTTCGAAAGCATGGAAGGAAAAGCGGGCGTTTGATCGGATCGAAACGCAGCGGCCAAACCCGCGGCCAACGAAGGCGGCTGGGCCTGACTGAGATCGGGCGAACCTACTTTGAGATCGCACGTCAGATCGCTGTAGCTGCTATCGATTGCTTTGATTTGGTTCCAAACGGCATTCTTCGCTTCCTGAGTGGGCGCAAAACCTTGCACGAACAACTTGTTGTCCTGCAAGCTGATTTGCGAGATCTGGACGCCTTGCTGCTGCATTGACTGCAGGGCGGAAGCGTATTTGGTCTTGAGTTCTTCGGCTCTATCCATGTTGTTCCTCATCTCCGTTCGATTGTGCTGCCGGTGTCATCGTACAGCATTCGAGTCGATGGCCGCTGCTCGCATTCTCACGGATCGGAATCCATTTCGAATAAGATACTAAGTTCAGTGTCTTCTACTAAAAGAGTCGTCGCGGTTGATGCCTACCGCGGTTTGGTCATGCTCCTCATGATGGCCGAAGTGCTGCAGCTCGCCAAGGTTTCGGCTGCCTATCCGAACAGTCTCTTTTGGCGCATCGCGGCTTTCAATCAAACGCATGTGGAATGGGCAGGATGTTCGCTGCACGACATGATTCAGCCGTCATTCTCGTTTCTGGTGGGCGTGGCCGTTCCCTATTCCATCGCCAGCCGCATACGCGCCGGCCAGTCATTCCGGCGAATGCTTACGCACACCATTTGGCGTTCGCTGATTCTCATCTGCCTTGGCTTTTTTCTACGCTCCACCCACAGCAGCCAGACGAACTTCACTTTCGAAGACACGCTCACGCAAATCGGCTTGGGCTATACGTTTTTGTTTCTTCTGAGCTTCCGCTCCGCGCGCTGGCAATGGGGCGCTTTCGCCGCGCTGCTGTTTGGGTATTGGCTGGCGTGGGCGCTTTATCCCGCGCCCGGACCCGCTTTCGATTGGCCTGCGGTCCTAGTTCCCGCCAATTGGCCGCACAACTTCACCGGGTTTGCCGCGCACTGGAATAAAAACAGCAATCTCGGAACTGCGATTGACCAGTGGTTCCTCAACTTGTTCCCGCGGCCGACGCCTTTTGTCGCCAATAGCGGCGGCTATCTCACTTCCAGTTTCATCCCTACTCTCGGCACGATGATCTTAGGTCTTGTCGCGGGCCGATGGCTCAAAACGTCATCGCCCAGCATTCCCTTCAAACGATTCCTTATTACGGGTACGCTTTGCCTCGCCGCCGCCGGCCTTCTGCATTTTACGGGTGTGTGCCCCATTGTGAAACGCATTTGGACTCCTAGCTGGACCCTGTTCAGCGGCGGCCTTTGCTTCCTCACGCTGGCCGCATTTTGCTGGATCACTGAAGTCAAAGGCTATGGGAAGGCCGCTTTTCCGTTGACGGTGATTGGCCGCAATTCCATCGCCGCCTACGTTATCGCCGAATTGGGCCGGTCCTTCGTTAGCCAATCGCTCTACATCCACCTAGGGCCGCGCCCGTTCCAAGTGCTGGGAAGTGGTTTAGAGCCTTTTCTCTTGGGGCTCACCGTTCTGCTTGCCTATTGGCTGGTTCTGTTCTGGATGTATCGCCGGAATATCTTTTTGCGGATATAAGCCTAAGCGATGCTTGGACGCCGCTTGCCGAAGCCGGTCGCTTGTTCGAAGGCGTGCGCGATTTGCAGCACGCTGAAGTCTTCCTTGTTGCGGCCGACGATCTGCACTCCGACCGGAAGACCTTCGGGCGTAAAGCCGCCCGGCACCGAGGCTGCCGGATTACCCGTCGCCGAGATATACCAGCAGGATTTCATCCAGTCAATATAGCTGTCGAATTTGACGCCCGCAATCTCATGCGGATACGGCATATTGACATCGAACGGCGGCAACTGGGTAGTGGGCAAAACGAAGTATTCGTATTTTTGGAGGAATGCCTGGAAGCGCCTCCAAATAACACTGCTGGCGGTTTCAGCGCGAGCGAGGTCCGTTCCTGTCAGGCGCGACCCCTGCTCAATCTCATCCTTGAGCGTGTCCTTAAAAGCATCCGGGTGTTGCCGCAGGGGCGCGCCATAGCTATTCGCTGAATTCCATGCGCGGAGTATGCGAAAAGAGACCTCGGCGAGATTGAAGTCCGGCTCGGCCTGCTCCACGATGCACCCGAGAGATTCGAAGGTGGCGCGATGACTGTCCACC
Source organism: Bryobacteraceae bacterium (assembly GCA_036488895.1). Lineage (GTDB taxonomy): Bacteria > Acidobacteriota > Terriglobia > Bryobacterales > Bryobacteraceae > Bog-105. The sequence continues at coordinate 34,447 of DASXGT010000240.1, read as the reverse complement.
ACCGAACGCACGCGCGGGTCAAAGGGCACGCCGCCCAGATTCTTGAACCACGCTACGCGGACACCCTTAAAATCACGATCAAGCGGGCGCGCGAGCAGTCCCCCGGGCTGATCGATGGAGAGCGGCGCGCGCGGGTCGGGACCCGCGATCGTACTCAGGGCTAACGCCAGATCAGCGACGGAACGCCCCAGGCATCCTGACGTACTCAAAGTGGACCAGGCGAATGCGGCCTTCGGATTCGGTACGCGGCCAGGAGAAGGCCGGAAGCCAACCACGTTGCAGAAGGCGGCAGGATTGCGGAGTGAGCCGCCCATGTCGGAGCCGCTGGCGACAGGAACAAGCCCGCAGGCCAAGGCGACTGCGGCGCCACCCGACGATCCACCGCACGTCTTCGTTAGGTCATAGGGATTACGGGTTACGCCGAAGACTTTATTGAAGGTCTGAGACCCCGCGCCGAACTCCGGCGTATTGGTTTTGCCGATGGTGATGGCGCCCGCGCGGCGCATCCGTTCGACCACGATATCGTCTTCGGCGGGAATATAGTCTTTGAAGAGCGGCGATCCAAAAGTAGTTCGGATGCCACGGGTTTCCATCAGGTCTTTGTGCGCCACCGGCAGGCCGTGGAGCGGCCCCAATTCCTCTTTGCGAGCTTGCTTCTCGTCGGCCTTTGCGGCGGATTCCTCAGCCATTTCCCGAGCCAGCGTGACGATGGCATTCACTTTCGGGTTTACACGGTCGATTTGTTTCAGGTGCTCAGATAAGGCCTCACGTGCGGAAAGCTTCTTGTTGCGGATGAGCCGAGCCATTTCTACCGCGCTGGTGAAACAAACGGAGGACGCGGGAGCTTGGGCTTCTACAGTGCCCGGGATGAGAGGAGTCATAGCCATTCTCTTTAGCGCGCAGCGGCGGGTCAGATCATTGCGGGTCAGATCACTGTCGCGCATCAGGGTTCCCTGCGCGGAGGGCCGGTGGCGTCCCAGCGCGGGTCCTGTTGATATTTGTAATTTCCAGGAATCTTGTCCCAGGCGGGATAACCCAGGCCATTCAGGTTATAGACTACCTTTCCATTTTTGAAGGTCAGTTCGCATATGAATTTCTGGTGGCCCGGCAGACGTGTGCCATACATGTCGGTGTAGCCGAAATCGCCTTGCTCGACGCGCAGGACGCTGATGTCAGCGGGCGACCCAACCGACAGATTACCTAATTGCTGCTGCTGAATTTCGCGAGCGGGATTCCAGGTGACGCGGGCGATCACGTCGTCCACCGACAGCCCCAGCGCCAGAAATTTGCCCATCACATTGAGCAGGTCTTTGGTGGAAGTATTCATGCTCCGGGCGTGAAGGTCTGTGGAGAGGGAATCGGGAAGAAAGCCTTGCTTAATGGCGGGTATGGCGATGCGCCAGGCGAAACTGCCTCCACCAGTGCCCACATCGAAGATCACCCCGCGCTGCCTGCCTTCGATCATGCCCGGATTTACTTTGCCTTCGGGCGTTAATTCGCCGCGCAGCCCCGAATAGCAGTGGGTATAGATATCGCCGGGGCGCAGTTTCTTGGTGAGCAGATCATACAGCGGGCGCTCGGGCTTGTTAGCGCCGAAATCAACCATCACCGGGATTTTGGCGATGGTTCCCGCTTGCACGGCGTGTTCTACCGGCGTCCACTCCGGTCCGGCGTAGTGGGCGGTCTTGATGCCAATAATGATGTTGGGGTAGCGCTTGGCCATCTCGGCCGCGGGCTGGGCTTCCATGTCGGCCTGATTGTTTTCGTATTTGGAGCCGCGCATGCCCGCGCCCACGATGTTGAGGAAGGCCAGCACGCGTGTCTGGGAACGATCAATGACGTGTGTTTTGAAGTCTTCGAAGTTGCGATACCCGGAAGAGCCCGCATCGGCTACCGTGGTTACGCCGTTCCGGAAAGTGAAGCCGTCTGGATACAGGCCCAGGTCGCCCGTGTAGGAGTTGGCTTCGCCCGTGCTGCCGTAGGCGTGAACGTGAATGTCAATCAGCCCGGGCGTGACGTAGAGGCCGTGCAGGTCGATGGTTTTTGATGCAGTAGAAGGGTCAATGTGCTCGGCGACTGCGGCCACCAAGCCGTTTTTGACCGCGACATCGCGTACGGCGCTGATGTGATTCCTGGCATCCACCACGTGACCGTTTTGCAGCAGCAGGTCGTACTGGTTTTGGGTTTGAGGTAGCGCCGCCATACCGATTAGACTCATCAAGATAACCCGTGTAGCAATTGTGAACCTCATGCCACGCATCCTAACAGAAGTATCGCCAGGAACATAATAGATAGTGGCTCTCTTACTCAGCACCCGGGACTTGGCGAAGACTTTCGGCGCTGCTCCGCTCTTCCGCAATATCTCCCTGACCGTTTCAGATGGTGACCGCATTGGACTTATTGGTCCGAACGGTTCCGGAAAATCGACTTTACTGGCGCTTTTGGCGGGATTGATCTCACCCGATGACGGCGAAGTGTCCCTGCGAAAGGGCACTCGCTTAGCCGTGGTCAAGCAGGACTCGGAATTTCCACCGGGTCACAGTGTGCGGGAGGTGGTTCGGGGCGCGCTGGACCGTTCCTCGCTCGCTGACAGCGAAAAGGATATGCGCGAGGCGGAAACGTTGGGGCGCGCGGGTTTTAAAGATTTGGAAGTAGAGGCGGCAACGCTTTCGGGCGGTTGGCGGAAACGGCTGGCCTTGGTGGAAGCGCTGGCGACCAATCCGGATGTTTTGCTGCTGGATGAGCCTACCAACCACTTAGATCTGGCGGCCATTGACTGGCTGGAAAAGTTGCTGCAGGCGGCGCGCTTTGCCTGCGTGGTGGTGAGCCACGACCGGTATTTTCTGGAGAATGTCGCGACCTCCATGGTGGAGCTGAATCGCGCGTATCCGGATGGCATGCTGCGCGTGCAGGGGAATTACAGCATATTCCTCGAAAAGAAGGGCGAGTTTCTGCATGCGCAAGCCAAGCACCAGGATGCGCTGGAAAATCGTGTTCGCATTGAGATGGAATGGCTGCGGCGCGGTCCCAAAGCGCGCGCGACGAAGGCCAAGGCGCGTATAGACAATGCGCATCAGTTGATCAGCGAATTGGCGGATTTGAATTCGCGGTCGCGCACGTCCAGCGCCGATTTTGATTTCTCGGCTTCGGACCGAAAGACGAAGCGGCTGGTGGAGTTGGACAACGCCACGTTCGGGTTTGGAGACCGGCTGCTATTCGATAAACTCAGCTTTACGCTGACGGCGGGCACGCGGTTGGGTTTGGTGGGTCCGAACGGCAGCGGCAAGACCACGCTACTGCGGCTGATTCGCGATGAGATTGCGCCGCTTTCGGGCGAGGTTCGGCGCGCGGATTTGCTGCGGATTGTCTATTTCGATCAGAACCGGCCATTGAACCCGGAGTTAACGCTGCGCCAGGCGCTTTCGCCGTACGGCGACTCGGTCATTTACCAGGGGCAAACGATTCACGTGGCGGCTTGGGCTTCGCGCTTTCTTTTCACGAACGATCAATTGGGGCAGCCGGTGAGCAGGCTTTCGGGCGGCGAGCGGGCGCGCGTGCTGATTGCGAATCTGATGCTGGAATCGGCTGATCTGCTGCTGCTGGACGAGCCTACGAATGACCTGGATATTCCGACGCTAGAGATATTGGAAGAAAGCCTGCTGGAGTTCCGCGGAGCGTTAATTTTAGTGACGCACGACCGCTATATGCTGGACCGTGTTTCGACGCTGGTGCTGGGCTTGGATGGGGATGGGAGCGCCGAGCGTTTTTCCGATTATTCGCAATGGGAAAACTGGCAGATTGAGCGCAAGAAGATTAAGGCGAAAGCGAATTCCGGGTCGAGCGCTAAAACCGCCCCGCCGGCGGCTCCCGCTAAAAAGAAGCTGTCGTATATGGAGCAGCGGGATTTTGACACGATTGAGCATCGCGTGGAAGAGGCCGAGCGCGTGCTGAATAGCAAGCGCGATCAGTTGGAGGATCCGCGGGTGGTTTCCGATCCCAAAAGATTACAAGAAAGCTTGGATGAGCTGGAGGCAGCGCAAACGGCGATCGATGCGTTGTATGAGCGTTGGGCCGAACTGGAAGCAAAGGTGAATTAGTTCACTCCGCGCGCAGAGTTTCAATCGGGTCAATAGCGGTTGCCCGGCGCGATGGAAGATAGCTGGCCAGCATGGCCGCGGCGATAAGTCCAGCCGACATGAAGATGTAGGTGGACGGATCATTCGCTTTCACAGCGAAAAGTACTGAACTCATGAGCCGGGTTAAAGCGAGTGCTGCCGCTAAGCCGAAGACGACTCCTAGGGCGGCCAGCACGAGGCCATGCCGGACGAACATGCCGCTGACTTGTTGTTGCCGGGCGCCCAGCGCCATGCGAATGCCGATTTCGCGTGTCCGCTGCGAAACCGAGTAAGAGATGACGCCGTAGATGCCGACCAGCCCCAGAATGAGAGCCATGGCGCCGGCAATCCCCAGCATGATGAGCGTAAATGATGTGCGCGCCATTGATCGGCCGTAAATTTCTTGGAGTGTGCGCACATCGAAGAGCGGAGAATCCGGAGTAACGGACCAGATCATACGCTGGAGATCGTTCAAGAAAGCTGCCGAGCCGGTGCGCTTGCTGCGGATTACGTAGGTTGCGGTTCTCTGCGCGATGAACTTCTCTCCCCAGAAATTCTGAACCAGAATGGGCCAATAGACCACGGTGGGCGGCTTGGTTTGCACGCCGTCGTCATACTCGTTGGCGACCACGCCTATGATTTCGCGCCAATCGTCTTTCATGCCTTCTCGCACGCGTTTGCCGAGCGCTGCCGCAGGGCTGCCCCAATATTCGCGGGCAAGGTTCTCCGAAACGAGGGCGACCGGGCGGAGACCAAAGATCTCCGTCCAGGTTAAATCGCGACCGGCCAGGAACTGCCGCCCCATGGCATGGAAGTAGCCAGGCGCGATGAACTTATAACGGCGTATGGGCGGAACTTTTCCGTCGGCAACAGGATGATCTTCCGCGGACAAGACATCGCTGCTGTCGTTCCCGCTCATGGTGACAGCGCTGGTGAAGCTAGCTGCTTCCACTCCGGGAATGGCGCTGATTCTGGAGAGAATCTCCTGATGGCTGCGCATGGCCCGCTCCGGTTCCTTGATTTGCGATTCGGGGATATAGACGCGCAACGTCATCACTTGTTCGGGATTGGTAAAGCCTGGTTGAATCTGGCGCAAGGCATAGAAGGTTCGAATCATCAATCCCGAACTGATCAGGAGCACGAGAGCGAGAGCGACCTGGAAGACCACGAGCAGATTGCGGGCGCGCAGCCGGTCGCGGCCCGCGCTGACGCTGCGGCTGCTATCGCGCAGCCCCGTGCCCGGCCGTATGACGGCATATTTGAAGACCGGCAGGAGACCAAACAATAGACCTGAAACCAGCGAGACGGCCAGGGTAAACAGGAGCGCGCGGGGGTTGATGCCGACTTCATTGAGGCGCGGAAGATTAGCGGGGCCGAGCGCTACCAGCAGCTGCAAACTGCCGAACGCTAGAGCCAGGCCCAGCGCTCCTCCGGCTAAACCTAATAGCACGCTTTCGCCTAGCAAATCGCGCGCAATGCGTCCCCATCCAGCGCCGAGGGCCGCGCGAACGGCAAGCTCATGCTGGCGGCCTTCGGCGCGCACTAGCAGAAGGTTGGCGACATTCGCGCAGGCGATCAAAAGAACCAACCCGATGGTGCCCATGATGAGCCACAAAACGTTGCCGATGTCGCCCACAACATCCTGCATGAACGGCCGCAAGTTGGGGCCGAGGCGCGCGTCTTCAAAAAGCTTGGCGCTGAAACCGGGCGGCGGCGGCCAGCTCTTTAACCAGATAGGAATCAAGCGCCCAATGTCGGCGTTAGCTTGCGCGAGAGTAACGCCGGGTTTCAGCCTGGCAATGCCCCGATAGCTGAAGTTACCCAGAACGGCTTTGTTGCGATTCAACTGTAGCGGAAGAATGAGAGCCAATTTCGGGTCCGTGAACTCGAAGGTACGGGGCAGGACGCCGATGATTTCACGATCTTCACCATCGACGATGATGTGATGGCCAATGGCAGAAGGCGAGCCGCCGAAGCGGTTCCGCCAATAACCGTAGGCCAAGATAGCGGTGCGCGGGCTGCCGTCCGTATCGTCACGCCGCGTGAAAAAACGCCCCAGGGCTGGTTGAACACCGAGTAGCGGCAGAACGCCGTCGCTGGCGAACAGAGCCGATACCTGTTCCGGCTTCGTCACATGAGTGACGCTGACGGAGCCACCGTTGTAGGCGCCGATATCAGTGAAGCTGCGCGCTTGTTCGCGATAGGTGAAATAGAGCGACGGGCAAAGGTTGACCTCATTTAAATTGATCCCTTTGGCCGTATGCCAGAGGCCGACGAGCCGGCCGGGCTCCGCGAAGGGCAGCGGCTTCAGCAGAATGCCGTCGACCACGCTGAAGATGGCGGTGTTGGCGCCGATGCCGATTGCCAAGGTGAGCAGCGTGACGACGGTGAAGAGCGGCGAGTGCAGGAGCCGGCGGAGGACGTATTTATTCATTGACCAGGCCTCGATCAAAGAATGGTACGTTTTGCCGGGTGTATTCGTTCTGTTTTTATTGACCCATACGCCCGAAAGCGTTATACAAAAATTGCTACGCCCGATACATTTGCGGCATTTTTGAGCCGTTCATCAAGTGTTGCGAGCGGCAACCCCTCGCGCATTGCCAGTTCCAGGTATGCGGCATCATAGGCAGACAACCAGGTTTTCCACTAAGTTTTCCACTAAAATCGGCGGCCTTCTTCAATGAGATCTCGACCGGTTATCCCTTGTGGAAGAGTGCCGCCCCGGCCAAATTCTTTCAGTGCGGCAATCACTTGCTTGCGCTTTTGATGCGACGAAGCTTTTGCCGGTACAAGCATAGCCACGGGAACACCATGCTTGGTGATAGTGATATGTTCCCCTTTTTGTACGCGTTCAAGGAGCGCAGGCAAATGGGTCCTAGCTTCAAAGGAGCCTATGCTGTTTGACATGGTACCTGCCAATTAGTCTAAACATTTCTAAAAGATCGGCGCAGGCAGTAGGGGCATGCCGCATTCCTCTTCGCCTATGGGTTGTCCAGGAGGGGCGGGGCTAATTTGCGGGAGTTGGAAGTTTTTGGGATCGCGGTCGAATTCATCCAGCAAATGACGGACGTAGATCGGTAGCCGGGTTTTGGCCGATTCGAGCGTGGATAAGGCTGTTGATTTGACGGACGTAGCCGCTTCGGGGTCGGCGGCTATTTGCAATAGATGTTCCAGCAGGACGATATCGACGGTGTTCTTGATCTCGCCTTCCATGCCGGAGGGCGCAGGCGCGAGCCAAGTCGCCTTTGCTACGGTCTGCACGACTTCGTTGAAACTTGGATTGGCCTGATTGCGCGCGTGATACTGCGTCAAGCGCGCGGCGCGTTCCGGGTTGAAAAGCAAACTTGCGGTTAAATCCGCAGCCGCTTCGGCCGCGGCGACCGGATCAAACGTTAAGCCGGTACGGGACGGAAATGTTTCGCGGTTGCGCGGATAGCCTGGCGGATGCGGCGGAATCAGCAGGAGAATTCGCTCGGGCAGGGTTAACGTTTTGGGGCTGATGGTTTCGAGCAAAGCTGCCAAGGCGCGCCGCTGTTCGGCGGCGGGGACGATCTTTGTCACCAGTTGCCCATCGTCACGCAGGGCATAGGTGTAGTCGAGGCCGCCTAGCGATTTACCTGCGGCCTCGGTTTGATAACGATGCAGATAGTAAAGCGGCACCAATGTGTCATCCAGTGTTGATAGGGGTGAATCGGCGGGGATGCTGTTTTGACCGAAACGCGCTAGAGCGGCTTGGCGCACTTTCAGGATGCGCTGCAGTTCATCCACGGCGTTCGGTCCGTTGTCCCACAAATGCGAGCGTGGATGCGCGCTGCCCAAGGGGCGGCTGTCGGCATCGGTAATCGAGATATCGCCTGAGCGCGCGGCGTCTAAAAGAATGCTGTTTAAAGCTTGGTGTTCATCCGCGCCGCTGGGGAATTGGGTGTAGCCGTAACGAATCGCGACTTTATCCCATTCGCCAATACCCGTTGGATAGGCATGCGAGAGATCTAAGTTGCCATCCGGCAAAAGATCCACCCGCGGGTGCGGATAATCCATCACTGACGCGTTGTTGTGCGTGCTGGCGATATAGTTATGCGCCAGGCCGAGCGTGTGTCCAATTTCATGCGCGGCTAACTGCCGCAGACGTGCGTAGACCGCATCTTTCATGGACGCGGCGGTTTGCGAGGACGGTCCAAAGGGCGATAGCAAGCCGCTGAAGATTAGGTAGTCCTGGCGATAGCGCAGCGAGCCAAGGGTCACTTGGCCTTTCAAGATCTCTCCGGTGCGAGGATCCACTATGGAATTTCCATAGGACCAACCGCGCGTATAGCGATGCACCCACTGAACCACGTTGTAGCGAATATCCATGGGGTCGACGTCAGCGGGTAAGGTCTTTACCTGAAAGCCGTCGCGAAAACCGGCTGCTTCGAAGGCTTGATTCCACCAGCGCGCGCCCTCGGTCAATGCTTCTAGCACGTCTTGCGGCGCCCCGCCGTCAATGTAATAGACAAGCGGTTTGACGGCTTCGCTCACTGCCGCGGCGGGATCGCGCTTGACCAGGCGGTGGCGGTGAATCAGACGCTTATCGAGCGGGTCGCCCAAGGGCGCGGAGTAATCGCGGTAAATGAGTTCGCCGTAACCGGCGCGAGGGTCGAAGGCGCGCGGCTGGAATCCGTCCTCGGGCAACGCGATGAAGGAATGGTGCTCGCGAACCGTTACAGAGTCGGGCGTGGGAGTCACTTCGCGAACATAGCTGCCGGGATGATCTCCTCTGAACGTGAGAGTGACTTCCACTTCGCTGTTCGATGGAAAGCCTTTGGTGCGATCCAGGTAGAAGGCGCAGCGTGATGGATCAAGCGTGAAGGCGCCTTGATGGGTAGTTGCCATAGCAGTGGCGACACCCACAAAATCATGTTCGAAAAAGCTGGTAGCGTCCACCAGCGCTTTCTCTCCGTCCACAGCATGCACGTCAAAGCCCCAGAGCGCCGAGGTTGCAAACGAGTCCCTGACAGCGCGCGTTTCCATAGGATTCGTGCTGGACGAGCGGAAGGTGTAATTCTTCTGAATGAGCAGGACGCGCGGGCCGGCCCGTTCGAACGCCACCACTTTGGGGTCGGTCATGAGTCCTCTGTCGAGCCCGATGTCATTCGACCCAACGCCGGCGGGCAGGGAAGCGAGGTAGAGGAATTCGCGATTAAAGTGGTCGATTTCCAGCCACATCTTGCCTTCGGTTTCATCCCAATACAAAGGAACGCAGCCGTCTATTTTTCGCATGTTCTTGGTTACTTCATCAATAGACTTGGGCGGAGCCGCCGATAGGCATGACAAAGCGGCAGAGACAGCAAGGCAAAAGAGAAGTAAGCGGCGCATGTTTGGATTATTTTCCCAGATGCGCTACTGGACTAGGTAGTTTGCCGCTGAATTGCCATTTTTAAACTTTTCGAACGTGTAGGCTGCTCAACTTTTGGCCTGAGACTGCCGATTGGCTTATTAGGCTACGTTCACCTTTGACTATTACCTTAGCCATTCGCGGTTTCTGGCAATACCTGCTGGTTCTGCTCGCCTGCCTTGTGCTGGCGAACACTCCCGCGCGGGCTAGCCTTGATCCGTCCAAAGCCCTTACTCAGTACGCCAAGCAGGTCTGGAAATCGGATTCGGGTCTTCCGCAGGATTCGGTTCTGGCGCTGGCGCAAACTGCGGACGGATATCTATGGCTGGGCACGGAAGAAGGGTTGGTGCGCTTCGACGGAGTCCGGTTCACCGTATTCGATGAAGGGAATAGCGTAGGGCTTCGCAGCGACATGGTGACTAACCTTTTGGTGGATCATGAGGATCAACTCTGGGTGGGAACGCATGGCGGCGGATTGGCGCGCTTCCGAAACGGAAAATTTGAATCGGACATGTTGGGTAGTTGGCTGGGCAAACAATCCATCCAAAGTCTTTATGAGGATAAAGCGGGCGCGCTATGGATCGGCACGGCCAGCGGCGGACTGGTCCGGTATTCCGGCGGCCGGGTGCGCGTGTTCACTACTGCAGACGGGCTAGCCGACAATACAGTGTTCTCTATTTCGGCCGATAAGAATGGCGCGTTGTGGATTGGAACGAACAATGGACTCTCGCGCTATTCGGGTGGCCGGTTCACCACTGTCAAAGGCGAAAATGGCGCTAGTTTCGGCTCCGTGCGCGCGACCTATGTAGATAAACAGGGAGCGCTCTGGATGGGGACGAATCCGGGCGGGTTATTGAGAAGGGGGCCCGACGGCATCAAGCGGTTTTCAATCAAAGATGGATTAACGTCTAACACTATTCAAACGCTTTATGAAGATGACGCGGGAACGTTGTGGGTCGGCACGCAGGGCGGCGGGTTGGATCGCATCATTCACGGCCACGTCACTTCTTATACAAAGAATGAAGGACTGAACGGATTCGCGGTCATCTCGATATTTGAAGACCGGGAGGGGAATCTTTGGCTTGGCTGCGTGGGCGGAGGATTGACGCGCCTGCGCGATGGCGCCATCACCACGATATCGAAGCAAGAAGGTTTAATCGCGGATAGCGTTTTGCCGGTGTATCAGGACGCCGAAGGGCCGGTTTGGATCGGCACGGTGCAAGGGCTCAACCGGTGGAAAGACGGACAGCTATCCTCCTACACGATGGCGGACGGGCTGCCGGATAAATTGATCTTTTCCGTCGCCCAGACGAGCGACGGCGTGATCTGGGTGGGGACGCATAATGGACTGGCGCGGCTGGTGGGAAAGCGCTTCGTGGCGGAAGCCGCATTGCCGCACGGACCGGTAATGTGCCTGTATGCGGGGCCGGACAACGACCTGTGGATCGGCGGGCGCCGCGACGGCCTGCGTCACTTTGACGGCAAGCATTTTGTTACTTACACCACCAAGGACGGATTGTCGAATAATTTCGTCACCGCCATTCACCGGGGCACTGACGGCACACTTTGGATCGGCACCGACGGCGGCGGCGTCGACAGTTTCCGGGACGGCAAATTTGAGCCACACCCGGCGCCCAACAGATCAGCCGGGAATGTTGTCTCTGGGTTGAGCAGCGATCCGGATGGGACGCTATGGATTAGCACGCGCGGTGATGGATTAGGCCGGCTGCGCGGCGGCAAATTCTCCAGCTATACCAGCCGCCAGGGGCTTCCCGACGATTCCGTTTTTGGAGTTGTAGACGATCGGCTGGGCCGCTTGTGGATGAGCTCCAACAAGGGAATCTTCTCAGTGGAGAAGAAGCAACTGGAACAACTGGACGCGGGCGTCATCAAGAAAATAACCCCTGGAATCTACGGCGTGGCCGACGGCATGAAAAACCGGGAATGCGATGGTGGATTTCAACCCGCCGGCTGGCGCACCAGCGACGGTAGAATCTGGTTCCCGACGGTGGAAGGGGTGTCCGTTATAGATCCGGCGCATACCGCAAACTCATCCATGCCCCTTTCGGTTATGGTGCAGCACCTGTTTGTGGACGGCAAGGAGCAGGCCATTGACGCGCCGCTTAGCGTTTCGCCGGGAGACGGGAAGCTGGCGTTTCATTTCACGACACCTACCTTTATTGCACCGGAAAAAGTTCAATTTCGCTACCTGCTGGAAGGCTTCGATAAAGATTGGACACAGGAGGAAAATGGCAGGACTGCGTTTTATACGAATATTCCTCCTGGCAAATACCGCTTTCGCGTACTTGCCAGTAGAGACGGCCAAAAATGGTATGGCGACAACGTCGCGGTTTCCTTTACTCTTCAGCCGCACTACTACCAGCGGTTTGAGTTTTCAGCGTTAATGGCGTTGCTGATTGCCGGGTTCGTGTTGGGGATGCACCGCATACGCGTCCGTCACCTGCGGGAGAACGAAATCAAACTCCTGCATCTAGTGGAAAAACGCACGGCCGAACTGCGGCAATCGCGCGATGAATTGGAAGTGCGGGTAGCCGACCGGACGCAAGATCTAGTGAAGTCGAATCTGTTGATGGAGGCCGAGGTAGTGGTACGCACCAAGGCGGAGCAGAAAGCGGCCGCCGCCAGCCAGGCGAAGACTCAGTTCCTGACCAACATGAGTCATGAAATCCGCACGCCTATCAACGGAATTATGGGTATGACGGATTTGGCGCTGGCGACGGACATATCCGAAGAGCAGCGCGAATATTTAGAAATTGTAAAAGCGTCAGCCGATTCGCTGCTGCTGGTTGTCAACGACATCATGGACTTTTCACAAATGGAGTCCGACAAGCTGACCCTGGAAGAAATGCCGTTGCGAATTTCCGGGATTGTTGCCGAGTTGGAAAAGACTTTGGCTCCTCGCGCGCGCCAGAAAAATTTGTTGTTAAATTTACGCATCACTCCAGGCATGCCCGACGGTTTTATAGGCGACCCCATTCGCCTTCGCCAGGTTCTCTTAAATCTGTTGGACAACGGAATCAAGTTCACCAGCGAAGGCACGGTTTCATTGAACGTTGGTATGGAGGAAATCTCCGGGTCGAATATTCTGTTACATTTCTCGGTGACCGATACCGGCATTGGCGTTCCCGCCGATAAGCGCAAGACGATCTTTGAGGCCTTTTCGCAAGCGGATTCGACAAACACGCGCCGTTTCGGGGGCGCTGGTCTCGGCTTAACCATTTCTTCGCGGCTGGCAACTATGATGGGCGGAAGGCTTTGGGTGGATAGCGCGGTAGGTGTCGGCAGCACGTTCCATTTCACCGCGCGGCTTCGCCCTGCTCCCGAGCCCGCTCCGCCGCAAGGTTCAGTCCGGGAAACGGCCGTTGTGTCGCATCAATAGCTGTGGCGATTCCAAACGTGGTGATCGTATATTCGCAGCGGCGCGCATTTCCGGCGTGTATGTCTGCTACACTGAAAAAGTCTTCTGCCCGCATTCGTCCTTTTGTAAGTGGATTTGTGTCCACCTACCCGAACCCTTCGCGTTTCGTCGTTGTCGAAGCATTGGTTTGTTCTCTCATAAGGACGGGGTGCCGGTAATCGGCATTTGAGTCCTTTGAAATATGAACCAATTTTCTGAATTAACACTGCCCGCTTCGATTCATCAGAACCTGGCAAGACACCTTTTTGTAGCTCCGACGCCTGTTCAGGCGAAGGCAATTCCGCCGGCTCTGACCGGCTCCGACGTTGTAGCGACGGCCCAAACCGGGACCGGAAAGACGCTCGCGTTTCTCCTGCCCGTGATGGATAAGCTTCTGAAGAGCGTCAACGCCGGCGATCAGCAACCAAAATCAGGCGGCGAACAGCGTGGCGCGGCCCCGCAAGTCGGCGCGTTGATCCTTAGTCCCACCCGTGAACTCGCCATTCAAATTGCCGAGACTTTTGACAAGCTGGCGGCCGGCACCGGTCTCCGCGCAGCCATCGTTGTCGGCGGCTTAAGCGAACAGACGCAGCTCAACGCCCTTCGGCGCGGCGCACGCCTGGTGATTGCCACCCCCGGCCGTCTCGAAGATTTTCTGAATCGCCGCCTGATTAAGCTCGGCGCCGTGGAAACACTGGTTTTAGACGAAGCGGACCGCATGCTCGATATGGGTTTCCTTCCCGCCATCGAGAAAATTCTTGCAGCCGTGCCCGCTAACCGCCAGAGCCTGTTCTTTTCCGCCACGATGGAGAAGGATGTGGAGCGCCTGATCGCGCGCCACTCCAAGAGCCCGATCCGTATCGCCATCGGGTCTTCCACCATGCAAGCTCCCGAGCAAATCGACCTGCACGTCTACGAGGTCGAGCACGATATGAAGCTCGGTTTGCTGCGCCATATGTTGGCCAAAGAAACCGGATCGTTCCTGGTATTTGCGCGCACCAAGCATGCGACTGACCGGCTGGCCAAGCGGCTCACCGGATTCGGCCTGCGGGCCGTTGCGATGCACGGTAACCGGACGCAAAATCAACGCAACCAAGCCTTGGCTGGTTTCCGCGACGGACGCTATCGCGTGCTGGTCGCCACCGATGTTGCCGCGCGTGGAATTCACGTGGACAGCGTCGCGCATGTGGTGAATTACGACCTGCCGCAGGCGCCGCAAGACTTCATTCACCGTGTTGGCCGCACTGGCCGCGCCGGACAGCGCGGTTCCGCTTCCACCTTCAGCTTGAGATCGGAACGCGGAGAAATTCGCCGCATTGAGCGCGAATGCAAGCTGCGCATGGAGCGCCGCGATGTATCTCCCGACGTTGTTAGAGAAGAGCGCGAGCCGCGTGAAATGGAATCCGCCGCCGAACCGGAGCGTAAGCATACTTCCAGCGCGAAGGCTTTTGGCTTCAACGGACGGAAACGGGTTTTTCCGGGCGCGCGCCACAACCGGCACTCGGGCGGCGCCGCGAAATAGCGCTGGTCAAACCAGTAGCCTGCCGCAACCGGTGCTGAACCGGGTGCGTCAACAGGCTATTGGTCTTTGTTCCGCGCTGCTCGTGTTGTAATTGAGCATACGCAAATGAAACTCTTTGTTGGTAATTTAAGTTTCCAGTCTAACGAGCAGGACCTGCTTACTTTGTTCTTCGAATTCGGTGCGGTTGAGACCGTAAATGTCGTGAATGATCGCGATACCGGAAAATCCAGAGGGTTCGCCTTCGTGGAAATGCCGAATCGTTCCGAAGCAGAAGCGGCTATTAAAGCGCTGGACGGGAAAGAATTAGACGGACGTAACATCAACGTCAGCGAAGCACGGCCGAAGCCGGAAGGCGGCGGCAGGCCCAGCGGCGGTGGTGGTTTTAAAAACAGCTACTCGGGCGGCGGCGGCCGAGACGGCGGCCGTAACAAGCGCTATTAGAAAAGAAGAATGCCTGCCGGAGAGACGGGCATTTCTTTTACAGCGCAGTTTGTACGGAAGCGCCGGGATAGTATTTTTCCAGAATCGCCCGCCAATGCCACCCGGCGCGCGCGAATCCCATGGCGCCTTCCTGGCAAAGGCCTAATCCGTGTCCACGCCGGGGCAAGCCCAGTTGACGGCAGATTTCGCATTGCACGGACTGATAGAGATAACCTTCTTCCAAGCGGCCGTCGGTGTGCCCGCCGCAAGCAGCCGAGTAGCGCGCGGGAATCATTTGCGCGCTGCCGGTCAAAATCAATTGCCGGGTGAGCCGCACGGCTTCGTCAGACGGAGTCCCAGTAGGCGCGGGCGAGCGTAGGAACTGGCAGTGCGTGGTGTCGCAAAATTGCGCTTCCGTGTGTCTTGGGGTTCGTGTCGCGGCTAAAAAAGAGCGTGCGACCACTGCTTGCGCCGCTAACGCATGAAATGGGGCTGCGGCAGGCGGAAGCTCCGCTCCCACAATAGAGCTTGCGGCCACTTCCCGATTCATAGTGATGACAGGAACGAGAAGCGCGCCCTTTGCACTCACTTTAAGCGTGCCCAAGAAAGCGCGGCGAATCACCCCGGGTACTTCCAAAATCAGCGAAACAGCCGATCCGTTTGGACCGGTCACGCGTAGCGGAGTGGTGTTGGCGTTGACCGAAAATGATTGACGGCCTTCCAGCACGCTAAAGCCTGTTGAACATGCACAATGCAGTCTGCTTCCTGCCCGTGGATAGATGTTGAGTTGTAGCGGACGAAGCAAGCCGAATACCCATATCAAGCAGACGGGATCAGACTGCGCGGAGTAGGGAAGCGCGAGTAGGCCCGCCAGCGCTTTTCGGCGGGTGAGGCTGCTTGGCACGACCTTAGTTTATCTTTCGCAGCAGGCCGCGCGCGGCTTCCGCGCCGGTAGTGCCATGCTCTTCGAGCAACGTGACCTTACGGGGTTGAATGCGCGGATAGATAGCGATAACGAAGCCGTCGCCGGGCGCATGCGGCGTGTGGATGCAAGGGGCCGTACCGGTCTTCGCGTAGCAAGCAAGATTGATGGCGTGAGCGGTGCCGGTTGCCGCGCAACGCGCCATCCCGGCGAGAGCCACATCTACATTGGGCAGGCCAGCGTTTTGCGTTAACCGCGCAAATGCAGTTACGACTGCCGAAGGACTCTGCGGCCATCCCAAACCCAGCCCGATGAGACTGCTACGGGTTGCGGCGCGGTCCGGCGCTGACAAGCCGTAAGATAGGCAAACGGTGTCGAGCGCCGCGCGGTCAATCCCACCGGCTAGTGAAAGAAAATAAGCGTTACAGGAGTTCGCCAGGCCGTTGATGATGTCCTGATCGCCATGTCCATGCGCCAACCAGCAGCCGTCTTTTGTACCGTTGCAATGTGTAACTGGAAAGCGGGCGTACGTGACGCCGTAGGCAGCGACCAGAAACGGTTTCAGCAGCGAGCCCATGTTTACTGGATTTTCCGCGGCTGGCCAATGAACGCTCTTTGAGCCATGCAGCAGATCCAGCGTGATCCAAGCTCGTTGGGTAGATGCGTGCAACGCCGTGATCGAAGCTAAAAACCCGCGGCGTGTCACTGTAATTCGTAACGCACGGTATCACGAAGAACCGTCTGGTCATCTTGCGTGACAATGGAGGCTTTTGTTACTCGCGATAGCGCATCGCCCAGGCTGCGCAAGTTGCCAGAAAAAAAGGCCGGCATATTGGTTGGGGCGGGTGTTTCCGGATTGGCTGCGCTCCGGTTTATATCGTTGAAGAGTGACTGATAGCGCGCCCATTCGGAGGCATGATTGTAACCGGCGGCGTAGATAGCACCGGGGCCAAGTGTAGGCGCTTGCGCGCTGGCGCCAGACGGCATGCGGCTGAGAACCAACAGATTTCCCGTGGTGGTAATGCGCAAAGCATCCAGGCTGCCCGTTTTCAGCAGGCCGGCGCTTTGCGTGAGCGCTTGTTCGAAGGCCGTACGATCTATAGGCTGTCTGCACAGAATCACCGCTTCGCTTTGCGGTGTGAGAAATACTTTGTCGTTCAGAAGCGTGGTGGTCTGGGTATGCAAAAGCGCTGAAGGCTGCAAGGCGGAAATTGCGTTTCGGAGGCCGTCAATGGTTTGCTGCTGGGCCCGATTGTAGGCGGGCTCATCGATCCTGGTTTCGAGATCGGAAACGCTACCCGCAACGCCTGCCTCGGCTGTTACTTGCGGAGCTTCGCGATACAGACTTTCGGCTTGCACCGTGCTGCTTAGAACGACTTGCCGCAGAACGGAACCGAGCGTATCTTGATCGGGGGACGCCCAGGCTCGGTACAACGAGCCCGCAGCCGGAACATGGTGCAGCACTTCAGACAGCGCGGCGCTGTCGGGCGCGGCGCTTGTGGCTGCCAGTGGACGAATCAGCGCTCGCCGCTCTTCGAATGCAGTGGATTGCTCGAACAAGTCGGAGATGCCGGAGGCGAACGGCTGCAATTCCGATTTGTTGCGGTGAATCCAGTAGGTCCGGAATTGCGGGGTTGCGGCCAGCTTGGCTAAATCGTAAACCAGTCGCAAATCACCTGGCTGCTGTGGCGCTTGCGCCACGGCGCTTTTGAACCAGCCTTCCGTCGCGAGCGAAGCCGCCGGTTGCCGGGCCAATAAGGTTAACGTGCGCGCCATTTGATTGGCATCAGTTGCCAGCACCAGCCAACCTTCATAGGAAGCAAACGCGATGGTGCGCGTCGCCTCGCCCTCCCCTTCTTTCACGAAAAAGGAGATGCCCGCTACTTGGCGTGTTTGATACCCTGTTCGTTTCTTCCAGAGATCGGTCGCATTGAGGCGTGTATCGTCAAGCCGTGTCAGATAGACAAACGACAAATGGGCCAGATCGTAAAACGCGAAAGCGGATTGGGCTCCGGCTACTTGATCCAATAAATTCATCTCTACGGGGATGCCCGCAACGGTTTGAAATTCGGTTTGCGCTTCGCCCAATCGCTGCACCAGGCGTGATTGAGAAAGCACCTGGAAGTTCGCGCTATTCACCCATTTGGCTTTTTCGCCGGAAGAGTTCCATTCGCCCACGAGCTTATGAAGATCGCGCGCTTCCAAGTAGAGCAGCGCGCCGGGCGGAAATAATTCCGGCAGCGGACGGGCGTCATTGCGCTGCGCTCTTAACCAGAGCGAACCGCAAAGCAACCCTCCCAGGGCGAAAGCGCAGAGCGTGAACCCGGTTTTCCTTTTCATTCCGCACTTCCTTTCGGGCGGGGCAGGCGCGGCTTTACGATAATTTGTTGCGCCACTTCTTGAGTGACGCGCGGCTGGCGCGCTTGGTTGGCACGATCCAAGCGCTGCTCCTCGCGCGCAGCCGCGAGCAGTTTTTCTATACGTGCGCGCGTCGCTTGATCCGTCGTGGAATTGAGCGCCTGTTCATAGAGGGCCACGGCCACGCCGAACTCTTGACGTTTGGTTTGGACTGCGGCCGCTAGTTCTTGTACCCGGCCTAACTGCGGTCCAGGGCCGTGATACTTAGCGAAAGCGGTCAGGCCTAACGCGTCTTTATTGGCGTCGAAGGCCGCTTCGGCTAGCGCCAATGCTTCTTTCTGCAAAGAAGGTTGAATTGCAATGGCTTCCGCGTATAACTTTACTTTTGTGGCCGGAGTGGTTGAAGCTTTCGCTGCCTCCAATCGGGCCAGGACGAAATACGGTTGCGTGGCTTCTTCCGGAGAGATGGTTGCGTGCGTCAAAAGATCAAGTTCTTGCGCGCCGGAGCTTGGATTTCCCAGACCGCGCAACGCGGCTGCGGCCTTGGCGCGGACATCATAAGGAGCTCGTGGCGATGTACGCACGGCGTCCAGCAGCGTCTTGTCAGATGCTATGCGCGCTTCGGCAAACTGCGCTTCGACATTCCACGGTTCGGCGGACCGCCACTGTTTTGCGTACGCAAGCGCCTCTGTCTTCAGCCCCATTTCTTCCAATAACATGGTGGCTGCCGATAGATTTTCAAAAGGAGCGCCCACTGCCAGCGCGACGTCTTGAATGAGTACGAGCGCCTCCTGATTGCGCTTCTGTTCAAGCCGTACCCGCGCCAAGCCTAAGTAAGCGGAAGCTGACGGCGAATCGTTCTGTAACTGACGCGTATATTCGTACTCTTCCATTTGCCGCGCTAGATCTTTGTAGCCTTGCACGTTTAGCTCTCCGGCTACGGACAAGATTTGCTCGGCGGTCGGCCGTGCATCAGGCTGCGTTTGATAGTTCTGCAGAATCTCATTGAGGTGGCCGGACAATGCTCCGATTTTTAGCACCAAGTCCGGGGGACGGGCGGCAGGTGGATCAATGGCAAGTAGCGCTTGCCACGCATCCGTATTGCGTTTTTCTGATGCCAGATACTGCACATACTGAATCCGCAAAAGCTGGAGTTGTTCGTTGCCGACGCCCTGCAAAGCTGTTTGTGCGCGGGCAATCTCTGCTTTGTGGAGTGGCTCTTTCTCGGCATTGGTGACCAGGCTGGACTGGATCAGCTCACCCAAAACGTTCTGCGCTTCGGGCGCATTGGTCAGTGTAATGATCCATTCCAATGCGGCATTGCGATCTGATACGCCGTGGAGAATGCCTTCGAGAAAGGGAATAAAATTATAGCTGCCGTTGCGTGCGATATAGGCGCGCAGCATGGTTTCGGCGTTGGGCCGAAGCTCTTTTTCCACGCCGGCTTCATTCGCGTGCCTCAGAATTGTTTGGGCTGTTTGGTAATACTCAGGCGGCGGCTGCCCTTGGGCGGCTCGTTTGGCCAAAACATCGAAAGCTGCTCGCCAATGAGCGATGGCCTGCGCCTGTCGGTCTTTACCCTCAGCCATGGCCAGCCGGTCTAAAACATCCGCACTGGTCGGGCTCAGCTCCAACGCCTGCTCATATTGTTGAATCGCGCGCGCGCCTTGACCTAAGTCGCGATAAGTATCACCGAGCCTGACATAACTGTTCGAGGCGTTCGGGGCCGCTTCGAGATTGGCCAGCAGCATGCCATCCGTGTCAGTTTGTTGACGATTGATTAGGTAATCGCCGTAGCGGGCGGCGTAGTAAAACCAGTCATTGCCCTTAAGCGAATCATTTTGCTGGCGCGTTAACTCCGCGCCAATCGTGCGCGGACCCAGCACGGCATCGAACGCGCGTGTAGCTTGCGGGTTTAGATAGTAGAGGCCGGTTAATGCCGTGTAGCTGTTGGTCCACAAGCCGGAAAGTGTGCCGCCGCGGGTTTGCACCGCCTGCAACGCGAGCAGTGCAGGCCCATGCGCGATGGACCATTGGACCAAGGCATTGGCGAAATTCGGATCAGTACCCGATAGCTCGCGAATGCGCGCCGCTGGATCGCCGCCTGACGCCGTTAAGAGCGCTGCATAACGCGGCGCACTAATGGCCGGTGTTCCTCGCGAAGTTTTAAAATCAGCCAGCCGCAACTCGCTCGCCGGGTCACCTGCCTTGTCATAGGCCGCGACGGCCGCAGCCGCCACCTGATCGCGTACGGGATTAGGCTTCATTGCATTGGCGATGGTCTCCAATTGATGACCTAGTTCTTCATATTGCAAGCGCGAGGATTGATATTCATTCAGGCTTGCCCAAACCTGTTGCGGCCGGGCGCGCGCGCTTTCGTACAAACGGCTGGCGGTTAGGTCTGCTAATTCGGAGGTCCGTGCCAAATCGTAGATATTAAACTCGGCAGCAACGCTGCGAGGCGCCAGCAAACGCTTGGCAAACGCTAGTTTTTCCTCCGGAGTCAGGTAGGCGGCCACTGCTTTCCCGATGTCACTCCCTTGCGGTGCCGTGCTCCAACCCTTTCCGTCCACTTTGGTTTTCTGCCAGACGCGATCCACGGCATCTAAGGCGTCAAACGGCCGGTGCAGAGCGGCCAGCGCACCAGCCTCCAGATTGACCGCGGTCATGTAGTCGGAGTCATTGGTAATCAACGCCTGCGCCTGTTGGTAAACCTGATCTACCTGTTCATACATGCGCCAACTTGACAGGTTGCTCATCACGGACACAAGGCCCCTGAGCGACTGCGGGTTCGCATCGCTGTAGGCGGCCCGCAACAGGCGAACGGATTCGTCTTTGTTTCCCAGACGCGCCTGCAATTCCGCTTGCGCCACAAGATATTGGGAATCGTGATAACTCAAATCGTAGAGTTTCTGATAGGTTTTCAGCGCGGCGTCGAAGCGCTGCAGGCGGGTTTCGAGGTCGGCCTTCGCGAGAAAGATATCATTGCGATCCGGCCGCACATAGGCTGCTTTTTCAAACGCGGCGATAGCTTCCGGAAAAAGGCGCAGTGTGGTTTCGATGCGGCCTAGCAGCAGCGGCCAGCGGTAGTCGCGCGGTGAATCGGTGGTTGCTTTTTGGTAATAAGCACGCAACTTGCTATCCAGCTGATTTGTTTCCGCAAAGCGCGCCGCCGTGGCTGCCAGCGCGGCATCTTCCGGATACACGTTCAAAACTGCTTCGTATTGTTGCTGCGCCTGATCGAATTGCTTCACCACGATCAACGCCTCAATGTAGCCGCGCCGAAGCGCAGCTACGCGACTAGTTTTTTCGGTAGCAGGTAGCGGCGCTGCTTGCAACCGAGTGAGTTCGCCCGCATAAAAATCCGTTAGCGCCTGGTGATTTCCTTCGCGAGCGTAAGTAGACGCCTTGGCTGCGAGTAGATTGCCGTTATACGGATCAGTCTTGAGTAAGTCATCGAGCAGCCGCCGCGCTTCGACAAAGTCGGAAGAATCAGCAGCTTTCTGCGCTGCTTCGCGTTGCAGTTGGCCACGGAAAGGCGGCTCCGCTCGTGACATAGCGGCCCCCAACGTAGCCACTGCTTTCTTTGGCTGCTTTTGATTCCAATAGAAATCGATGTTGGCGCGTATCACTCCCAGCAGGTTGGGATTTTCGGTCAGCAGCGCGTTGAATTCGCGTTCGGCCCGGGGGAGGTCTTTATGCGCTTCGTAAAATCCGCCGAGATTAATGCGAGCTTGCAGTTTTTCGACCGGGTCGGAAGTCAATGCAATGATGCGCTCGAATGCGTGTTCGGAAACATCATCAAAGCCGTAGCGTTGAGCCACGGGGCGAATCACGTCTACCTGCTGCACGTCGCTGATCTTTGGCAGCTCCGCGTCAAGCAGAGTACGAATCTCTGCTTTCCGGTTTAATTTTTCAAGAATCGCCACGCGGAGGTCGAAGTTCTGTTGATCAAATGTAGGGCCATCCACCAGCGCTGCCGTTCGTTGTTCTACTTCCGCCGCCGTGGCTTTCCGGCTGGCCAGTTGCAGTAAACGGCGTTGTGCAAGATCTCCATCGTCTCCACTTCGCGGTATCACTAGCGCGGCCTTCAGATATTCGCCGATGGCCGCGCCGTACTCGTTTTTGTTTTCATGGATCACCCCGGCCTGATAGGCCAGGAGCGCGGGTTGCTTCAGCGTGCGGCGCGCGTCGTCCACAATCCGCAGCGCATCATTGAATTGAAAATAGTCCCAGAACACGGTAGCCGAATCTAGATAGGCGGTCGGCGAACCGGGCCTGCTCGATACGAGCCGGTTCCACCAGGGTGCGGCGCGGCGGTAATCTTCCTTGTCGGCGTAAATTTCACCTACGCGCGTTAGGGTCTCGGCGTTTCCAGGTTCGGCTAAAGCATTGCGTCTCGCTAGCCGGGTGGCTGTCTCAAATGCGCCGGTGACTGAGGGCGCAAGAGAGCGCTCAACGGAAATCGCGCGATTATTCCAATCCCTGCTACCTGGGTCAAGCTCCGTCAATTGGACAAAGGCCGGGGCGGCGTCTTCGTACTCAGCCAGCCAGGCATGACCCTCCGCGAGGAATTGGAGTGCCGCTGGATTCTTTTGTTGCGCGGACGTTGCGGCGGAAGGAAGAGCAGCGAGTGTGCTTTTTAGTTTCCCGGTCTGGCTGAGTTCCTCAAAGAATTCTGTCCGCAAGCCGGCATCATAGAACCAGTTTTCCCGCAAGAGCTTCGTATACGCAGCCGGATCGGCGCTGCCTTTGGCGCGGTAAGCGGTAAGCAGATTGCGAATAAAAGTCAGGTTGTGCGGAAAGCGTTCATGCGCGTAAAGATTGATCTGCCGGTAGAGCGTGGGGTTGAGCGTGCGATCGGGTGATACCGAAGTCAGGAAAGTGGCCAGCGTGGAGCCGTCGAATGTGCCGGTGAGCTGATGGGCCAAATCCAGATAGGCGGCGTTCTGCTGCCGGCGCAGGTAGAATCTGGCAAGTTTCTGCGTCCAGGTTACGCCTGGAAACTGCTTTATGGCGGCGCGATACGTGGTTTCAAGGTCAGCATCGAAGCGATTCTGCTCCACGTAAAGAGCGAGGCGTTCATAGATGCCGGGGTCGTTCGGATTGCGGTCAATTTCTTTGCGGTAAAGCGCTACTACGCCGGTGAAGCGTTTCAATTCTGTCAGGCGTGAGATATAACGATCGAGAACCCGCGTATAATCGGCGGACCGGACCGCCGTGCCGGGTTCACCGAATGGCAGGTGACCGCTTTCATCTCCCAACTTCACTAGCAGCTTGTCGTACAACTCAAATTCTTCAGCAGTGCGTTTAGTCTGAAAATAAGCGTCTGCTAACAGCAAGGCCGTGCTCGTATAATCAGACGATTTCGCATTGTGCTCCAGCCACGGGGGGACTAGCCGGGTGATGGCGTCGTTTTTTCCGTATGCTGCATACGCGGCGAACAGTTTCGCTTCGAGCGCCGGAATTTGCGCGGCATTCGGACTTTCCTGCCGCAAGCGTTCAATCAAACTGGAAGCCAACCCGCGATGGAAGTACGCGATAGCGGTTTGCGAAGCGGTTTGATATTCGAATTGCGGAAACGTGGTGTTCAATACCAGTGAGGCGATGCCGTTTAAAAAGCCTGGGTGGCGATCCATCGTGCCGATGTTTTGATATATGCTCAGGTCGCGCGCGCCGAATTGCAATGGCTGCTCCGGTACATCCAGCAGCAGTGAGATCAGCGCACTCAGCGCCAGGTCTTTGTCTGACCTCACCGCGGAGGGGAGTTCGTATAAAAGGTAATAGCTGCGCGCCGATTCGTCGTAATCGGTCACTCTTTCGAAAAGCGGACCTAGCGTTTTCAAATCAGCGGCGGACCAAGCAGTCTTTACAGCGGTACGCCGGGTCTCAAATTCCAAGAGTTGTTGATCGGCCAATTCGCGCTTTTGTTGTTGTTCGTAATAGAAGAATAGGCGCAGTGCTGGATCTAAGGCCGTTGGGTCCGCGGCGGCTTTTGCGCGCGCATCCGCCAAAAATGCACGCAGTTGGTGCGCGCCGGAGAGTAGCTGGAAATAACTATCACGCACATCAGCCGGCCAGAGCGGAGTGAAGCGAGCAGAATAGACGGCCAATGCTGCATTGTTACCTTGATCTATCCCGGCCAATTCAGAATCGACTTGAATATTCAGCCGTAGGTTATCCGGGAAGGCAGCTTTTATACGCACAGCCAGGTCGCCCGCGGCTTGGCGGTTCTTGTCTTTGACCAGGGCATGGAATAGCCCTAGATAGGGTTCGGTCTGTTTGGGATCATGCGCGATCCAGGCCTCACAGATCCGGTCGCGCGCGGTGCCGGGAAGGTTTGCTTCCGTATAGACGTCAAGAGCCCGTGGAAATGCCTGCGCGTGCAGAAGGGCATCTATTTCGCTGTTATATCGAATCCGGCGATGATAGAAGTCCGCCAGATTGAGCCACGCCACAGTCTTTTTGGTGGTGAAGGTTACGGCTTGTTTCCAATCGAGTTCAGCGGCGGCGAAGTCAAGTTGCCGCTCCTCTTGCTGTGCGCGCAATGCATACAAGTCGCCTTGACGCGGAGATTTTTGAATCAACGCGGTGACCTCGCCGCGTGCTTCGGCGGGCAGCCGTGGCGCTAGCACCGGTCCGTCGGGCAAAGTCATTGCGCGGAATAACGCCGATTCCAGCGTGCTGGTGCCGACCACGTTTTCCGCCCATGAAGACAGAGCCGCGCGCAGTAGAAAAGCCTTTGCGCCCAAAATTGCTAAAACACAAAACAGCGCGATTTTAGGGAAGTACTTCAATCGGCACCTCCTGATGGCTCACATTGTGCGCGATATCTTCAGCCGTAACGTGGATCGAATAGCGGCCAGCGGGCAGGGAAGCCGGAACGGTCAATATGCCGGTATTCGATTTTCGCGAGTCATCCCATTTCAAATAGAGCGGGGAAGCGCCATACAGTTGCGCAGTGAGTGTACGGGTCGTTTGCGAGGCCTGCACGTTGAGCGTCAAGCGTTCGCCGGCGCGTACGCGAGTAGAGTTCAGATGCACGCGCACAACCGGTGGATGGCTTGATATTAGAAACGTCTTCTGCTCGCGGTAGACATGGCCGGCGCGGTCGCGCAAGATCAGGCGGACCGTATGCGCGCCATCGGGCATGTCACCCGGCGCGACAAAACGCGTTTGCCAGATGTCTTCGGCTTTCAGGTAGTGCAGAGAATTGATTGGCCCAAAAGGAAACAGAGCAATCAAAGAAACAATGGAAGCGTCGGTTCGCACGCGCAGCACCGGATCGCCGGGGCGAATCAATCTCGGCCGCAGCAGCGCACGCGGGGCGGCCAAAAACGAGGTATAAGGCGTGACGAATATATACTTACGCGACAAGCGGATTATTTCATCGATGCTGGCTTTGTCCTCCCCCTCACGGTCGATTTTTTCAAGTAGCGCATCGACCCGCGCCCGAGCCCAGGCAGCGGGCAAGTATACGTGTTGGGTTTCAATAGCCGGCAATGTCACATGAGCGGTAACGTTTGAAATGGTAAAGTCGGCAACGCTGGGTTGATTGTACCGGCCCACCCAGGCTGCACGCGCGCCTGGAAAGTTATCCTGCCCCAAGCGGTAAATTAAACTGGTATTCGCTTTTGGGTTTACCGTTAATTGCACACGATTGAGAGGCGTCACGCCGATCTTGCGGATAAACGCCGCCAACTTGAAATCGAGCGGTTCCGCGGAACCGATCTGTTCGAAAACGCCGTTGTGTGCGGAGATGCGCTGCATGAGCCGCACATCGGCATCATCGCCTATAGCAAGCGTGTAAAGACTCGGCCGCTGCGTCGCGGGCAGCCCGGACCAGGTTTTCTCCAGCCAATCTTCGAAACGCTTGGAGGGAACAATACCCTCAGTCGATTCGCCGTCGCTCAGCAACACGATGTAACTACCCGGTTGCGTTTGTTCAAAGGCGGTGGCGAAGGCGCGCTGTAAATTGGTACCGCCACGCAGGCGTGTTGCCCTGACAAAATCCAGTGCTTTGGCGATGGCGTCCGGAGCGGCTGCCACGGGCTTTGGGCTGAAACGGTCCGCGACGGAATTGAAGGTGACGACATTGAGTGTATCGGTGGGCTTCAACGCCCGCAATGCAGCCTCCAGCGCCTGGAAGCTGCGTTCCAGCTTTTCCCATTGCATGGAGAGCGACGTGTCAAATAACACTACAACCGAGCGTGGCGTTGAAGCCGTCTGGTTTGCCGGGCCGCGCAGCAACGCGGAGCTCTCAAAATATCCGGGCTCGCCTGGCTCGCCAGTGCGGTAGGTTTGTACATTTACTGCTTGCTGGTCCCGCACCTTGAAAGTGAACGAAAAATCTTCGTTCAAAAGCACGTTTGTCCCTTCGAAAGATGCCTTCACCAGATGATCGTTTTGCGTCGAAACAGTGAGCGGGAAGAGTTTGCTGCCAGAGCGAAATTCAACGATGCTTTGCGGATCTCTTAATTCGAGCGACAGAGAAAAATCGCTCACTACTTGCGGTGCGTAAGTGACCGGCTTCAACGGCAGCACAAACCCTGAAGAAAGCTGCGTCATCGGCACGGTCTGGCGATATTCGGCCTCCAAACGTTTGTAGCCGAATGCCGGAATCGGCACAATCTTCACTGCGAATTCACTTGAATGGCGAGCCTCGCCGGGAGCCTCGCTTTCCGTCACCTCACCCGATTGCAGTAGCCCCGGATCAATGGCTTCATTGCGAAGCTGCGCATATAGCTCGGAAGCGCGCTTGCGTTCCAGAATGACGCCGGGAATGCGAGTCACATCGTCCCAGACTGCGAAATCGGAAACCGCCGCTCTGTCCGGCAATGCCAGCGTGTAAGTTCCCTCCAAAACGTCAGCAGTTTTGTTATGAAACACTTCCCGTAATTGCACGGTGGCGTGCCTATTGTCGATGACTATGCGAACGTTCATCGAATCAATCGCGAGCACTGCTGCGTCAGGGGATGTCCGGCCCGACGCCACAATCACGCCGCTATCGGCCACGAGTAGCTGAGCCGCCAGCAGGATTAGCGAAACGTAAAAGAAACGATTCACGGCAGCAGCATCCGCTCCGATATTTTTGCGAGGCCGTTATCCGTCCCTATGTAGAGAAACTCATCATCGGCCGCTAAGGCTGTGACGTCGCGCGATGGCAACCCCGCTTCAACGAATTGCCAACGTTGTTGACCCCGGCGCAGAATCGCCAAGCCATGGCCCGCGGTTCCCGCGTAAATCGCGCGGTTGGTCACCAGCATGGCGTTCGGACTGATCTCGACGCGCTGCCCCCCAAACTCACGGAAAGTTTGTACATCATGGCGCTCAGTCATGCGCACCACCCCCGATCCATAGGTTCCCAAATAAAGATCGTTTCCCAATGCGGCCGAAGCCGTAATCCAATTTTGCCGGAGAGCGGAGTTGGCGGTAGTAAAACTGGCCTGCACCAAGCCGTTCTTCAGCAGCGATACTCCGCCGAGCGTTCCAGCAACGAGTGTGTCGCCTGTTTCCGTCAACGTGTAGACGTGGTTATTGACCAATCCCTGAAACGCATAGACGCTGGAGATGACAGGGCCATCCAGAAAACTCAATCCCGCCGGCGTGGCAACAACCGTGGATGATTCTCCCTCGGCGAGGCGGTGGAAAAGAATGTCGGTGACATGGCTTGCAATGAGACCACTTTTGTTATTCAACACTTGGCGTGGATGGCCGCTCGCGTCAAAGAGCGCCAGCCCGTTGGCGGTGGCGATCAAAATATTCGCGCTTACCGGGTCTTGCTTAATCCGATTCACGCAAAAGAGCACGTCGTCTTCGAAATGCGCCACCGCGCCTTGCCCGGAAGTGGGCAGCATGTCCACGCCGCGGTCAAAGTAGCCGATCCAAAGCCGGTGCTGCGAATCTATTTGCAGAGCCGCAATGTGTCCGGTAGTCAAATTGGCGGGGGGAGCCGCGATGAGATCTTCACCGGTGGAAAGACGCCGCACGTTTTTCGTTGAGACGGCCAGAACATTGCCATCTAAAAGCGCCAGCGCATTCGCGTTCTGCTCTGAGCCTTCCTGCAGCCGCGCTCCCGCTGATGGGCGCGGAGCACGGGCGTTGAGATCGACCTGCAGAGTTCCTTCGTCCATGGTGCCGATCCAAAGCTTGCCTGCGTGTTCGAGCAACGTACGCGCCAGGATTCCATCCGCCAGCCTGCGGCGAAAGCGCCCACCGTCAAATTCCGCCACGCCCAACGGCGTGCCCACCCACGTGGAATTGCTGTTACTCCAAAGCGAAAGGACTTGCGGGTCCGGCAGTTCCGCTTTATAGCGGATCACCGCGCCGGCGTGGCATAACCACACGCCCTGATTTTGCGTTCCCACCCAAACCGCCTCTTGCCTACCTGCCAGCGCCGTCACCTTGACGTTCGCCAGTTGCGGATGGAATAGCGTTAGTTGCTTGCCGTCTGTTGAAAATAGTCCGGCTGTCGGCGTGCCCAGCAGCATGGTCCCATTGTTCAGCGGCAGCAGGGCGCTAAGCTTCCGCAGTTCCGTCTGCTTGGCTTGGAACTGCCGGAGGAATCGGCCGTCCCAAATCAAAGCCCCCGCGCCTTGTGTCGCCACCCATAATTCCGGTGTCGCCACGCCCGTCCGTACTGCCAGCGCCATCAGCGGATAAGGCGGCAGTTCCTGGCCGGTGTGCCAAGTCTGGAGCAGCTTTCCGTTGGAATTGTACCGATAGAGCGCCGAGGGTCCGCAAACATAGATGTCACCCTGAAACACCGCCAATGCGCGAAACTCTGCGGCGGCGGAAAAAGCCGTTAGGCCGGGAGCCGCACGTTGTTGCAAAGGTTCAAGCGTAAAGAAAAACGCACCCGAGGCGGCCGCTTGAGATGCGCTTTCTTGCAGTACGCGGCGCGCTCGCCACCAGGCAGAACCAGCAAACGCTGTTGCTATTACGAGCAGCACGGCCACTGCCACTAAGACTTTTTTACGTTTGAAAGCGAGATGGCGCGATAACACGCAGCCTCACTATACTGCAAGTTCATTTACAATGCGGTAAATATGTGAACCATATTTTTCCACTGTGGACATTCCCACACCGGGAATTGCCAATAACTCCTCGTCTGTCCTGGGAGCATGTTCGGCCATGTTGCGCAGCACCTGGTCGCTAAAAATGCGGAACGCCGGGATGCCGCGCTTTTTTGCCTCCTCAAGGCGCCAGGCCCGTAACGATCTTTCCATACGCGAATCGGCTGCCGTGGCTGTCTTCGCAGACTTTGCGGCGGCCCGTTTTTTCTTCGCGGTAGCGCGCTTCGTTGGCGGCCCGCTTTCCTTCATGACAAAGCTGGCGATGGCCTCCGGATCAGCCTTCATGCCTTCCTGCGTCAGTTTTACATTGCGGTAAGGGATCTGCTTGCCTTCTTTTTCAAAGCTGGCATCCAGCAAGTCCACCAAGCCGGCGCGCGCCATACCGCCCAGGATTTCTTCAAAATCGTTGCGGCTGATTTCGCCATGCGGAAAAATATCTGAGTGCAGCTTGCCGCTTGATCTGATTCCCGCGGAGTGCAGAGTCTCCAGCACGCGCCGCAGTGTTTTGTGTTCAGCATCGCTGGCGGGCCGGAAGCGCTGCGCCGCGCATTCTGAGGGTGCGCAGAAATCGCAAATCCCGCAGGCACGCTGCCCGTCTTCTACATCACCAAAATGGCGGATCAATGTAGTCATACGGCAATGCGGACTGCGCGCATAGCGGATCACGGTTTCAATCTGCGCCAGTTTGCGGCTGCCCTGGGCGACATAAAGCTGCCGCCAGCGCGGATCGCCGCGCGTGATGTTTTCCGCATAGTCCAGCACGGCTCCGGAATGGCTCCATAGCTTCTCCAAAGCTTTATCGAATAGCTCAGGCAGTAAGCGCAGACGCCGCTGCAAGTCCTCTTTGGGGATAGCCGCGGTTGTTAGCTGTTCGTAGATTCGGTCCAGCACCGCGACGTCCGGATAGTCACGTTCAAAAAAGAAATCATGCGTATAGCGGTCGGCGTAAGACTGCATGAGAATGGCGCGGCTTTGGGCGCCATCGCGTCCGGCGCGGCCAATCTCCTGGTAATAGCCTTCCAAACTGCCTGGCAGCGCGGTGTGAATCACGGTGCGTACGTCGGGTTTATCGATGCCCATGCCGAAGGCGATGGTGGCCACCATCACCTCCAGCTTGCTTTCCAAAAAATCCTGCTGGACACGCGCGCGCCGCTTGGCATCCAGGCCGGCGTGATACGCGGCGGATGGGAACTGTCCAGCGAAATCGGCCGCCAGCGCCTCAGCCTGTTTGCGGGTGGGAACGTAGACAATCGCCGGGCGGCGCGTATCATCCAGCAAAATGTTCGCCGCCAACAGAGAGCGCTCCGACGGCGACGCTTCCACTACTTCTATGGCGATATTGTCGCGCCGGAAACCGTGTATGAACCAATCCGGCCGCAGCAAGCCAAGTTGTTCGGCGATATCCTTCTGCACGATCGGCGTTGCCGTGGCGGTTAACGCGATCACCGGAGCCGGCCGCAACGCTGGTAAGTGCTGGCCCAGCATGCGGTAATCGGGCCGGAAATCATGACCCCATTGTGAGATGCAATGCGCTTCGTCCACCGCAATCAGCGTCGGTTTTCGTTTGGCGAGCATTTCGGGAAAACCGCTCACGCGCAAGCGTTCCGGCGCGATGAATAAAAATTGCAGTTTGCCCGCTAGGTAATCGAAACAGGCCTGGCGCGAATCCTGGCGATCGCGGCCCGAGTGGATACGCGCCACCGCGAACCCTTGCTCCGCCAGCTTCGAAACCTGATCTTCCATCAATGCGATCAGCGGACTGATGACCAGCGTCGTCCCGCCGCGCGCCACCCCCGGCAACTGGTAGCATAGCGATTTGCCCGACCCGGTGGGCATCACCAGCAGCACATCTTTCGATTCCATCACGGCATGGCAAACTGCTTCCTGGTTGGTCCGGAATTCGGCAAACCCGAACGCGCCGTGCAGGATTTCGTTCAGTGACTTGCCTTGCACGTCTACGGCGGGCGCTGTTACTGTGTGTACCACCGTAGCCGCGGGCTGTTGATGAATACTCGGTGCGGCGGAGCGAACTTTGCCCACCACTTCGCGCACATAGTTTTCTATGCCTTCGATAAACGGCTGAAGCTGCGCTGAACCGCTCTGAATCCGCTGTAAATTCGCCTCCCATTGCCCGGTCATCGCCGGACTTTTCACTTCCGGATGTACCACCTCAATCAGATGAATGCCTTTATCCGTGGCTTCCAGCGCTTTTCCGTTGCGCACCATATAGGCGCGCGTGATCAGCACTTCCAGAATGGACGCGCGCGTGGCTGGGGTTCCCAGTCCGGATTCTTTCATGGCATCGGAGAGTTCTTTTTCATCCAACGTTTTTCCTGCTGTCTCCATCGCCGTCAACAGCGTTGCCTCAGTGAATCGCTTGGGGGGCCGCGTCTTCTTCTTCGCGGCGGCGGCGTCCAGCACTTCCTGTATTTGCCCGCGCGCGAGCCCTGCCGGAAGCGTCTGCTCTTGCGCTTCGCCGTCGGCACCCTTTTTCTTCCGCTCAGGCGCCAAGTCCAGGATCTTCCATCCGAGTTGCTGCACGGCGCTGCCTGAGGTGTGATAGCGGTCCACTACGTCCGCATTCTGAATCGCGGTAATGACGGTGGTCACCGCGAGCAAGTAGTCTTCGTGCCACGCGCTCAATAGCCTGCGGCAGATCAAATCATAGATCTTGCGCTCGTCCGCTGGAGGGTTCGCTTTTTCGACCGAAACGGTTGTGGGGATGATGGCGTGGTGATCGCGCACTTTTGAATCGTCCACAAATCGCCGTCCCAGCGGTCGCTCGCCCGTACCTGGAGCAAGCAGTTTAGCGTAAGGTTCTTTCACCGCGCGAACTACCTGCGGCAACGTCTTCGCTATGTCTTGTGAAAGGTAACGGCTATCGGTTCTGGGATAGCTGATCAACTTATAACGCTCATACAGCGCCTGCGCCAGATCGAGCGTTTTCTGCGCACTGAACCCGAATAGCCGGTTAGCGTGGCGCTGCAGTTCGGTCAGGTCATACAAGGGCGGCGGCAGCGTGCGTTGCGTTTCAAATTCGATGGATTCAATTTGCGCGGTCCCGCTTTTGGCACGCTGTACGATGGCCTTCGCCTCAATCCCATCGGCTGCCAGCCGCGTGTTCTCGGCCGGGGGTGCCTTTCGAAACCAGGTTCCTTTGTATTTGACCTTGGCGTCCATCTCCACCGGGTGAAACGTGGCGATGACTTCGATGTACTCCTCCGGAACGAAAGCGCGAATGGCCAGCTCCCGCTCGACGACCATTGCCAGCGTGGGGGTCTGCACCCGCCCCACCGAAAGCTCTTCCCGGAAGGCCAGCGAATATGCGCG
Source organism: Bryobacteraceae bacterium (assembly GCA_036488895.1). Lineage (GTDB taxonomy): Bacteria > Acidobacteriota > Terriglobia > Bryobacterales > Bryobacteraceae > Bog-105. Next base: position 1,916 of record DASXGT010000240.1, on the reverse strand, counting down.
CGACAGGTTCATGCCTACCAGCCAATCGGCCCGGCTGCGGCCTAGCGCAGCGTTCCCTAGCGGATCGTATTCCGCGCCCGGCCGCAGCGAATCAAAACCCTTGCGGATCGCATCCGGTGTTAGCGAAGAAATCCATAGACGGTCTACCGGCTTTTCACAGTCAGCGGCTTGGTAGATGTAGCGGAAAATAAGCTCGCCTTCGCGCCCGGCGTCCGTGGCGCAGATGATGCGCGAAACTCGGGGAGAGTTGATGATCTTTCGCACCACCTCGAATTGATCGCGGGTCTTTTCGTAGGTGACTAGCGGCCAGCGCTCCGGCAGCATCGGCAGCAGGTCACTGCGCCACTGACGCCACTGCGGCTGAATCTCATGCGGCTGCGCCAATGCCACGAGGTGGCCAATCGCCCAGGTGACGACGTAGCCATTGCCCTGAAGATATCCTTCGCCTTGCTTGCTCGCTCCTAAGACGCGCGCGATGTCACGGGCGACCGAGGGTTTTTCGGCCAACACCGCGATAGTACTGAGCTGCGTGGCCTCCATATCGACGGGTGATGCAGCACCCATTTTAGCGGGATTAGAGCTTTGGAACAGCGCCCGCCGGCGCGGGATTATGCTGTGTGGGAGCCTTCCCGCCCTCATCGAGTTTTACCAGCATCTGCTCTTTGCGATAGATCAGCGTGGACGTGTTGTAGCTGGCGAGTTCGAAGCCATGCCCATGTGTGATGGCATCCGTAGGGCACGCCTCGACGCAATAACCGCAGAAGATGCAGCGGTTGTAATCAATGTTGTAAACCTTGGCGTACCGCTCACCGCCGCTGATGCGTTCCTGTTCGGTATTTTCGGTGGCTTCAATATAGATGCAGTCCGCCGGGCAAGCCGCCGCGCACAGAAAACAGGCCACACATTTTTCAAGACCGTTTTCATCACGCTGCAGCACATGCGCGCCGCGAAAGCGCTCCGCCAAACGCGCCGGGCCGTCCGGATACTCTTCTGTGATCGCCGGTTGCAGCATCTCCTTAAAGGTGATGCTCATTCCCTTGGCAATTGCCGCCGCGGAACTGATTACCTCGCCAAAGTTTGCCATGGATACTTCCAGATTAACCCACCCGCGCGATGCGGCCGGATTATAGATAGAATGGCGGTCGTGAGGGTAATCTTTTTACTTCTCGTGGCCGCGCTGGCGCTGCTGGGCGATACTTTCAAGCTTTATTTGAAAGAAGGCGGCTATCACCTGGTGCGCGAATACCAGGTGCAGGGCGACCGCATTCGCTACTACAGCACGGAGCGGAGCGATTGGGAGGAAATTCCCGCCGCACTTATCGATCTGAAGAAGACCGAAGCCGAACGCAAGGGGAAAGAGGAGCATATCGCGGAAGAATCGCGGGCCGAGGCCGAAGAGGACAAAGCTGAGCGTGATCTTCGCAAAGAGATTGCTTCTATTCCGATGAACTCCGGGGCCTATTTCAAGCGCGGCGAAAAAGTAGAGGCGCTGCCGTCGGCGGAGTATCAGATCGTCACCGACAAAAAGCGTAAAACCCTCCAGGTTTTATCGCCCATTCCGCTTGTTCCCGGAAAAGCCAGTGTTGTCATTAAAGGCGAACATGCCACGTTTACCATCTCGGACGAACGGCCGGAATTCTACCTCCGGTTGACACAGGAAGAGCGCTTTGGGATCGTAAGCCTCACGCCCAAAAAGAACGTGCGAGTGGTGGAAAACATCTCCATTTTGCCGGTTGCCAAACAGGCGGAGGAGTCGCGTAAACAGATGGCCACATTTGAGCAAGATCTCGGCAATAGCCTATACAAGGTTTGGCCCGAAAAACCGCTGCCACCGGGCGAATATGCGTTGGTAGAGTTTGCCGACAGCCAGGACGCTACCGATATCGAACTCATTATTTGGGATTTTGCCCGACTGC
>DASXGT010000028.1:0-9839 GCA_036488895.1 Bryobacteraceae bacterium | reverse complement strand
CACGCAGCTTGGCGATCTTGGTCATATCCACGCGGTGAACTGTGGTGACATGTGCCGAGGTGCGCTGGCTCATCACCATGTGCTCGGCAATTTTCTGCCGCATCACGGAAAGGGGCTCGCTGCGAGTCTTAGCCGATTCGGCCAGGGGCAGAGGGGCTGGAGCGGGCGCAGAGGGTTGAGCTGGTTGGGAAGCGGGAGCTGCGGCCGGTTCCGGCGCCGCGAACGTACGCGCGGCCTGCGACGACATGTGCGCTTCCACATCCTGCTTGGTGATTCTGCCGCCAGCGCCGGTACCCTTTACCTGGGCTAAGTCGATGCCGTATTCGCGGGCCATTTTCCTAACCAGGGGCGACAAAGGCCCTTGCTCCTCCTCGCTTTCGGCTTGCGGTACTGCCGGTGCAGGGGTAGCTTCATTAACGGGCGCGGGAGGCGGCTCGATTGGATAGGGTCCAGCGGCTGCGGGGACTGGTACGTGCGCTTGTTGTTTTGAAGTGGGCTCCGGAGCTGGAGGCGGCGGGGGAGGAGGAGCAGGCTCTTCGGCCTTAGCGGGGGCCGCCGCCGGTGCGGAGGCGCCGGCATCTCCAATTCTCGCCACAATGGCATTAATCGCTATTGTCGTGCCTTCCTGTACCAGCACTTCGCTGAGCACGCCCGCTGTGGGCGACGGGATTTCTGTATCAACCTTGTCCGTCGATATTTCGAACAATGGTTCATCCCGCTCCACTTTGTCGCCGGGCTTCTTTAGCCAGCGCGTCAGCGTACCTTCCACGATACTTTCACCCATCTGGGGCATCACTACATCGGTCATCGCGTCTCCTGCAGCTCTTGTTGTGCCGTCACAAGTTCGTAATCAAAAATTTCCGCGAATGAGGCTGCAACGGCGCTTATCACCTCTTCGCGGCCGGCCCGGCAGCCGAGGCTGCGCAAAGAACAAACCGGCTTGGTTAAACCACAAGGAACAATGTACTTGAAATAATCGAGATCGGTATCCACGTTCAAGGCGAAGCCGTGTGAAGTAATCCAGCGGCTGATGTGTATTCCAATCGCGGCAACCTTTGCGCCCTTTACCCAGACGCCTTCACTACCACGCTCGGGAACCCGTTCCGCCGCCAGCCCCAAACCGGCTAGAGCATTGATGAGTGCTTGCTCCACGCCCTGAAAATAGGCATGTACATCGCGCTTCCATTCTCGCAAATCAAGTATTGGATATCCCACTACCTGGCCAGGACCATGATAGGTCACGTCGCCGCCGCGGTCGGTCTCGAAATATTCGATGCCGGTGCGCGCCAGCACTTCTTCGCTCGCCAGGATATTGTGCTGTTTGCCGTTCCGCCCCATGGTGACCACGTGCGGATGCTCCACAAACAGCAGCGTATCCATCCCCTCGCCCCGTTTGCGCTGGTCCACCAGGCGCTGCTGGACGGCAAAGGCGTCCGCATAACGCATCCGCCCGAGCTCCAGCACGGCAAGTGGCCTTTTCATATTGGTCAAACCGGTTTAGATATTGATCGCCAAACCATAGACGTTATTGAACGCTTCGCCCATGGCTTCGTAGATGGTGGGATGTGCGTGGATGGTGTTCATCATGCTTTCCACCGTGGCTTCGGATTCCATCGCCGTGACTGCTTCACCGATTAATTCGAAAGCTTCGGGGCCGATGATGTGCACGCCCAGAATTTCACCGAACCGCTCGTCGGCAATCACTTTCACAAAGCCTTCGTGTTTGTCCAGGATCGTCGCTTTGCTATTGCCGGCAAACGGGAACTTCCCCACTTTCACCTGGAAGCCTTGCGCGCGCGCCTGTGCTTCCGTCAAACCTACGCTGCCAATGCCGGGGTCGGTGTAAGTGCAGCCTGGGATGCGGTTTTTGTTGATAGGACGCACTGTCTTTCCGGCCGCATGTCCCACCGCGATCATGCCTTCTGCCGTGGCCACGTGCGCCAGCTGCGGCGTGCCTGCCACAATGTCGCCGATGGCATATAAGCCCGGTTCGGCCGTTTCCTGAAACCCGTTCACTTTCACGAAGCCGCGATCGAGCTCCGCTTTGGTATTCTCCAGTCCGCAGCTATCCGTATTCGGCTTGCGACCCACGGCCACCAGCAGCTTTTCGAACTCCATGCGCTCTTTGTTGCCGTTGGCTAGCGTCACATCGAGGCTCACGCCGTCAGCGGTTCTCACGACGTTTTCGGCCTTCGCGCCCGTTTCCGTGCGGATACCGGCCTTCTTAAAGTGCTTTTCCAGCTCTTTCGAGATCTCTTCGTCTTCCACCGGCACCACGCGCGGCAACATTTCCAACACCGTGACTTTGGTACCGAAGCGCTGGAAGATAGAAGCAAATTCCACGCCGACCGCGCCCGCGCCGATAATCCCGAGGGTCTTCGGCACTTCGGGTAGATCCAGAATCTCGATGTTGGTCAAGATCTGCTTAGCATCGGGTTCGAGCCCAGGCAGCATCCGGGCTTCAGAGCCGGTGGCCAGCACGATGTTCTTCGCTTCGATCGTCTGTGTGCCTTTATCGCCTGTGACCTCAATGCGCCCGCCCCCGAGCAGCTTTGCGTAGCCTTTGATCACCTCGACTTTGTTCTTGCGCATCAAAAACTCGATGCCTTTGGAGTGTTTGGTGACGATCTTGTTCTTGCGCTCCATCACCTTGGGAAAATTCAGGCTAGCGTCGCTGCATTGCATGCCCTGCGCGTCCGGACTCTTGAAATAATCCCAAACATCCGCCGTGTGCAGCAGGCTTTTTGTGGGTATGCAGCCGACCAGCAGACACGTTCCGCCCAGTCTCGGCTGTCCTTCGATTAATGCGGTTTTCAGACCGTATTGGCCGGCCCGCACTGCCGCGGAATAACCGCCAGGGCCGCTGCCAATCACTACTAAATCGTATGCCATTTTCGTCTCAAGTGTAGCATCGGAATGTTGTTTTATTGGGGTTTAGCGAGAGACGTGCAACTTGATCGGCGAATTGTACGTATCATGGAATTAGGTATGCGTTCCTTTGCTTGCGCCGCTGTTTTCTGTTCTCTTGCGCTGCTTGCCGGCGCGCAGACGCCCGCTGATAAACCGGCCTCGAAGCGTGAGCCCCCGCCTGGGGCGCTCCGGTCGCTTGCTATCAAAGGCAACAAGCTTTACTCGGCTGGGGACATTGTGAAGGCTTTGGGCCTGAAGCAGGGCCAGAAGGTTTCGCCGGCCATCATTGAGCAGGCGCGCCTCAAATTGCAACACACGGAGCTTTTCAGCAACGTTACCGACGAATATCATGTCAGCGGCGGCAATCCGCCGGAATACAGTCTCTCCGTTGAGGTTAGCGAGATCGATCAGCTTTTCCCGATGCAGTTCGAACGCCTTGGCCCGACTCCCGAGGCGATCCGCGATTACCTGAAAGCGCACGTGGACCTCTATTCCGACCGCATTCCGGGTACCGAAGGCGTGCTGAAACGCTACACCGATGCAGTCCGGCAATTTGTCGCCGAGACGAAGCCGAACGTCAAGGTCCGGGCCGCGATCTCCAATGACGATCCAAAGGAACTGTCCGTTCTCTTCACGCCGGAAGCGCCGGCGCCGACGATTTCCCAGGTGTTTGTAACCGGCAATCAAGCGGTGGATACGGGCGCTATCTTGCGCGCGGTCAACCAGGTGGCGGTGGGAGCGCCGCTATCGGACAACCGCTTGAAAATGATTCTGGACAATGCGATTAAGCCGCTGTATGCAGCCAAAGGGTACGCGGCGGTTACGTTTCCGAAGGTCGAAACGGAACCTTCCAAAAATAATCTGGGCGTCATCGTCAGAGTAGAAATCAAAGACGGGCCGGTCTTCCGGTTCGGCTCCATCCGCTTCCGGGGCAAGAACATGGACCAGGATGAGATCCAGTCGGCCATCACGTTCAAAACAGGCCAGACTTTCGACGCGGAAAAGATGGATAACTTCCGGCTGGATTTGATTCACCGCATGAAACGCCACGGCATGCTCGACGCGATGATTACCAACGAAACTGAACTGGACAACGAAAAGCGCGCGGTGAACGTGATTTACAACGTCGTCCCCGGCGAACCGTACAATTTTGCAAAGCTGGACATCAAGGGCTTGGATATGACCGCGCAGCCCACCATCGAAAAGTTGTGGGGAGAAAAGCCCGGGCAGCCGTTTAATCCGGACTACCCGGCATTTTTCCTCAAGAAAGTAAATGAGCAAGGGTTGTTCGATAACCTTGCCGACACGTTTTCGGACTACACCGCCGATGCCACCAGCCACAACGTGATGGTGCATTTGTATTTCAAGGGCGGCAAATCCATGGCGGACAAAGCCCGCGAGAAAAAAGAAGAAGAAGACCGCCGGAGGGCCGACGGCACGTGGAGCCCTTACCCGTTTAAGCCGATAGTTTCGCGATAATGGCCTCCGCGTCATAGACGCAGCCACCCCAGATTCCACCGCTGACGTTCTGCAGCGCCGCCCATAACTTGGTATCTTCCGGCAAGCCGGGGTCGGCTTGTAAATCGATCCGCGCCGGGCGCTCCGCTAATATGCGCTGACCTTCTTCCGGGCTGACCCGCGCGCCGTGCTCGCCCACGAAATTGACCGTGCCGATGAGTTCGTTGCGATCCACGATAATCTCGATCAGATCGTCATCGCGCAGCTTACCGATAGGACCGCCCGCCAGCGCTTCGGGAGAAATATGTCCAATGCAAGCGCCCGTGGATACGCCGCTGAAACGGGCGTCCGTAATGATCGCCACATGCTTGCCAAACGCCAGATGCTTCAACGCGGAGGTCAGTTGATAGGTTTCCTCCATACCCGAACCCAACGGCCCGCGGCACATGAGCACAATCACGTCGCCTTCTTTGATGCAGTGCTGCTTAATGGCCGACATGGCGGCGTGCTCGCTCACAAACACACGGGCGGTGCCTACCATTCGGTAAACGCCGTCGGCGCCCACGACAGATGGATCGATCGAAGTGCTCTTGACCACCGAGCCTTCGGGCGCGAGGTTGCCGTGCGGGAAGCAGACAGTGGAAGTGAGTCCACGTTCGCGCGCCGAATCGGGCGAAAGAATTACATCGTCCGGATCGATGCCGTCCAGGTCTTTCAAACGCGCGCGCAACTGGCTGCGCCGCTCCGACTGCTCCCACCAATCGAGTGTTGTTCCCAAAGTCTCGCCCGCCACCGTCATTGCATTGGTATTCAAAAGCCCGGCGCGCCGCAAGTGCAGCATGACCTCCGGGACGCCGCCCGCCAGAAACACCTGCACGGTGGGGTGATTGCGCGGGCCATTCGGCAGCGCGTCCACCAGGCGCGGAACGCTGCTATTCACGCGGCTCCAATCCTGAGCCGTGGGCCGAGTCAACCCCGCCGCGTGTGCGATGGCCGGGACATGCAGCAGCAGATTCGTGGAACCGCCGAATGCCGCGTGTACGGCCATGGCGTTCTCAATTGAAATACCAGTCAAAATATCGCGGCTTCGCAGACCCAGTTCGGACATCCGCAGCATCGCCCGCGAACTCCGGCGCGCCATGTCCAACCAAATCGCTTGCCCCGATGGAGCGAGAGCGGCGTGCGTCAAAGCCAGACCTAGCGCTTCCCCCACTACCTGCGCCGTCGCGGCAGTACCCAGGAATTGACAGCCGCCGCCGGGAGATCCACAGGCGCGGCAGCCCATCTCCGCCGCTTCTTTGAGAGTAATCTTGCCATAGGCGAAGCGCGCGCCGATTGTCTGCACTTTACCCGCGTCTTCGCCGTCCTCCGGCATCAGCGTTACGCCGCCGGGGACCAGAATGCAGGGGAGATCGCGTGTCCCGGCCAGCGCCATCATCATGGCCGGCAGACCTTTATCGCACGTACCGATGCCGATCACTCCCATCCGCGTGGGCAGTGAGCGGATCAAGCGCCGCAACACGATGGCGGCGTCATTCCGAAAAGGTAAAGAATCGAACATGCCCGCCGTGCCCTGCGACCGGCCATCGCACGGATCAGTGACGGCGCCCGCAAACGGAATCGCGCGGAGCGTCTTCAACTCGCGCGCCGCTTCCGCCACCAGCAGACCGACTTCCCAATGCCCGGTATGAAAACCTAACGCAATGGGCGTGCCATCGGGAGCGCGGACGCCGCCGTGCGTGCTGAGAATCAATACCTGCTTGCCAAGCAATGCCGAGGGTTCCCAGCCCATGCCCGCATTCTGCGTCAGCCCGAAGAGATTGCCAGATGGCTGCTCAAGCAGCATCTGCTCCGTGATGGGCAGGGAGCCTTCCGGCCCTTTCCCATGCGTGGGCACGGCGAATATGCCTGGGTCATTTGAATCGAGAACGCTTGCTAAGTCCACTGTCTTGTCTCCGCTACACTCAAGTTTGCGCGCCGCATGCCGACTAGCCTGATCGCCGTCTATCCCGGTTCTTTCGATCCGCTGACGAACGGCCACCTCGATCTGATCGAGCGCGGTTCGCGCCTGTTCAACCACCTCATCGTAGCGATACTCAATAACACGCAGAAACAGCCGCTGTTTACGGCGCCGGAGCGCATTGAAATGCTGCGGGAGGCTACGGCTCAATTGTCCAACGTTGAGATCGACTCGTTCGACGGCCTGCTGGTGGATTATGCCGCAAGCCGGAACGCCAACGCGATTTTACGCGGCATCCGCGCCATTTCCGATTACGAAAACGAATTGCCCATGGCGCACCTGAACCGGCGCATGCGGCCCGGAACCGAGACCATTTTCCTGACGGCTTCGGCGGAGTTTTCTTTCCTCAGCTCACGCATGGTTAAAGAGGTGATCACGCTGGGCGGAGACGTTTCCAAGTTCGTTCCGGATGCCGTGGAGCGGCGGCTTCGCGCGAAATTCACCCACAAAGCATAAACGACAAACGGTAAATTAGTAGTGAGCCCTATGCACGCAACCGCAGAACTAGCCAGCCGCATTTCGACTATCAGCGTCTCGTCCACCATGAAAGTGGCCGCCGAGGCCGACCGCCTGCGCCGCGAGGGCGCGGATGTGGTGGACTTCGGGGCCGGTGAACCGGACTTCCCTACCCCAGACAACATCAAGCAAGCCGCCATTGCCGCGCTTGCCAGCAACTTCACCAAGTACACCAACACGGGCGGAACGCAAGAGCTGCGGGAAGCCATCTGCGAACGCCACCGCGCCGACTTCGGCAGCAACTACAGCGTTCCCGAATGCATGGTGACAGTGGGCGGAAAGCATGCCATCTTCAATCTCATTCAGGCGCTGATTAATCCCGGCGATGAAGTGATCATCCCGGTTCCCTACTGGGTCACGTACAAGGATGTGGTCAATTACGCGGGCGGCGTGTGCGTGTTTGTCGAGACCGACGAAGCGGCCGGTTTCGCAGTGACGGCGCAGATGATTGAGCGCCACATCACTCCGAAAACCAAGCTGGTGATCATCAACTCGCCCTGCAATCCCAGCGGCGCAGTGCTGTCGCGCGAAGAGTTCCGGGCCATTTACGAGGTGACGGCGAAGCACGATGTTTTCCTGATGACGGACGAGTGCTACTGCCAATTCCTGTATGAGGACACGCCGTTTTCGGTTGCGTCGCTGCCGGGCGCGAAGGATAACGTGGTGGTGGCCGGGTCGCTTTCGAAGACTTACGCGATGACGGGTTGGCGCATTGGTTTCGCGCTCGCGCCCGCGCCGATTATTGGGGCGATGATGAAGCTGCAGAGCCATAGCACTTCGAACCCCACGTCGATTGCGCAGAAAGCGGCGGTGGAAGCGATGCGCGGTCCGCAGGATTCGGTTCCGGTGATGCTGGCCGAGTACCGCAAGCGCCGTGATTTCGTAGTGGGCCGTTTGCGCCAGATTCCGGGTGTTTCGATTCTGACGCCGAAGGGCGCGTTTTATGCGTATCCGAATATCAGCGTGGCGTACAAGAGCGGCAAAGTGAAAAATTCGCTGGAGTTTGCGAACGAGCTGCTGACGAAGTCGCTGGTGGCCGTGGTGCCGGGCGAGGCGTTCGGTACGAATGATCATGTGCGTATTTCTTATGCGACTTCGATGACGGAACTGGAGCGCGGGCTGGACCGGCTGCACCAGTTCATTGATAGTTTGCGGGCGTAGCGGGCGCGACGGTTGCGGGCTGTTTTGGGGGACGGCGCTTTAGCGGCCGTCCGCCGCCGTTTGGCCGTGTTGGGCGAGGTGGTTCTTCCAGGGAACCACCAGATTTTCCGGCTCCGGATATTCTTGTTCGATTTCTTTTCCTTCCATTTTGCCTTGCTCCATCGCCTCTTGTTCCATTGCTTCCCGGTCCATTTTTTCTCGATTTAGCTTTTCTTGCCTTTGGGCTTGCTGTTCTTGCAGCTGGGTCGCGAAGGCGAGGAAGTCCGCCGCCGTGCGCGGCCTGAATGATGGAGAGTTGGGAGAAGTTTGCCCGGACTGAGGCAGCCGATTCGTTGTTTCGTCCTGGCGCTGTTCTGGCTTGGTGTTCGCGGGCTGGGCGTGTTTCGTTGCGTCAGGTTTCTTTACCTCGTGTTTCTTGGCGTCCTTTTTCTCTGCCTTTGGGGACGCGGTGGTTTGTTCGAAGCGCTGGATGGCAAGTTGTAGGCGGCGTTCGCTCAGGTCCCGGTTAGACAGTTGCAGGTTTTCCCAGAAGGCGCGCTGTTCGGCGCGCAGGCGCATGGTGCGCAGACATTCGACGTTTTGCAGGGCGCGGTTGTAGGTGCGTTCGGCGCGGGTGCGATAGCGGGCCATGCGGTCGCATTCGGCCTGTTGTTTGGGGGTCCAGTCGCACATGTTGGGCTGCGCGTTGTAGAGACGCACCTGGCTTTTGTCGCATTCGCGCTGGATGCGGCGCAGCTCCCAGGTGGCTCGGGCGGCTTCATTGACCCGGATTTGCTGCATTTCGGTTTCGGGCCGGTATTCGGCGATGAGGCTTTCGAGGAGCGCGTCGAATTCGGCTTGAGTTTCGCCGGGGAGGATGAGACACGTGGAGGTGCAGTTGTGCTTGGCGGCGTTGCGGCTGGCGATTTGTTTGCCGTGTTCGGTGGTGGGGCCGGTGGCTCCGCGTGGTGCTGGCATGGTTAGTTGATTTGGTTTTCGCAGATTCGTCAAGCGGGCGACGGGTGGGTGAAGCGGTAGGGTGTTGATTTTGCGGGAATAAGAATTTTTTGGAGTTTGGTCACCGGGCGTTGGGTGGGGAAATGTTAGTTAGTCGGAAGTTACCGCGTAGTTATCGGAAATCAGTAAAAGGCGAAGATACGGCGCATTTTGCAAAACGGACAACGAGTTTCGCAGCGTAACCTAGATAACTGAATTAGCCGTAAGCGCTTCCGAAGTAGGAGTTACAGCACTAAAAGACTCAGCGACTGCCGAGAAGCCTAGATATGGCAATTTGAAAGCAACCAATAGATTGAAAATCGAAGCGGACTTTGGTTTTTTTTAGATCAGCAATCGCCGTCGAACTGTGAGTTCGGTACAATCTGTTTTCATTGAATGACAAGCCCTGCGGCTCTGTTAGAACTCAGTTTGGATGATCTGCTCCCATCGGTATTATCCGATACCTTCGGGAGCTGCCTTAGTTGATCCTGCGCAAAAAAATGAAGGCCGGACTACAAATAGCTCTGAATTCTGGTTCCCGGTGGCATCGCTGGGAGCCGCATATCCATGCGCCTGGAACTGTATTAAATGACCAATTCAAAGGTGCGGACAGTTGGGAGAAATATCTCCAGGCACTGGAGCAGGCAACTCCTTTGATTTGCGCGATCGGGGTCACGGACTATTACAGCACCGAGAGTTATGAACGGGTCTGCGAGTCGAAGCGCCAAGGTCTCCTCCCCGCCTGTGAGCTGATCTTTCCGAATATAGAAATGCGCCTCGGAATAGGTACAGTTAAGGG
>DASXGT010000268.1:0-1765 GCA_036488895.1 Bryobacteraceae bacterium | reverse complement strand
GGAATGTAGTTCCCGTGCTCGTCAAAGTGGACATCACGGTCATGCTGCCGCATATAGACTTCAAATTTCTTCGCTGCCCGCCGCCGCTTCCACCGGTAGTAATCGTTGCGCGCGCTGAAGTATCTTTCCGAAGCGGAAAACATCAGCCCCTTGCGCGGCAGGAATTTCAAATAGAGGTAGCCGAACACCAAGCCGCCAAGGTGAGCGAAGTTCGCCACGCCCCCGCGTTCCTGAATTGCTCCCACCAGTGTCAGGAACACGATGCCCCACACGAAATACTTAGCCTTTATGCGGAACGGCAGCGGGAACATCATGATCTCGCTCTCGCCGTATAAAACGCCGAAGGCCACCAGCAGGCCGTAAATTCCGCCCGACGCGCCAATCGTAGTGGTCACCGGAGAAAGGCCCAGAATATGCGTGTAGCTCATAGCGACCGTGGTGAGCGCGGCCGCGACGGTGCAGAAAAAGTAGAACTCCAAAAAGCGTTTCGATCCCCAATCGCTCTCCAGCTGCGAACCGAACATCCACAACGAGAGCGCGTTGAAAATAAAATGGAGCAACTGAAAATGCAGGAAGGAATAGGTGACGAGTTGCCACACCATCCCGTGCATCACCAGCTTCGGGATCAGGCCGAGGTAAACGCTCACCCATTCATGCGCCAGCGGAGAAACAACTTCCGTGATGGCCATGAACAGGTAAATTCCCGCGTAAACGAGAATCAGCCGCTTCACCCACCGGGTGAACGGGGGCAGGCTCAAAGAGATCGTATTTCCGCGATTCATCGGCACGGCGTGGCCTCGACTAGCGCAAGACGAGCACAAAAACGTCTGAGAAATATGGTATCAGGTTGCACGATTAGGAACTCTAACGCTCCGGCGCCGGAACCACAGGCAAACTGCGGTGTCCGCTGCCATCGAGAGCTCTTACCGCGAAGATGACATTATCCTTGGAAAGCTTAAGCGTAGCGCGCTGAACGTTGCCAACCTTTTGGACGTGCTCCCATTCCGGGCTGCTCGTGGACCGCCACAGAACTTCATACTCTGTCGCTCGATTGCCGGGAGACGCTTCCCAGGTGATCGTCGAGTCGTTCTCCAAATCTTTCGTGAGCAAGCGGACATTCGCCGGAGGCGCCGGACCTGCCGCCAGAGAGGCCAGGGTCGCGGCGTTCAGTTTCGCCACCTCCGCAACATATTCAAAGTCAACGAACTTAATCAGGTCGCCATACTCAACACCATTTTCGGTGCGTACGTTCTGATGCTGATGGTTAAAATCCTCGCGAAACTCAGTGAATCGCACCGCCGCAAATCCCTGCTGATTAAAAGAGTAATGGTCGCCGCCGCGCAGATAACGGTCCAACCGGAACACCAACATCGGCTTCACGCCGACCTCGTAAGTGTGCCCGACATCGGCAATATAGCGGGCCAGTTGCCGTGAGGCTGAGTCGTTCTCCCCGCCCAAGCCGCGAATCCTCCGGATCTCTTGTTCGGTCGCAGCGGCCGGCAATCCTTCGGAGAATACCCGCACGATGGAACGATCCTGCTCCGTGCTTTTGTCTCCACCGACAATGTCATTGTTCAAAGTAGCTTCGATGTTCCAGCCTTGTTCCTTGGCCATCTTGGCGAAGTGATGGCTGCCATTCAATCCCTGCTCTTCGCCGGCCACCGTCAGAAAAATAATTGTGGCGGGAAACTTCATCTTGCTTAACACTCGCGCGCATTCCAGGCTGACGGCGGTCCCGCTGCCATCATCGTTTGCGCCCGGGGCG
>DASXGT010000198.1:0-39897 GCA_036488895.1 Bryobacteraceae bacterium | reverse complement strand
ATCCGGCGCTCACCCAGCAAACGGATCAGTTCGATATTCGAGTGGATCAGAATCTCGGCTCGTCCGATCATCTCTTCTTTCGCTACGCCTATGACAACAGTAACCAGGTTAATCCGGCCGTGATCCCTTCGCCGTCTAACGCAGGCGTCCCCATCGGGCCCTATCTTTCCACCGCTACGAACGGCACAACCACGCCGCTTTTGACGCAGTCAGCAACACTCGGCTACACCAGGACGTTGAATCCGAACACCGTGCTGGCAGCTCACTTTGCCGTCATTAGATGGCGCGCTGACATTACGCCGCTTGGGCTTCAATACAACACCGCTTCGGCTCTGGGCATTCCAGGCATTAACATCAACAACAAGGCCGGCGGACTTCCGGCGTTTACCATTTCCGGCTACCAGGAAATCGGAGACAACTCCACGTTCCCAGAAGATAGCCATACCGCCACATTTCAACTGGATTCAAATCTCACGCGAATTCAGGGTTCGCACACGATCAAGTTTGGGTTACTTTTCCTGCGCCATCGCTTTAATGGCTTTTCAGCGTTTCCCACGCGCGGCACTTTCGATTTCAACGGGCAATTTACGCGCCAAATTGGCAGCACCAGCTCGGCTACTGCGCTCGCCGATTTTGCGTTGGGCGCTACCGATAATGCGACCCGCAACATTCTTTCGAGCACTTTCGGAATGCGGCTGTGGCAGATGGCTCCTTTCGTGCAGGATACCTGGCGCGTTAACGACCGCCTCACGCTCGACCTCGGATTCCGTTGGGAGATCAGCGCTCCGCCCTACGATGTGCATAATCATTGGGCGAATCTGAATGTCAGCACGGGGCAGCTGCTAGTGGCAGGGCTGAATGGAAACGGCAGTAGATTGCGCAACTTCGACCTGAATACGCCCGCGCCGCGCGTTGGATTGGCCTACGAGCTGACGCGCGACCGGAAAACGGTGCTGCGGAGCGGCTTCGGAATTTCCTATGTAGACATGCTGGCGGGCGGCGCACAACTCTACAAGAATCTACCCTACTATTTCGCCCAGACGATAACGACGGATATAAACGGCGCCCCGGTTTCCACTATTAGCCAAGGCCTGCCGACTCCCGTTCAGCCCAGTATCACCAATCAAAGCGCCTTGTCCACGGGAAGCCCGAGCGCTTGGAATATGAGCCTTAGGGAATCAGCGATACTGCAATGGAGCTTGGGGCTTCAACATCAGTTCCGCTCCGATCTGATGCTCTCCGTGAATTACGTAGGAACGCGCGGCGAGCGAATTTTGGTCAACAGCCAAAACCTAAACCAATCTTTTCCCGGACCGGGCGCGCAAGGTCCACGCAGACCTTACTATCTGATCAATCCGAACTTGGTGAACGTCGCGTATCGAAGCAATGCGGGAGATTCTAAGTATGAGTCACTTCAGATCCATCTTGAGAAGCGTTTCTCCCGCGGGTTGACATTTGGCGCATCCTATACCTACGCGAGCTATCTATCCGATGTGGGAAACCCCAATGGCGGGGGCAACGGAGACATTCAGAATAATCTCTGCATCGCTTGCAACTGGGGACCGACGCCGGACGATTTGACGCATGTGCTGTCGGTGAATCACGTCTACGAATTGCCCTTCGGCCACAATCGCGCGCACCTCACGCACGGCCCTCTGAGCTATATCGTCGGCGGCTGGAACATTAGCGGCATATGGACGGTGCAAAGCGGGCAGCGTTTCACGCCCGTGCTGGGAACCAGCGTTTCGAACTCCTCCGGAGGCGGAACTCAGCGCCCGAACCGGCTTGCCAGCGGGGCGCTGCCATCCAGTCAACAAAGCATTACGCATTGGTTCGATACCACCGCTTTCAGCGCGCCCGCGTTGTACTCTTTCGGCAATTCGGGAACAGGCATTCTGAGCGGGCCGGCATACTTCAATGCGGACCTCAGCTTGGTCCGGCATTTTCCATTTAAGGAACGATTCGGCATAGATCTTCGCGGCGAATGGTTCAATTCTTTCAACCATGCGAATTTCAATGTCCCCAACGCGATCATCGGAACCGGGCAGGCGGGCGTGATTAGCAGCACCTTCCCGGCGCGTATTATTCAGATGGCGGTGAAGCTTTCTTTCTGATCTTGAGTAGCGTTGGTTCGGGGTTAAACTGCCTTAAAGGACGGGAATGCCGGAAATAACGCGAAGGAATTTGCTACAAGCTGCTCCCTTGCTTGCGGCGGGGGCGGGACAGACCCCGGCGAGCAAGCGGCCGAACGTGCTGCTGATTATTTCCGATCAGTTTCGCGCGGACAATTTGGGGTGCATGGGGATGAATCCGATGAACCTGACGCCGAACCTGGATGCGATGGCGCGACGGGGGACGCTGTTCCGCTCAGCGTTTGCGAGCCAACCGGTGTGCGCACCGGCGCGCGCGACGATGTTCACCGGGCAGTATCCGGAGCGGCATGGAGTCTGGCGCAACGCGATTGCACTGGACCCGAAGGCGACGACTCTGGCGACTAGTCTTCGCGACGCGGGATATTCGGCCAATTACATCGGCAAATGGCATTTGGGGCCGCGGCAGTCTTTAGGTCCGGTTCCGATGGAGTATCGCGGAGGCTTTCGGGATTTGTGGGAAGCGAGCAATGCGCTTGAATTGACTTCGCACGGCTTCGAAGGAGACATGTACGACGGCGACGGCAAGCCGATACATTTTTCGGGCGAGTACCGGGTGGATTTTATGACCGAGCGGGGCGTGCGTTTTCTGAAGGGACGCGACCGCCAGAAACCGTTTTTGCTGACAATGTCGTACCTGGAAACGCATCATCAGAACGATCTGGATGTTTTTCAGCCGCCGAAGAAATACGCCGGTCAGTTTCGAAATCCATTCGTGCCGCAGGACCTACGGCCGCTGCCGGGTTCGTGGCCCAGCCAATTGGCGGATTACTACGGATGCGTCAAGGGAATCGATGATGCGGTGGGCACGCTGCTCACAACACTGCGGGAAGAAAATATTGAGAACGACACGATTGTTGTGTTCCTCAGCGATCATGGGTGCCACTTCAAAACGCGCAATGCGGAATATAAACGCAGTCCGCACGACAGCTCGATTCACGTTCCGCTGATCATTCAGGGGCCGGGATTTGACCGCTCACTTGAGATTCGCGAGTGTGTGAGCCATGTGAATCTTGCTCCTAGCTTGCTGGAGGCGACGAAGACGCCAATTCCGGCGAGCATGCAGGGGAAGAGCTTTTTGAAGTTACTGGACCGGCAGGCGGCGGATTGGCCGAACGAGGTGTACATCGGTATGCGCGAGTTTATGACGGGGCGCATTCTGCGGACGCCGGAGTGGACCTATGCAGTGGCCGCGCCGAAGCGCGCCGATTGGAAAGCGGCGGAACGGAGTGAGAGCTATGTGGAATACATGCTGTACGACAATAAGGCCGATCCGTTTCAGCATACGAATCTGGCGGGGTTTACCCAGACCAGACAGATCTCTGAAGAGTTGCGCAGCCGTTTGATCCAGCGGATTGAAGAAGCGGGAGACCCGAGGCCGATGATTGAGGCGGCTTGGTTTCCGTACGTCTAAAGGCTTCTGGCGAAAGGCGCAAAGGACGAGTGCCGACCTCCACACACGACCGGTTCTCGCGGGCGCTGGATGCCCTAGTCGCCAGGATCAGAGACGACCGCTCGATCCTTGCCGTAGTGCTCTGCGGCAGCCTTTCTCATGACACGGTTTGGGACAAATCCGACATCGACCTCGTTCTAGTGACAATCGACGACAGGAAGCTGGCCGAAGAAGGTCTTGCGCTCTATGCGGACGGAATCAACGTGCATGCGCTGCTCATGTCCCGGACCGATTTTCGCAAGGCGGCTGAAGGCTCCCTTCGCAGTGGCTTCTTCCACTCTTTCCTTACTAAAGGACGGCTTCTCTATACGCACGAAGCCAGCATTGCCGCACTTTGCGAACGACTGCATTCGATCGGCGAGCGCGACATTCGAATCCAGCTCCTGAACGCCGCCGGCAATACCTTGCCCGCCATCTACAAAGCCCATAAGTGGTTTCATACCCGCGGCGACCTCGATTACACGGCCCTTTGGATTCTCCATGCTGCAAACGGACTCGCCAGAATTGAAGTCCTCAGCGCGCGGCAACTGGCGGATCGCGAGGTGCTCCCGCACGCCATCAAACTAAACCCGGCGTTCTTCAAGCTCGTCTACACGGATCTGCTGAACAATAAAAAGACCACGAAAACGGTACAAGGCGCACTGACAGCCGTCGACAACTATCTCTCCGATCGCACTTCCGAACTCTTCGGGCTCGTACTTGATTACCTTCGGGAAGTCGGCGAAGCGCGTTCCGCTACCGAAATCGATGATCACTTCCGCCGTAATTTCGGCATTGGCGGTATCACCGGCGTTTGCGAATATCTCTCCGACCGTGGTCTGATTGGTAAGGCTTCGCTCCCGGTGCGCCTCACGAAGAAGAGCAATATCAACGTGGATGAACTCGCCTTTTTCTACCGCAGCACATCGGTAACCGAAGAGGAGGCGCCCAATGAGTGGTAAGACCGCGCCCGCAAAACTGAGACCAACGCCGCGAAGCACCATCGCAGTACAGGGCGCCCGCGTCCACAATCTGAAGAACATCTCGATCGAACTCCCGCGAAACCGATTGATCGTCGTTACGGGTCTCTCCGGTTCCGGGAAATCCAGCCTGGCCTTCGACACCATCTATGCTGAAGGCCAGCGCCGCTATCTCGAATCGCTGTCGAGCTACGCCAAGCGCTTCGTCACTCAGGTAGCGAAGCCTGACGTGGACTTCGTCTTCGGTCTCTCGCCCGTTATCTCGATCGAACAGAAGACCGTCGGCAATAATCCGCGCTCGACCGTCGGCACCATGACTGATATCGCAAGCTACCTCAACTTGCTGTTCGCTACGATTGCCGAGGCGCACTGTCCGCGTACCAGAGAGCGCGTACCCAGCCTCAGTCCCAGCCGAATTCTCGAAGTCATTCTCTCTCTCCCGGAAGGCGTGGAAATCGAAATGCGCGCGCCGGTGTTCAAGGTCTACGGCGAGGAACTCGATTTTGTTTTGACCGAGGTACGCAAAAAGGGCTGCCGCCTCATGGTCATCGATGGTAAGCGTGTCGATATCTCGAACGAGATCTCAATCGATGAGGATGATGTGCGTGAGATGGATGCCGTAGTAGATCGCTTCGTTGTTTCGCGGAAGCACGAAAAAGCCATCAAAGCCGGCATTGCCGCGACGCTATTGACCGGCGATGGGCTCATGCGCGTAGAAGTCCTCAAGGGTGCATCGAAGCAGGAGATTGAACGCTTCCATAAAACGCTTTGCAGCGCCACTCACCATCTGGTGTACGGTGGCATCGAGCCTGAGTACTTCATGTTCAACAACCCCGAGAGTGCCTGCCGGACCTGCGGCGGCCTGGGGACTGATAAGATCACACACCCCGAACTGCTCGTGCCCGATGTGAAACGCAGCATTCGCGGCGGCTGCTTCGTCAAAGAAGCCTACAAATACAATCCGGATACCTGGGACGGCCGTATTGTTTACAGCCTCTCAAAGCTCCTGAATTTCTCGATCGATACGCCCTGGCAGGACCTGCCGGAATCCGTTCGCCGCATCATTCTTTATGGCCTGGAGGGACAAAAACTCGCCACGGTGCTGCCACCGGATGCGAAAGACAAACGCGACAAATTTCAGGGCCATGAGGTCGGCTTCCACGGGATTGCCCGCCGCATCGAGCGGCATTACCGGCGCTATCGCCTGCGCGGCGAAGGCAGTTCAGGCATGGAAGCGTGGCTCGATAAGGTCATGGTAGAGCGGACCTGCCCCGATTGCGAGGGCGCACGCCTGCGCGCCACACGCCTACTCTTCACCATCGCGGGGAAGACCATTCAGGATGCCAGCAATCTGCATTTTGATGAGCTTCGCAAGTTCCTGGGAAGCCTGAAACCCGCGGGCCGCGGCAGCGATGCCGGCCGGCAGGTCATCCATGAGATTCGCGGACGCCTCGATCTTCTGCTCGGCATCGGCCTCGACTATCTGAATCTCAACCGCCGGTCTGGCACGCTCTCAGGCGGCGAAGCGCAGCGTATTCGCCTCTCTACCCAGATCGGTTCTGGTCTCATGGGGATGCTCTATGTCCTCGATGAACCCAGCATCGGTCTGCACCCGAAGGACAATGCGAAAATGATCGCGACACTGGAGAATCTCCGTGATATCGGTAATACGGTCATTGTGGTCGAACATGACGAAGACACCATTCGCGCGGCTGATCACATTGTCGAGATGGGGCCGGGAGCCGGCATCCATGGCGGCACCATCGTTGCGCAGGGCGACCTCAAAAACATCACCTCCTGCAAAGCGTCACCCACCGGGCTATTCTTTTCCGGAAAACGATCGATCGCCATCCCCGCGCAGCGGCGCAAGGTTCCGGCGAAGAAATTATTGATCCGCGGAGCGCGCGAAAACAACCTTAAGAACATAAACGTTACGATTCCCCTGGGCGTGCTGGTGGCAATTACGGGAGCTTCCGGTTCCGGCAAGAGCACTCTCGTCAACGAGATTCTCTACAAAGGGCTTTGGAAACACCTGGAAGACACTCGAACGCTTCCTGGGGCACATGACAGCATTGAGGGCCTTGAGCATGTCCATAAGGTCGTCAACATTGATCAGTCTCCGATTGGCCGGAATAGCCGTTCTAATCCTGCGACATACATTGGTTTCTATGACGCGATACGTGAACTCTTCGCGCAGACGCCCCTCGCTGTCGAACGCGAATACAAATCCGGCCGCTTCAGTTTCAATGTGAAAGGAGGGCGTTGTGAGGAGTGCCAGGGCGAAGGCGTGATCACCACGCAGCTCTACTTCATGCCGGACGTTGAAGTTACGTGCGGTGCTTGCAAAGGAGCGCGCTTCAGTCCCGAAACGCTGGAAGTCACTTTGCGCGGCAAGACCATAACCGACGTCCTCAATATGTCCATTGAAGAAGGTGTGAAGTTCTTTGCTGGGGAGCCCGCAATCGGCCGAAAGATCGAGGTTCTTGCCGAGCTTGGTCTCGGCTATCTCACGCTAGGCCAGTCAGCGACCACGCTCTCCGGGGGCGAAGCGCAGCGCGTCAAGATCGCCGCCGAACTCTCGAGACTGCAGCGGTCGAAGCACACGCTCTACATCCTCGACGAACCGACGACCGGACTTCACCTAGCCGATGTGGAGCGCCTTCTGGAGTGTCTGAACCGCCTGGTGGATTCCGGGCACACCGTTCTCGTCATCGAGCACCATCTCGACGTGATCAAGACCGCCGATTACGTAATCGATCTGGGACCTGAAGGCGGCCACGCTGGAGGCGAGGTCGTCGCCACCGGCACACCAGAAAGTCTTGTGGCGTCACGGGAATCGCACACTGGACGCTTTCTCAAAGAGAGGCTTAATCATGCTTAACCCGCAAGCTTCGACAGCAGCGTGGAGAAGCCGACCGCGTTGTGCATCATCGCAGCCCATTTAGCGCTTACCGCGAGGGTCATACTGGAAGCACTTCTCGAGCGGCACACCAAGCACGATTGCCACTTTGAATGCAGTTTCGAGAGAAGGCGAATATTTGTCTTGTTCGATGGCTATGACTGTCTGCCGTGTGACGCCGACTTGATCGGCGAGTTCCTGCTGAGTCATCTCGCGGAGGGCTCGGAGTTCTCGAATCTGATTGCGTATGGCGGGCATTACAGCGCCTTCCGGTAAGCCAAAATCTGCGTGGCGGTCTTCGTGATATCCGCCACGACCAACATGCCGAAGAAGACGCTTAGGAAATGAAGTCCTACCATCCGGCTGTCTAGTTGAAGATGGCCGACGGTCGCGTGAAACCACAACATGCCAAGCCCGATCACCATGAGTGAGGCGAGCGCTAGATAACCGGCACGATAGCCTCGTAGCTCGATCAACCGATCGCGCTCATCTGTAACTCGGTTCCGCGTCACTGCGGCAATGACCGACTGCAGGACTATCTGCAGCACGATAATCGCGATAATCATGCCTGCGACCTTGTTGACGGAGTTTTGCTGGTGCAGGAAGAAGTAAGGGCCGTACACAACGAGTTCCGCCGCAAGCGAGGCATAAAGAGTCTTCTCACGATAGGAAAGGCTTGTCAGCATGGCTAGTCGCTCCACTGTCAAAAATCTTTGACATATAAACTTAGCACTTTGCGCCGAGGCGTGTCAAATATGTTTTACAAATATATTTAACTAATCCATGATTCTACGGCATATCTCGCTGCTAAGCGTTGCCAAATGGAATCGTTGTGTGCCCGACCTGCGGGAGACGAGGGTTGGCTTCCTCGAAAATCAGAAGCGCTGGCAGTGCAGCATCCGTCATCCGAAACGCCAGTTCTCGATTAAAGTCGGCACGATTATGGAAGATTCTCCGATTGGTATCGACAAATGGTTGCTTATGGCTGTTCGCTAACTGCAAAAACGGCATCTCTTCATGGGAGATTCACCGCGATTTAGGCGTAACTCAAAAGACCGCTTGGTTTATGTTGCATCGTGTTCGTCTCGCAATGCAGGATGATCTAATCGGCGGAATGCTCGGCGGTGAAGTAGAAGTTGATGAGACCTTCATCGGCGGGAAAGTGCGCAACATGCACAAGAGCTGCAAAGAAAGAGCGCGGAAAAATAGCCAGTTTGGGGACAAGGCAATCGTGCTGGGCATCCTGCAACGCGCGCCTGAAAAGAAGCAGAAGAGTGTTCGCGCAACGGTGATTTCAGACCGCAAATAAACCACAATGCGGGAAGGTGTTCGCGTCAACGTAGAAGCGGGAACCAAGATTCATTCTGACAAATATGTCGTCAAGTGGCGCATGGACGAAGAATACACGCACAACGTAGTAAACCATTTGGAAGCCTACGTCCAAGGCAACGTTCACACCAACGGGACTGAGAACTTCTGGAGCCTACTGATGCGCGGGATCAACGGCACCTATTTAGCGGTCAAACCGTAACATCTGTTTCGCTACGTGGATGAGCAAGCGTTCCTTTCAACAACCGCAAGCATGCGGAGGTCGCCGGTTGACCTACAAAGAGTTGACCGGAAAGGAGGAGCAAAGGCCAGAAGTCGAGAGCTTCTAGGCTTCGGCTTCAATGCCAGTTTCGGGGGAAGGGTCGGCCACCTTTGGCTTAGGACCGCGTTTCTTCCCACGCAGATGGATGGTGGCCTTGTGTTCTTTGTCGCGCTCTAGAACCACTTCGTGCGGGACCGACAACACCTTGCCGACCAGCGCATCGAAGCGTTTGAAAGCTTCTGGTCCCTCTAAGAGTTCTTTTGGCCCGCTCTTCCATGGTGCTATCATGTCACGAATCCTAAGAGCATGCTTTATGACCACCGTGGAAAACCGATCATTCCCTCGGAATCATTTTCCGAACCATCGTCTACCAAATCAGAGAGCGTCGAGCAAGAGAAAGAAGCCAATAGCGCCAATAAGGCAACTAGTGAAACGCCCTATAAGCCACCCGAGAGATCCTTCTCGATTGATCAGTCGGTAGCCACTAACGAAAAACACCAAAAAACTTACGAAGAAAAAAATTACCGGCTTCAAAAGAGTGGGCTTTGGATTCAGGGCATACTCTGCCTCGTTACCGGCTTCGCTTTTGCTGCTGCTGCTTGGTATGCCAATATCGCTCAAAAGCAACAAGTCATCATGCAAAAACAGTTGGAGACTACGGATCGGCCATGGGTTGAGATATCCAAGGCAGATGTAGCGGAGTTTAGGTTTCATTCCCGCGTTGATAATGGAATGCCGATGCTTGACGTCAGGTTGAAACTCCGAGTTGCGAATGTTGGGCATTCCGTCGCGACGAATGTCCGACTCAAGACTCGCCTCATCTTTCAGATGAGTATCGAACCCTACATGGAGATTAAGCAAAAGCAAGCATGCGAAGTTGCAGATATCATGCGTATCACAAAGGAATTCGTGCTGTTTCCCGGCCGGGATAGCGGTGATCGTCTTTACGAAGAAATCGGGTTCGATGAGACCATTCAAGACACCGATAAATTGTGGATAGAAACTGGAGAGCGGCAGTCTCCGGTCGATCCAGCCCTCATCGGGTGTGTTCTGTACGACATCCCCAGTAGCCGAATGAACCCACATTACACCTGGTTTTCCTATCAGTTTGTTCGTAAACTGCCGAATGGGCAACTGGACCATAGAGCTTTTTTCATCGGAGAAAAGGTTCCAACCGAATCGCTCGTATTGATCGACGACTTGCTTGGCGTTACATACGTGAACTGAAATCAAGATGGCCGCTATTGTTGATCGCGGCCATGCCAGCCTGTCGCCGTCAACGGCCAGCAACAGTCTTGTTACTGGTTGTTAGCCGCCGACTGTCAATTCGATACGCCGGGTGCGGAGCAGACGCCGGGCTGCCGCCGCAAACGCCTCTCTTCGCGAATCTTCTTTTGTGGGGGCGATGCCTCTTGCGATGGTTACGCCGGAAGCGCGGGATTCCACCTCGGTTAAAAATGCCTCGCCGATCTGGTAGGACGTGATTTTGATGGCCCAGCCCTCCAATTCCAGTTCTTCGGCCGACCAAGCTTCAGCTCGCATAGGCCACCTTGCTTTGAGTCGAAACCGCAGCCCCGCGTTCAATGGGAGCGGCCACCATGTTGCCCCACTCCGTCCACGATCCGTCATAGTTGGCGACGTCCTGGTAGCCGAGGAGATACCTCAAAACGAACCAACTATGGCTGGACCGCTCACCGATGCGGCAATAGGTGATGACCGGTCTTGCGCCGTTGATGCCTTCACCTTCATACAACGCTTTCAATTCCTCAAACGATTTAAAGCTGCCGTCTTCGTTGGCGGCTCTGCCCCAAGGAATGCTGCGCGCGCCGGGGATGTGGCCGCCGCGCTGAGCGGTTTCTGGCAGTCCGGCGGGGGCAATGATTTCACCAGTGAATTCTTGCGGGCTGCGAACATCTATTAAATCGGCATCACCTCCATTGACGGCCCGCTGCACGCGCTGCAGAAAGGCCCGAATGGAAGAATCCGGTTTCCCGGCCTGGTATACGCTTGCGGGGAAGATGGGAACGTCCGAGGTAATCTCGCGGCCCTCTTGCAGCCACTTTTTCCGGCCGCCGTTCAACAAGCGGACATCGGCATGTCCGTAGAGCTTCAACTGCCAGAAGGCCCAAGCGGCGAACCAGTTGTTGTTGTCGCCGTACAAAATGATGCTGGTTTTGGGGGATATACCCGACCGTGACAGCAGCTTTTCAAATTGCCCAAGAGGAATCACGTCGCGCCGTACCTGATCAGATAGCTGGTTGTGCCAGGACCAGGCAATTGCGCCGGGAATGTGCCCTAATTCATAGGCGTTGGTCTCCACATCCACTTCCACGATGCGAAGCGCCGGGTCAGCCAGATGCTGATGAAGCCAGTCGGTGGATACGAGAGCTTCCGGATGTGCGTAATGTGCCATAGTGAGTTCGACAGATTATCTACTTTATAGATAGAGAATAGGTAGATTAATATTCATTGTCAATAGTGAACTTGTGATATAAACGGGGAGCAAATCATGTCGAGCAAAAAGTGGCTTTCTTTGTTGGCGTTAGCGGGTTTTTCCGGTTTGGCTGCCCTGGGGCAAGGCCAGGAATTTCCGCATTACGATATCCAGCACACCTCGTCGGCCATCACCGTTGACCGCAAAGCGGATGAGGCGGCGTGGCAGCTTGCCAAGCCGGTGAGCCCATTCCATTTCAATGTTTGGAAGCAGGGCGAAAAAGAGGAGACGGACGTCAAAATGCTGTGG
Organism: Bryobacteraceae bacterium; assembly: GCA_036488895.1. Classification (GTDB taxonomy): domain Bacteria; phylum Acidobacteriota; class Terriglobia; order Bryobacterales; family Bryobacteraceae; genus Bog-105. The sequence continues at coordinate 28,102 of DASXGT010000198.1, read as the reverse complement.
GACGAGCAGAATCTTTACGTCTTCTATTTTTGCCACGACAAGCATATTTCCGCGTATGAAAAGCAAAGACACGGTCCGGTTTCGAAGGACGATGCGGTGGAGATTTTTGTGAGCCCCAATCCGGCAAAGGTCACCAATTACTACACCTTCGAAATCAATGCCATTGGAACGATGCTGAACCGCTGCCGCGCCGATTGGTGGACCGGCGGGAAAACTTGGGATCCGGAAGGCGTGGTTTACAAGACTTCCTTTCAGGGATTGGCGCGCAAAGATGAGGCGCCTGACGATGACCACTGGGTGGTGGAACTGGCGATTCCGTTTAAGAATTTTTCGCACGATGCCGGGCACACGCCGCCTCAGGCGGGCGATGAATGGCGGCTGAATTTGATGCGCATCGGCGGCATCACAAATGCCCAGGCCAGTACCTGGTCTCCGCTAGGACCGAATGAGGGCTTTCACACGCCGACGGCCTTTGGCTTCGTGCGGTTCGCCGGGCGTTAGCGCCCCTTCTCAAATTTTTTACATTTGCACAACAACTAGCGGAATCTGGCGGGATACCGTGGGAAGTGTTTCCAGTGAAATTGAATGGCCGCCGCAAGGTAGTTTTGTTTCTGCCGCCGTATGCGGGTCCGGTCTTGGGTCCACCATTGGGCCTTTTGGCGCTGGCGGGTGCCATCCGCGAAGAGGGCTATGAACCTTGCCTTATCGATGGATCGCTCGACCGCGATTTTCGAGTCACTGTGCAGCGCGAAGTGCGCGATTGCCTCTGCTTTGGTGTATCGCTGCTCACCGGTCCCATGATCCACGAGAGCATTGAAGTCAGCCGAATGGTGCGCCGGCTGTTTCCGGATCTGCCGATTATTTTTGGCGGCTGGCATCCAAGTTTGCAAAGCGGCCAAACGCTTAAAGAAGATTTCGTGGATATCGTCGTACGCCATCAGGGCGAGAAGACCTTGCTGGAAATTCTGCAACGCCTGGAAGCCGGCCAAACGCTGGACATGGTGGCGGGCTGCTGGTTCAAGCGGGATGGGCGAATCGTGATGAATCCCGATCGTCCTTCTACTCCGCTTTCGGCGCTTCCGATTCCGGCTTACGATCTGGTGGATTTCGACGCGTATGAGCGGGCGGGCAGCATTCGCAAATTGCCCTATGCCACCAGCATCGGCTGTCCTTATGCGTGCAACTACTGCACGGATATGGTGTTTTACAATCGCCGCTTCAATCCATACGACACTGGCCAGGTGGTGGCGGAACTCACCGGACTCGTGAAGCAACACCGGCTTGCCGAGGTGGCATTACTCGATTCAAATTTTCTGGTGGATGTGCGGCGCGCGGTGGCTATCGCGGAAGGCATTTTGCAATCGGGCGTCCAGTTCAAGTGGACATTTCAGGCTTCCACGGACTTGTTGTGCCGCATGCCGGATGAAGATGTTTGCACGCTGGCGCGCAGCGGCGTGAGTCATATCGGGTTCGGAACGGAATCGGGATCAAAGGATGTGCTGCGGCTGATGAATAAGCGGCATGAGCAAATTCCTGATATGTATGAAGCCGCCCGTAAGTGTAAAAAGGCCGGTATCCGCGTCACTTACAATTTGATTTTTGGTTATCCGGGCGAAGAGGAGAGGCATCGCAAAGAAACGCTTAGCGTGATGGGCGAGATTGCGGAGCGATTCGACAACGTTAGTTTTTCGCCTAATATCTTTACGCCGTATCCGGGCATTCCTATTTGGCCGGAGTTACGCTCCATGGGTTTGGAAGAGCCGGCGACATTGGTGGATTGGGCGGATATTGATCTGGGCGTCACGCGGCTCCCGTGGCTGCAAGGGCGTGCGCTTCGGACTTTACAGCGGAGCATGTCTTACTTCCTGCTGGATAACCAGATCAACAAGCAGCGCAGGCGTGCGCAGTCGCGTGCGGCGATTTCGGCGCTGGGGGCGATCCGGAAGCTGCTGCATTGGCGGTTTCAGCACTATGCATTCAATTACCCGTTGGAGTTGTGGTTCTCGGCGACACGGACTTGGTTGACGGTGCGGCGCTCGCTGTTAACCGGACAGCCGCTCAGCCGGGAATTGGCGAAGGCCCGATGAGATCCGTGACTGTAATTACCAGCGCCGCTGAGACGCGTCGAGGCTGAAACAGGTTCGGCCTTGGCCGTGACGCCAGAGCCCGGTTACGAACTGTGGATCCGCGCCTTCGGCGTTTGAAAAGACGGCACAGAGCTCGTAAGTAGAATCCGACTTCAAGTGATACTCGTATGGAATTCCTGTTTCCGGATCGACGATTTCCGATGGGCTAATTCCGTTACCTATCAACTCGGTTAATGTGCCTGGTAAGGGCGTGGATGGTTTAGCGGAATCCACCCGCCGATGCCACTGGTAGAGAGCGTTGGCAATTCCTCCCAGATTCCGGGCGCGCGTCCGGTCCGCTTCGATATGGCGCTGTTGGCTGGGCATGCCGGCGACTCCCAAGCCAATGCAGAAGCTCGCGATTACGGCAACGGCGGCGCCTATGCCGAATTTCAGGCTGCGGCTTTTTGCGTCGGCGACATTGGTGTTCCGGTTCCAACGCAATGAACCGAGGTAATAGACAAAAATTGCGCCGCAAATCAGCATCACGGTCAGCGCCTTTAATAAGAAGCGCAAGGTGAGCTCACCCGTTAAGAAGTAATCGAAAAACCAGATCAGATCGCAGATCATTGCCGCGGCCGTCAGCAGGAGGGCGATGTAGGTGAGCCATTTGCGGACTCCCGATTGCAGCCGTTCGGGATGATCTTGCGCCTCGCGCAGAATGGTCCGCATGACCAAGATGAAAATGGGGAACGCGACCGCGACGCTGGCCATCTGCCACGTGACGGCATTGCGCAGATCTAAGAGCTGGCCGCGAGAAACGGGATCCGGGAACCAATGGTCGATAAACCGGAAGAACATGGAGCCGAGCGCGCCGCTCCATGTGGCTAACGTAAAAAATGCCAATAGGTAGAGGAATGCATCGCGGGATGATTCGCCGCCGGCAGTGCGGTCGGGAACGGCTAGACCGGTGGCTCGCTCCCAGTAGGCGCCTAGGGCGGTATAGACATCGTCTTGCGGCCAACCTCGGCGGGTTAGGAACGATACCAGAAATTCGTCTGATGCCCCTTTGGATTTGCTCGCTTCCACGAATTCCAGGAGTTTCGCGGTGTGCTCTTGTGGCATGACGATCCTCTCTAGCGAACCTAAGCTAACGCGTATTCACTTAACTGCGTGAAGGCGTGTGGCCCTTCGGGTATGATGGCCACGCGCGCGTTGCCGGGCAGAGATTGCGTAAGCGCCTGGATAGCGGCATCAGGTGTGGAATACAGGTCGCCAGCGAGGCCGCCTGCCACTTGCGGCGAGACGCCGGGCGTATAGAACAGCACTTCGTATTTGCCGCCCACTAAAGCGAGTTTTTCGAGCTGCCATTGATCCACTTCGACGGGCGCGCCGTTCAGTTCGTGCAGGTATTCGGCGTAAGTGGAGAGCCGAGCCAACTTATTGGCAAACTCGGGAGCGCCCACGCCTTCGCTGCAGGCGCTCATCACCAGAATCTTTCCACCCGGTTTTAGAATGTGCTGGGCGGCGGTGACGCCCTTGATGGTTTGGTAAAAGGTGAGGTCGAGGGGATAACCCGCCGCAGTTGTGATGACGGCATCAACGGGTTCGGGCACGGTCGCCAGCAGTGTCTTTTGTAAGAATGCAACGCCTTCGGCGTGTGCTTGTACTGCATTTCCGGCAAAGACGCCGGCAATTTCCCGTGTTTTAGTTAGAGCCACGTCCAGCATGAAATCATGCCGGGCTAGCGCCGCAATCTCCAGGAGTTCGGCGTGCAGGGGATTATTTTTGATTGATCCTTCTACGGCTTTCGGCTCACGCATAAACGGGGGCGAGTGCAAAACTTTGATAGTTTCCTGCGCTGCCAGTCCAGGAGCGATCAGCTTGCGGCCGCCGGAAAAGCCAGCCATCAAATGCTGCTCAATGAACCCCAGCGTGATGTGAAGATCCGCCGAGACAAAGCGCCGATCGATGAAAACAGGCGTTCCACGTTTCGTGGTTCCGAGGGGCGCGTGCGAGGACAAATCTTTCGCGTAGTGATTGACCACCCGGTATTCCGCCGCGATGGAAGGCCCGACAATAACCTCAATCTCCTCCGGGGTGGCGGGGCGATGCAGGCCAGTCGCGATCAGAATGGTGACGCCGGTTTTGGGAATGCCTCCCGCGTGCAAGCGTTCGAGTAGAGGCGGCAGGGTAACGGGATTGGGCGCGGGGCGCGTGATATCGCACACCGAGATGGCGGCGGTGGTCTTCCCTTTCGCCAACTCTTGTAGCGACGGGGTTCCAATGGGATTTTCCAGGGCAGACGTCAAGGCGCTGGAGATATCTTTTAATGGAGCTGCCGCGCGGGCTTGTAGTATTTGATACCGTGGGCCTTCCGGCAATTCAACGGTGAGTCCAGTTTTTCCGAAAGCTAGTTCGATCTGCAAAGGAGTACCAATTTAATGATAGACACCATCGACCGGCGGTCGTTTTTAATGGCGACCAGCGCAATCCCGGCGCTGAATGCGGACGCAAGCTCGATTATTCATGAAGTCGCGGCACCAGGAGCAGACCCGGACGCGAAGCCGAAATACTCCATTAAATTCGCGGTCATCGGGCTCGATCACAATCACATTTTGGGCATCACGGCGGCGGTGCAGCGCGGCGGCGGCGAACTGGCGATGGTCTATTCTCCGAGCGGTGCTGGCATGGCGGAATTTACCAAGCGCTTTGGCAAAGTCAAGGTTGCGCGCAGCGAAGACGAAATCTTAAACGACCCCTCTATCAAACTAGTGGCAGCCGCGCCCATTCCCGATCAGCGCGCGCCGCTGGGCATCCGGGTGATGCGGCACGGCAAAGATTATCTCAGCGACAAGCCGGGCATCACCACGCTCGAACAGCTGGCCGAAGTACGCAAGGTGGTGAAGGAAACCGGCCGCCTCTACGCCATCATGTTCTCAGAACGGCTGGAGGTGAAGGCGGCGGTCAAAGCCGGAGAATTGGTGAAAGCGGGCGCGATCGGGCGCGTGGTGCAGACGATCAACATCGCTCCGCATCAGGTGAATCAACCGCATTCGGCCGCACGTCCGGATTGGTTCTGGGATACGTCACGCTATGGCGGCATTCTGTGCGACATCGGCTCGCATCAAGCCGACCAGTTCGTTTATTACACCGGCTCAACCGTAGCGGATGTAACGGCAGCGCAGATCGCCAATGTGAATCATCCGGATAAGCCCAAGTTTCAGGATTTCGGCGACATGATGATGCACGGGAACGGGGGCGCCGGTTATGTGCGCGTGGATTGGTTTACTCCCGACGGCCTAGGCGTGTGGGGCGATGGACGCCTGTTCATTCTGGGCACCGAGGGCTATATCGAACTGCGCAAATATGCCGACATTGCAGGGCGCAAAGGCGGCAACCATCTATTCGTCGTGGACAAGAAACAGCAGCGCTATATCGATTGCAACAATGTGGTGCTGCCCTTCGGTCCGCAGTTCGTCGGCGATGTTGTGAACCGCACGCATGTGGGGCAAGACCAGGAGCAGGCGTTTCTAGCTACGGAATTAGTACTGAAGGCGCAGAAGAAAGCTCAACTGCTGCACTTTTCAACTTAGGAGGCTTCGCGTGGTGACAAAACAGCAGGTATCACGGCGATCATTTTTGCAAGCGGGAGCAGCGGCTGGCTTCCCGGCTATCGTTCCGTCTAGCGTGTTCGGCCAAAATGCGCCCAGCAACCGGATCAATATTGGTGCAATTGGCGTGGGCCGTATCTCGCGCGTGCACGACATGCCCGGTATCTGGCAATACGATTCGGCGCGCATCATGGCGGTGTGCGATCTCGATTCCAACCGCGTGGAACTGGGCAAAACGCTTCTGAATGAGACCTACGCCAAGAAATCCGGGAAACCGTACAATGGCGTCACCGGGTATCACAACTACCACGAACTGCTGGCCAATAAAGAGATCGATGCGGTCGTCATTTCGACGCCCGATCATCAGCACGCGATTGTTGCGGTGGACGCCGCGCGCGCCGGCAAAGATATTTACATGCAGAAACCTGCCTCACTGACCATCGCGGAAGGGCGCTACCTGAGCAATGCCATCCAAGCTTCGGGGCGTATTTTTCAAATCGGGTCACAGCAGCGTTCCTGGAAGCAGTTTCGCGTGGCTTGCGAGCTGGTGCGCAATGGCCGTATAGGCGACCTGAAGCATGTGGAGATTGGTTTGCCGGGCGATCCCGCGGGGCCGGATGCGCCGGAAATGCCGGTTCCGCCGAACTTGAACTACGACGCGTGGCTGGGTTCAACCCCGGTGGTTTATTACACCGAAATGCGCGTGCATCCGCAGAAGGGATTTGATCGGCCGGGTTGGCTGCGCTGCGAACAGTTTGGCGCGGGCATGATTACGGGCTGGGGGGCGCACCATGTCGATACCGCGCATTGGGGCATGAACACCGAATATACAGGTCCCGTGGAAATATGGGGAACGGCCGAATATCCCACGCATGGGCTGTGGAACGTGCATGGCAAGTTCAAGACCCAGGCCGTATATGCGAATGGCGTGACCATGTCCATTTCGGGCGATTACCCGAACGGCATCAAATTTTATGGAAGCGAGGGATGGATTTTCGTCACGCGCGACGCACCGGTTACCTCGAGCGACCCTGGCAAGCCGGCTACCAAGATTGAGCCGTTAGTAGCCAGCAACCCGAAGATTCTGACAAGCATCATTGGGCCAAACGAAATTCATTTGTATAAGAGCGATGACCAGCATGGCAACTGGCTGGATTGCATTCGCAGCCGGAAGACGCCCATTGCTCCGGTGGAGATTGGCCATCGCGCCTGCAGCACTTGCCTGCTGCACCAAATCGCCATGAAGAGCAAGCGCAAGCTTTACTGGGACCCGGGGAAAGAGCGCTTCAAGAACGATGACCAGGCAAACGCCATGCTCAGCCGGCCGCAAAGAGCGCCGTACAAGTTCAGCTAAGCTGTTTGCGGCCTAGGGGTGAAGCCAGAGAACTCAACAGCGCCGCTACGTAAAACAATCCGCCGATGATCAGCGTCATTTTCAAGCCCAGGTAGATTGCCAGGAACATAGCGCCTGCCGACCCCAGCACGCTGGATGCGGCGTTCACCGCCCATGCCCAACGCACGGAAGTGGGCATTACTCTCTCAAGCAGCGTCAGCCCAGTGGGAAACGGCATGCCCATGGCGAATCCGACCGGAGCAATGAGCGCCACCGAGATCAAAACTTTAAGCCAGAAATTCAGCGCCACGCCACCCTCAGTAATCGGCGTCACCACCATGGAAAGCAGCAGGACAGCGGCGGCAATCACCAGCAGCACCAAATTGAGCCGGCCGGTATTTCCACGCACTAAGCTCCGGCTCGTGAAGCTGCCGAAGCCGCTTGAAAGCAGCATGGAAAAAATAATGACTGTTAGAGCGTAAGTGGGATGGCCCAGGAAGAGAACGAATTTCTGGATCAACGCAACCTGAATCAGAATGTAGCCCGCGCCAATGAAGAGAAAGAAAAAGAGCGCACGGATGGAGCCCTTCCCGGTGGGCAGACTATGCCGGAGCACCAGCGGCGGCAGCGCCAGGATGATGAGCATCGCCACAAGGCTGATGGCCACCAACCCAAATAGGACTGGGAGCGCAGTATTCACCTTGTAATCCGCGGCCGCGCTTGAGGCGTGGAACACGAAGTGCCACAAGTCGCGCGCCTGCACTGTATAGAAGAAGAACGGCCGGTCATCGCTTACGGGCCGGACGTCGAACGGGTAATTCTCGTAGAACGCGTTGACATCGGGCGCAGTCAGCAGTCCCCGGAATGGCGTATCCGTGCCCGTGCCCGGCTCGTATACTACTTCCACCTTCGCCTTGGCAGCGGCTTGGTCGACAATCGCGAGATCGGCCGCACTAAACGGATGCCGGGCTACCAGAATGGTGTCTTGCGCGCCCCAAGTGCTCAATTGCTGGAGGTGCTCGCGAATCACAATGATGTTGCGCGCCGGGTCATTTTCGCCTAATTGCTTCAGCGCGATGGACGCCAGAGCGACCACGCGTAAAGATTCACGCGGCGGAACGAAGCCCCAACGCGTAAACGACATGACGCCGTCGCTGGTCAAGTGAGACAGATAATCCGAGAACGCGTTAGTCGTGTAGAGATTATTTTCGGATAGCGCAAAGGCACCGGCCGCCGTGGAGGCCCACGTGTCTACCAGAGTTGCCTGCAGCACCTGATAGTGGTCTTGCGAACGCCGCACGAAGGAGCGGCCATCTTCCACATGAATTTTTACTTCGGGCCGGAAATACAAGCGGTTGCTGTATTGCGAAAACTTATCCTGCATGATGGTGTTCGCAATGATTGGATTGATCTCCACGCCGGTGATGTTCTTGCTGCCCGAGGCCAGCGCGCGTGAAACGTCCCAACCGCCGCCGGGGCCGATGATGAGCGCCTTTGCGCCCGGACGCAGTTGATAGACGAAGCCGGGTCCGCCGTACGCCAGGTCAAAGCGTTCTTGTTCGGACAGATGCGCAAAATCAAAACGGGCCACACCGGTGGCCGCGTCGGCATCGATCACAATGCTTTTCATGTGGCTGCCTGGCTCGGGCTTCAGCGCAATTCTGGAAAAGCTATTCCACTGAACGAATTCTTCGTCCTTAATTTGCTGTCCCTTGGCGAAATGGACGTCAATCAAAGAATGCTTCGAGTTGTAGGTAATCAGTCCGACCAGCAACAATCCAAGCAGCACAGCGCCAGCACGCCCGTGCGGCCGCTTGGCCAGATGAAACCAGATGGCTGCTGAAACGGCGAACAGCACAGACGCGACCAGAATCGTATTCGGGCCGCCAATCCAGTTCAACAGCGGCACCAACACCGCGCAACCGGTAGCAGCGCCGATCAGATCAAAGAAATAAAGGCGGTTCACGCGGTCTATCGCGTCCGCAATGGCCAAGGAGACAATTGCTCCCGAGAATAGAAATGGAATTGCCGATACAAAATACGCCAGCACCAACGACGGGATGGACATGCTGCTGGTTGTATTCACCAGGAGGGTCAAGCAAAAAACGATAGCCACCGCATTCCCGGCAGCCAAGCCGCCCAGCTTTGCGTGCAGCGTGCCGGGCCAACCGGAAACCATGTAGGAAAAAACACCGCCAGCGCCCAGTCCGAACAACGCAATCGAAATCGCCATGAAGGCGAAGTGGTAGAAGTACACCACGGAAAACACACGTGTCAGAGCCAGTTCCAGCAGCAGCGTCGCCAATGAGGTAGCCGCAACGGCGAAATAAATCTGGGGCCACTGCTTCCGCGCGCGTACCGGAATAGCGTCCTGAACTAAATCAAGTGGTGACAACTTCCCATGGTAAAGGACTGGGGATTTCAAGGTTTCCTCAACGGCCGGATTAATCGGCCAGATATTGCGCGATCCGCTCCGCAATACGGGCGCTCGCCCGCCCATCGCCATAGGGATTGTGCAAACGCGCCATGCGGTCGTATTCGCCGCGGTCTTCCAGCAGCCGGACGGCCTCGCGCACAATCGCGGCCCGGTCCGTCCCCACTAATTTTACTGTCCCGGCATCGACCGCCTCGGGCCGTTCCGTTTTATCACGCAGCACCAAAATCGGCTTGCCGAGCGACGGCCCCTCTTCCTGCACGCCTCCTGAATCGGTGATCAAAAGGTAGGCACGGCGCATCAGATCCACAAACGGAAGATAGTCCAGCGGCTCAATTAATGTGACATTTGCCTTACCGCGAAGAGCGGCGGCCACGGCGCTTTGAACGTTGGGGTTGGGATGAACGGGCCAGACGATTTGCACGTCGGCGCGAAGCGCCAATTCGGCCACGGCCTCGCAGATGCGAATGAATCCTTCGCCGAAACTTTCCCGCCGGTGGGCGGTAACGACGATGAGTTTTTTCGCGGGGTCAAGATTCAGCGCAAGTCCGGACACTCTTCCCTGCTCCATTGCGTCACGAATTGCCAGCACGGCGTCAATGCCGGTATTCCCGGTTACCTGAATCGTATCCGCCGGTACGCCTTCTTTGCACAGATTTTCCGCGGCCCAACCGGTGGCGGCGAAATGCAGCGCGGCGAGCCTTCCGGTCACGACGCGGTTCATCTCTTCGGGGAAAGGCGCTTGCAAGTCAAAAGTACGCAGGCCGGCTTCGACGTGCGCTACTGGAACTCTGGCATAAAAGGCTGCCAGCGCGCCGCATAAGGTTGTGGTGGTATCGCCCTGCACAATAACTAAGGACGGCTGCGCTTCGGCTAGGATTACTTCTAATCCGCTGAGCAGGCGCGCGCTGAGCGCGGTCAACGATTGGCCGGGCTGCATCAGATCCAGATCATAATCCGGCGTAACACCGAACGCCGATAGAACTTGGTCTAACATGCGCCGGTGTTGCGCGGTGACGCAGACCTTGGTCTCAAAATGCGCGCAAGCCGGATGGCTGCGAAGCTGGGACACCAAAGGGCATAGCTTGATCGCCTCTGGACGAGTGCCAAAGATGACCAAAATACGCCTCCGATGAGACTTTAAACTGAACTGGGATTGCGAGGAAAAAGGATTACTTGTGGCGGTAGGTGATACGTCCCTTGGTGAGGTCATAAGGAGACATCTCCAAAGTGACGCGGTCGCCGGCTAACACGCGGATTCGATTACGTCTGAGTTTTCCCGCTAAGTGAGCGAGTATCGTTCTTTCCTGGTCAAGTTGAACGCTAAATAATCCACTAGGGAACTTCTCGACTACTGTTCCGGTGACTTCTATACTGTCTTCTTTGCTCATTGGCCCCCTGAAAATGAAATACGAATCGTCCTCGCACCTGGCAAGGCAGATCCGCTAGCTAAATTATAGCGCAAAAGCACAATATTATTGTGTCAAGCGCGTCTTACAAGCGTCAGACTCTTCGGGTGTAACGGGCCTGTTCTACTCTTGAATCGGGACGACCTTTTGACAGCATTCAATCATGAGTTTCAGAAGAAGAATGTTTTGATAACCGGCGCGGGCCGCGGCATCGGAAAGCGCTTCGCCCTAGGGTTCGCCAAATTGGGCGCGCGCATTGCATTGGTAGGCCGCAGCAAGGCTGAAATTGACTTGACACAACTTGAAATCGCCCAAGCGGGCGGGAATGCTTTGCGCATCCTTGCCGACGTCACTGACGCCGAACAGTTGACGCTGGCGGTGGATCGGGCCGGCGTTGCATTTGGAACGCCCATTGACATTCTGATTTGCGCCGCCGGGGTGCCGGGTCCGCTGAGCTCATTTATGAGCACGCCGCTGAAGGCGTGGGCGGAAGCACTGCAGGTAAATCTGCTGGGCGTGGTGCATGCCTGCCGCGCGGTGCTGCCTTCCATGGTGGGCCGGCGCGCTGGAAAGGTTATTGTGCTCACGTGTGAAAGCGACACGCAGCCAAAAGTGGGATTCTCCGCGTACGCGACCTCGAAGACGGCGGTCGCGCGCTTCGTGGAATCGATCGCCGCCGAAGTGATAGACGACAATGTGCAGATCAATTGTTTAGACCCCGGCCCGGCGTATACAAATTTTACCGATGAGATTATTCGGGCCGAGGAGCGGCTGGAAGCGCCGGTAGTTAGCGCGGCTAAAGATACTCGGCGCAGCGGCGGAGTTTCAGCAGAGTTACAACTGGCGCATGCCGCGTTTCTGGCTTCGGAGCAATCGAATCATCTCACCGGCAAGCTGGTGCATGTTACTGACGATTTGCAGAAACTGCGGAATGCTACCTTACGGCCCGACGCGCTTACGCTGCGGCGGGTACATAAATAAGCGTTATTCCACGCTGAAGCGGTAGATCGTGGTGCTATGAAATTTCTGCCCGGCGTGCAAGACCGCGCTAGGGAAGTTAGGATGGTTCGGCGAATCCGGAAAATGCTGCGTCTCCATGCAGAGCGCGGAGCGGAACGCGTATGCGCCGCCGATACCTTTATTCGTCCCATCCAAGAAGTTGCCGGTATAGAATTGCAAGCCGGGTTGGTCGGTAAACACTTCCAACACGCGCCCGGTGGTGGGCTCCTCTACCTTGGCCGCCAAAGCGGAAAGGTCTCCAGGATGGTTTAGCACGAAATTTTGGTCGTAGCCTTTGGCGAATTTCAATTGCTCGTTATCCTGATTGATACGCGAGCCGATTTCCGTCGATTTACGGAAGTCGAACGGCGTGCCCGCCACAGCGACGATCTTGCCTGTGGGAATTAACGTGGCATTCACCGGCGTGAAGTGGTCAGCAGCTAGCATCAGCTTGTGCGTCAGCACGCTCTTGCTGCCCGCGCCCAGCAAATTGAAATAGGAGTGGTTCGTCAAGTTGAGAACAGTGTTCTTGTCGGTGGCGGCGCTGTAATCGATGTGCAGGCCGTTCTTGCTATCCAGCGTGTAACGCACCGTCACGTCCAGGTTTCCAGGGAAGCCTTGTTCTCCGTCCGGACTCAGATAGTGCAATTCCAGCGCAGGCCCTTCCGGGGACGCTACTTCCTTTACTTCCCAAATGCGCTGGTTGAAGCCCACCATGCCGCCGTGCAGGCTGTTCATGCCTTCGTTCTTGGGAACCTGGTAAGTTTTCCCGTCCAGCTTGAATGCGCCGCCGGCCAGGCGATTTCCATAACGACCAATCAGAGCGCCGAAATAAGAAGTGTTGGTTTTCGCGGTATAGCCTTCCACGCGATCAAACCCGAGCACCACGTCGTCAAATTTCTTGTTGCGGTCCGGGACTTTGATGGAAGTGATGGTTCCACCGTAGTTGGTGACCTTTACTTCCATCCCCGCGCCGTTCTTGAGCGTGTAGACGAATACATGCGTGCCGTCGGGCGTTACGCCGAAGGGCTGCTTGTCGATTTTGGGAGAGGCGGCGGACATGGTCATGGCAAAGGGGAGAACGGCTGCGGCTGAAATGGCGGAAAAGAGTTTCATGAATAAGCTGCTTGGCAATTACAAACTGATCTTAATGTATCTGGATCTTTTTGTGAAACACGCGAGTTCCAACTTCCGGCTCGTCTTTCGTGCCGGCGATACTGAGCGGCACTTCAAAACCCATTCCGTCCTTCTTAAAAACCGGGTCGAAGGGCTTCAACAGCCAGTGCTTGATTCCCGATTGGGTATCTGAGAGAGTTGCCTGCATGGCGAATTTGCCGTTCAGGTCGATCTTATCGTTGCCTAAATTGAATGTGCCCACCAAATCGACAAGCGCCGCAGGCACGCGGAAAGAGATGCGCTCAAACCTGGCCGTGCCGCGATCGAGCTTGAACTTGACGCGTAAATCCGATGCGGCTGTAGCGGTTGGTACTCCGTCATTGTCGGCTTCGTGCTTGGAGATGCCGCGCGCCCGCTCACTCAATTCATTCAAGCGCCGCTGCACATTCGGATTGGTGAAATTCGCAGATTGCAGCGCAAAACGTCCGTCCAATTTCAGCTTTTCGATGACGCGCTCATGGCCGGGAGGAATTTCAATTTTCGCTGTAAAATTAACGCCGCCCGTTAAGATCGGCTTTTTCCCACCGATTACAAGCTTCAAAATATCTTCGATACGGGCATGCTTGGCTACTGCGTCAAGAGATACGGTTTTGCCGCGCGGCCCGTTTTGCTGGACTACGCCGCCGCGGCAGACGAACTCGCTTTGCAGGAACGTAGCGTCTACCGGGTCCAGAACGGTATCGCCGTTGGTGCCGTCTACAATCGAGTGAAACTGGGTGTTCAAATGCACGGGGTCGCCTTTGGGTTGAAGCGAAAAATCCGGGACGTCCGTCTTGCCGTTCACTTCAATGTGCTGCAACTGGCCGTGATATTCGCCTATGGACGAAAGGATGCCGCTGATACCGGTAAACACGCCGAGGTCGGCGTGCTGAAACGTATAGTCACCCGATACCGGCGTCGAGCGCGGATCGTCACGGTCCCAGGGGCCGAAATGGCCGGTGCTATCGATCAAGCCGGGCGGCTTGGCATTCGTCAGCTTCGTAACAAAGCTCATGGCCTTGCCGGGACCAACCGAGTGCAAAGTCAGTTCCTTCATATCGAAGCGCAGCGGATCTTTGCCTGCTTTCTTGGGCTCGATTTCGAGCAGGGTGTCTTTCGCCACAATCGTCTGAATTAAAAAGCGCAGTTGATTTGCGCCTTTTTTATGCGCGGCCAGCGGGCTTGGCTTTCCGGCCTCGCGCGGAGGAAGATGGATTTCCATTCCATCCAGAGTCACGAAGCTTACGCGATCGCGCGTGGCCGCTAATGTTAGGAAGTCGGTGGTTGCGCGAAACCGATGGATGGCGATCAGCGGATGCGCATCATCCCAACCGTGATGCCGGATGCGCAGATCCTCCCCTTCCACCGTCGGCTGCGGAAAAATGCTGACGTCTAAAGTTTTGAGATCGACATCGGCATCAAAGCGTTCTTCGAGCGCCTGCACTACGCGCGCCTTAAGGCGGGGATTTAAGGTCTTCAGATAGAACGAACCGAAAATACCGGCTGCGACAACTAGAACTCCGAAGCCCAGCAGTCCGTAGCGCAGTGGTTTATTCATTGATCAAGGTTATTGCTTACCGTAGGAGGCGGTGTGGGTTAGCTCTACCAGAGCACATTCCGACCAATCGACTCTTTCATCGAGAAGCATCCCAGTTCCCCGACACCATGATTTCATAGTTACAAGGCGATCTTTGCAATAAAATAACCGTGCCCGAACCGAAATCAATGAACCGTTTGCAATCTTTCCGCGAGTTATTTGCGAATCTGACCGCCGCCAGGGTAGGAATTACCGATCCGGATTCCCGCTTGCGCGCGGCTTTTGCTTCCACTCCCAGAGAGCGTTTCATCGGGCCGGGCCCCTGGCGAATCTTCACGCCAAGCGGCTACGTTGAAACTGTTTGCGACGACCCCGCGATGCTTTACCAAGATGTTGTCGTGGCGCTCACGAGTGATTCGCCTATCAACAACGGCCAGCCCACGCTGCACGCCACGTGCCTGGAAGCGCTGAAGATCCTGGACGGCGAAACCATCATTCACGTGGGTGCCGGAACCGGCTATTACACCGCGATCCTGGCTCAGCTTACGGGAGAGAACGGATCAGTTTTTGCCTACGAAATAGAGCCTGACCTGGCGCTGCGGGCTACCACGAATCTGGTGGATCGGCCGAATGTCACGGTGTATGCGCGCTCGGGCGTGGAGGGGCCATTGCCGGATTGCGACGTGATCTATGTGAGCGCCGGCGCCACGGAACCGATGGCTGTCTGGCTTGACGCGCTGCGCCCGGGTGGCCGGCTCCTCTTCCCGTTGACTCCCGCAAAAGGCTACGGCGGCATGCTACTGGTCACTCGCGGATCATCTGGCGACAGTGCCTATTCCGCGCGCTTCCTCTCCCAGGCCATGTTTATTCCGTGTACCGGGGCACGGGATGAAGACACGGCTCAAAAATTATCCGATGCTTTTCAGCGCGGCCACCTGGGTGAAGTGCGTTCGCTATACCGCCATTCCGCGCCCGATGAAACCTGCTGGTGCGCCGGCCGCGACTGGTGGCTTTCGAAATCTCCTCGATGAGGTATGAGCCCCAGGTGTAACTACAAAAAGAGGTACACTGATGGTTGGAGTTTGAATGGGATGAAAGGAAGGCGATGCAAAACATCGCTAAGCACGGCATTCCGTTCGAGTATGCAGTGCGAGTATTCTTGGATCCACACCGGTTAGACGCGGTTGACCACCGCAGAAACTATAACGAAGAGCGCCGGCTTACTCTGGGTCTGATCGATGGACGGCTATTTGCCATCGCTTACACGCCGCGCCGTGAACGTTTCCGGTTAATATCAGCGAGGAAAGCAAATGAGCGCGAACAGCGGCAATATGAAACGCTATCAACTTGATCCGGAGAATCTCCGGCATCTGACTTCGCTTGAAAAGAAGCGGTTGAATGCAATTCCAATAGACTATTCGGACATCCCGCCTCTTGATGAGGCGTTTTTTGCGAAAGCGACGGCTGCATGGCCGCCGGCTAAGAGCCAACTGACCATCCGCCTCGACACAGACGTGTTGGCTTGGCTTAAGGCCAACGGCAAAGGCTATCAGACGCGCATCAATCATATTTTGCGCGCAGCCATGGAAAATAGCATCGCGCGGCGCCCTGCCCGCTCAAAGTCCGGCTGAGCCCATCTTCTCGATGACCTTCTTATAAACTCTCGTCAAAGAGATTGCATCTGGCTACAATTGAAATCGGACATACGTCCTACATGGAAGATTTGGCTCAAACGCCGCTCGCGGACCCGGAAATCCCCAACAAGCTGTATTTCAGGATTGGCGAGGTGGCCAAGCTGGCTGGGATCAAACCCTACGTCTTACGATTCTGGGAAACCGAATTTAGCGGACTCGGCCCCAAGAAATCCGGCACCGGGCATCGGCTTTACCGGCGCAAAGACGTGGAGTTGGTGCTTGAGATCAAACGCCTGCTTTACGAAAAACGCTTCACGATCGAAGGCGCGCGCAAGATGCTGGAAGCAAGACCCAAGCGCGAACCGGCGCCGAAACCGGTGGCCGTCCCTCGTCAACAAGGCGAGCTCTTTGCGGGCAGCCCCGCGTTCCATCAGGAACTACGCCGCGAGCTGGCCGAGTTGCTTGCGCTACTGAAAGAGTAGGCGGCGTTTACGGCTGCTGCTGTCCGGCTTCCACCGCGTTTAGTTGCGCAATCAACAGTTCCGCTGCCTGCTGGCTGGCCGCTTTCTTTGAGGTACCGGTAGCGCGGCCTATCAAATAATCCCCGACGCGCGCCTCCACGGTAAACACCTTCGCGTGTTCCGGGCCGCTAGTGCTCACCGTTGAGTAACGCGGAACCGGCATGCCCAGGGCCTGGGTGCGTTCCTGCAACACGCTCTTGTGATTCAGAGTTTCAATGGAATCGGCATCGAGCTCCGCGAAACCCGCCAGCACGTAGCGCTCAATAAAGCGTTGCGCGGGGTCGAGGCCGCCATCCAGGTGTATGGCGGCGATCACTGCTTCGAACGCATTCGCCAGCAGCGTTTTACGCGCCCGGCCCCCATTCCGCTCTTCCCCGCGCCCCAGCAGCAGAAAGTCGCCCAGGCCAATTGCCACCGCACACTGATGCAGGTGCGTGGCGCTCACCAGATGCGACTTCCACTGCGAGAGCTGCCCTTCCCGCGCTTGCGGCTGCTGCCTCACTAAGGCCTCGCTCACCACAAAGCCTAGAATCGAATCGCCGAGGAATTCAAACTGTTCGTTATCGCCGCCTCCGGGCGCAAGCCCCTCGGCGGCACAAGAACGGTGCGTCAATGCGCGGATCAACAAATCCTGGTTAGCGAACCGGTATCCGAGCTTTCTTTCCAATCCCTCGGCGGGAGCTTGCATTTGATACGAACGAAGCGCCGTTATTTGGCGGCGCCTTTCATTTTAGTGGCGTTATCCTTCTGGGTCTGCGCAAAGGCTTTTACCGCCGGTTGTGCCTCGTTCATGGCCAAAACCTTATCGGCGGTGGTGATGGCGTCGTCATACTGCTTATTGTCGAAGTACGCTTTGGCCATGCGCGCCACCGATACGGCTGCGGTGGGATCCGCATCAACCGCCTGCTTGTAGCTGGCGATGGCTTCCGGATATTTCTTTTCCAACGCCGAGGCCTGACCCAAAGCATCATAGGATTGAGACGTGAGCGTCTTCTTGTATCCGGGCCACTCGGCTTCCTGCATGCCCTCGGGCGCTTTCGGGTTGGCATTCAGAAGGTCCAATGCCTTATGCGCGTAATCCCTGACCTTTTGGATGCTCTGCGCTTTGTCCAAATCATTGTCCCGCGTGTGGGAGGCGGTGGCCTCGGCCAGCGTCACACGCGAAGAGATGTCGTTCGGATCGGCCTGCATCAGCCGCTCGCCCCAGGTCACAATTTGCGGCAGGTCATTTTTCTGCTGTGCGGCGCCAAGCGCCATATTCAGTAGTTGGATCTTAAAATCGGTGTTCGAAAAATTCTCAAGCACATTGGTGATGCCCGCTAATTCAGCATCGTAATCCCGCGCTTGCTGCGCGGCTTGGACCTTCTGCAGAGCCGCCAATTCTTCTTTATTCTTCGGGTGCGGCCCGGCAGGGGCGGCTTGATAGGCCAGCAGCGGCAGGGCTGCAAAAATCAGTGTGGTCGCGTGCGCGACAAATCGGCTTTTCATGGCTGTTTTTCTCCTGTTGAACTGCTCTGTAATCCTTTTTCCGCGGCCTCACGGGCCATCGAGGATATCGTGTCTATCGCCAGCGCTGTCTGAAACTCAGCGCTGGCTTTCTTGAAATTATGCTCGGCCAGCGCCAGACGCCCTAGGTAGACGTGCGCCCAAGCCACAATGGGCGGACTGGTTCCAGAATCCGCGGTGCGCTGAAACATCTCTTTCGCTTCACTGCTCTGATTTAAGTGTAGGGCGATGCGGCCCAGGCCGTAATACGCTCGTCCCTGCATGGCTTTGTCCGCCGTTTGCTGGAATACTTTCTTAAATGTCTGCTGCGCGGCTTCTAAATCAGACGCCTCATACTGCCCCTCGGCTGCCTGCAGTGAGGCCTCGGCCGGATCCAACTGCGCCTGCGTGGGCGCGGCGACCACGCGCGGGGCCACCGATTGCACGAAATGCACTTCCGAAAGCCGCTTGCGTTCGCGCTTGACGTCGATTTGGGCGATCAGGTTCGGGTAATACAGCCGGAACGCATCCGGCTGGTGCTCATACTCCTGCAGCGAAACCGCGAATGACGCGGTGAGAATAAAGCCCTCGCTCATGGCACGATTTACATAGGCCTCGCGCTGCTCGGCGCCGTGCAGCATGCGGCTGTCCACGGCCTTAATCAGGCATTTCGTCACCAGCAATGAGAAATCGTCTTTATAGGCTAAATCCAAGGCCGGCGCATCATCTGCGTATTTCTTTAAAACCTGCTTCTCTTTGATTGCGGCGGCGTACTTGAAGCTCAGAGGATCCAGCAAATAAGCCAGATAAGCATCGCGGATTTCATCCACCACAGGCGTGCTGGTGGGCGTGATGACGATGAAATAATCGTCTTTATAACTGCGCACCTGCGCCTGGTTGGGCGCGCCCAGCAGATCCAGATAAATTTTGAAGCGCCGCCCCAAATATCCCGACGGGTTGCGCAAATACCCGTTCGCTTCGAACAGGGTGTTAATCACCGCATCCTGATATTCAGAAATAGCCGACGCGTAGGCGTTTTGAGAGCGATTCCACAAATCATCTAGATTGGCTTCTTTGTAGAAACGTGACAGTAATTCGCTAAAGCCGCGCAGAGGTTCTACGTCGGGAGGCAGCTCAAAGCCCGAAAGCTCAAATTTGGGCGCTTCACTCGCCAGCAGCGCGAAAGACAGGTATTGCCCTAAATCGGCGGCTTCGGTCGGCTTTTTGTGCGATTTATAGAACTCACGTAAATCCGTTAGGCAGGGAATCTGGCGTTTGGCCAAAATCTCGCGAATCTGCGTGCGCAACTTGAAGTGATCATTGAGCGGCGAGTCGATGCCGGCGTCATATCCCGCCGCATTAATCGCGGCTAGGGTGGCAAAGAGGGTGCGGCTGACGCCGAACTGGCTTTCGCCGGTATCTTTAAGGTCCGGCCCCTGCGCGGCCCCCTGGGCAACCAGAAGAGGCGCGACCGCAGCGACCAGCAACAAGGGCAGGGCGAATGTGACGCAGGGCCGCAGCGAAACCAGGGTTTGAGCCGCCTTTCGGGCCAACTTTCGGGGTCGAAAAGCCATCCGCCCATCAGTTTAGCCTAAGGGTGAATCATAATAGGCGATAACACATCTAACCGATTGGAGAAATAAATGGCAGGCAACAACACATTAACCTTTACTGACGCTTCCTTTGATACCGACGTGCTGAGAGCAGACGTCCCGGTGCTGGTGGACTTTTGGGCCGAATGGTGCGGGCCTTGCCGCATGATGGGACCGACAGTGGATCAGGTTGCGACCGAATACGCAGGTAAGGTTAAGGTTGGCAAGCTCGATGTGGATACGAACCAGCAGGTAGCGGCTCGCTACGGAATTCGCGGCATTCCTACTTTGCTGCTCTTCAAGGGCGGCCAGATCGTGGAACAAAAAGTAGGAGCGATTGGCAAGCCCGAATTTCAGAAGATGCTTGAGAAGTACATGGTAACCGCGTAAGGCGGCGGCCCACGCATTTCATCAAAAGTTGAGGAGCAAGCTTTCCGGACAGCGTACCAAATGGTACGCTGTTGCCATGTTACGGCGAGCTTTGCTCCTCGCTTTGTTTCTAGCCGCCGGAATATTTGCCGCTACCGGCGTTAGGGCTGGTTTTGCGGCGAAGCAACCACCCGCTTTGCCGACGGCCGCGGAAGCCCTGCATCAGGCCGTGCGCGACGGAAATTTGCCGGAAGTTCAGCGGTTGGTTAACAACGGCGCGAATGTAAATTCAGTTGATTCGACGGGCAGCCCTCCTCTGCTTGATGCGGCATTGTCAGGCCGCCTGGAAATCGCCCGATTTCTGCTAGCGCGGGGGGCCGATCCGGACGCGCGTAATACCGAAAACGGCGCAAGCGCGCTGCAATACGCCATATTAAGCAGTCGCACAGCCGTAGTGCAGCTCCTCTTGACTTCCGGAGCGCACGCGAATTCCGTTTCCCGCGAGGGCGAAAGCATGCTTCACCTGGCTGCCTCTAAAGATAATCAGGCAGTTGTCCAACTTTTGCTGGACGCTCATGCGGATATCGCTGCGCTTGATGCCGATGGACGCACGCCTCTTGACAGCGCCATTCTGCATAATCAAGCGCGGACCGCTGCGCTGCTCGTGTCGAAAGGCGCGGACGTTAAACAGGTCCATGCCGCCGATGGCCGGGGGCCCTTGCACGAAGCTTGCATCAAAGGCATTGCCGCTTTGATCAAGCCGCTGGTGGAGGCAGGCGCCAACCCCGTACAACGCGATCGCTCGGGACAGACGCCGCTCGACCTTGCGCTGGCGTATAAAAACGAAAACGTGGTCGCGGTGCTTTTGCATATGAGCCCACGGCAAGATGAATTGGGCAGCGCCGTGGATGAAGCGGCTAGAGAGGCTATGGAGACTGCCACGGTTCGGGGCCAGACCGAAATAGCGCGGCAGTTGATTGAAGCCGGGTTTGACATCAATCAACCCACGGCAGCGCACTCCAGTTATCTCAACGACGCAGCGCTTAAGGGGCAAAAGAAAGTCGTGCAGCTTTTTCTGGATCATGGCGCGAGCCTCGAAGCCCGTAACGCTCAAGGTGGATCGCCGCTTCACGACGCCGCGTTGGCGGGTAGCACCGATGTGATTACACTATTACTCGACAGGGGCGCCAAAATCGATGCCCGGGACCGGGAAGCGGGCGCCACTCCGCTGATGCTCGCGGCATCGCTCGGAAAAGTGGATGCCCTCGCCTTATTACTCAAACGCGGCGCCTCCCCCACACTGCGTGACAACCATGGCCGCACCGCCCTAGACCGCGCCAAGGAAACCGGAAGCACGGAGACTATTCGACTTTTGGTCACCGCGACTACTGGTTCAGTCGGCAGCACGCCGCGCGGGCTTTAGCTTTTTAGAACTTTCAGTTTTACAAAAGGCCAACGCGTTTTCCGCCGATAAGCCAGATGACCGCGGTAGTTCTCCGGCAACGGGTTCTTATCGCGGGAAGGCGCTCTATCTATGGCTGGCAGACACACCACAAACGGCAAACAAACACACAAAATTATCCTGGCGGACGGCCATCTGCTATTCCGGCGCGGCCTGCGGACCCTATTAACCGCGGAAAGCGACATGGAAGTGGTGGGTGAAGCCTCAACTGCCAGCGACGCCCTGAAGCAGGCCCGGGAACTGCTCCCGGATGCGCTGGTGATGGACTTAAGCCTGCTTACCGAAGCGGAAGACTCGGGGCCGCTGCAGATTCGCCAACTCGACGCCACAACCGGCCTGCTCTTTCTCACCAATGACGATAGTCCAGAGCAGTTGGAGCTGGCCATTGCGGCCGGTGCGCGCGGCTACATGCTCAGGAACTGCGGCCCGGCCGAATTGCTTGCCGGTATCCGCCAGATCGCCGCTTCTGAAAACCACCACCCCAGCAGCCTTTCACGCATTGTGCCGGACCTGCAAGCGCTGGCCGGATCCAGCGAGTTTCCCCGTGTCTCCGTTCTGACCGCGCGTGAACAAGAAGTGGTGCGCCTCTTAGCGGAGGGCCGGACGGTGCGCGAAGTGGCCGCCGAGCTTTCGCTCAGCATCAAAACCATCGAAGCGCATAAGCTGAACCTGATGCGTAAGCTGGATATTCATAACCGCACCACGTTGATCCAATACGCCATCCAAGCGGGCTTGTTGCCGGCGCAGCCGGTATCGGTTGCTTCTTAAAAGAGATTATGCCTGACGCAACCGTTGCCGCCAGGTCGGGAACAGGCGCAACTTGATATTGCTACGCTTCCTCTAGGAGATTGTCTTACCCGCATATGTGGAAGTTTGTCCTTGGAATAGCGGTTGGCATCGTGGTAACGGTTGTCGGAAGCTTCATCATCCTCTTTTCTATTGGCCGCGCCTTCAGTCACAAGCAGCCGACGATCGCGGGTGACTCCGTACTTGTCCTTACACTTGATGGAGATCTTCCCGAGGCGCCTTCGGTCGATATTCCCATCCCCTTTGTGCAGGCGCAGACGTCCCCTACCGTGCGGGATGTCTGGACGGCGCTGCGCGCGGCAGCCACCGATAACCGCGTCAAAGCGATCGTCCTGCAACCGCGCGGCATTGGCGCCGGTTGGGGCAAATTGCAGGAGCTGCGCCAGGAGCTCACGAATTTCAAGAAGTCCGGCAAGCCTGTTTATGCGTATCTGCAAAGCCCCGGCTCCAGGGAATATTACTTGGCTTCGGTGGCCGACCAGATTTTTGTCTCCCCTGACGACATGCTGGAAGTCAAAGGCTTTTTGTTGCAGGAGATGTATTTCAAAAACACCCTCGACAAATTTGGCGTGACCGTGCAGGTGGATCACATCGGAAAGTATAAAGATGCCGGCGACTTATTCACCAAAACGAATATGTCGCCGGAGACACGCGAAGTTTTGAATCAGGTGCTGGATCAGTTATACGGCGAATTCTGCGCGGCGGTGGGGCAAGGGCGCCACAAGAGCGCGGATGAGATCAAAACACTGGTTGATGCCGGTCCTTTTCTTGCCAGCCAGGCGAAAGCCGATGGACTCATCGATGCACTCGGCTATGAGGACGATGTCTATAGCGCCCTAAAAAGGAAACTGGGTTTGCGTGACTTGAATAAGGTCAACATCAAAAGCTATTCCCGCGCCGTCCCTGGTAAAGGCGACCGCATCGCTTTGCTGACTGGCGAAGGCGACATTGTGCGCGGCGATCCGGACGGCGCATCGCTCGGCAACCAAACGGCCATTGCTTCCGGCGCGTTCGCCAAAGTCATACGGCAGGTGAGAAATGATAGCGGAGTAAAAGGCGTCATCCTGCGCGTGGATTCGCCCGGCGGCGATTCCGTGGCCTCAGACGAAATTCTGCATGAGCTGAAGCTGCTCAGCGCCGCTAAACCGCTTGTAATCTCGATGTCGGATGTCGCGGCCTCGGGCGGTTATTTCATCTCCATGACGGGCGATCCGGTGGTTTCCTATCCCAACACGATCACCGGCTCCATCGGCGTGCTGTATATCAGGCCCAACTTGCGCGGCCTTTTCGACAAACTCGGCGTGCAGATGGAAACGCTGGCCCGCGGGAAGATGGCCGGCATCGACTCGGTCGCCGAGCCGCTCAGCGACGCAGCCCAGCAAAAACTGCATGATTCCATCCTGGCCACCTACCGTTCATTCGTCGGCAAGGTGGCCACTGCCCGCAAGAAAAACTTCGATCAGATCGATGCCATTGCACAAGGACGCGTGTGGATGGGAACACAAGCCCGCGAGAACGGACTGGTGGACGAACTGGGCGGACTTGACCAAGCCATTGCCCTGATCCGGAGGAAAGCCAATCTTTCGGCCAGCGGAGATACCAATCTGGTGGCGTATCCCCCGCGCCGCAGTCTCTACGAAGTTCTCTCTAATGCTTCTCCCGATGCATTGGAGAATTCTTTCGCTGAAAGCCGGATCCGCAAGCAGTTTCCCGGTCTTCCCAGCCGCGCACTACTGGAAGGCGGGATGCTACGGATGCTACCCTACCGCCTTAGCGTGCAGTAACGTACCCGCGCTACTGAAACATCGCCACGGAATGGATGCCGCCGGCGCCCAACGCCGTCTGCATCCGCTCTAAGGCCGATTTATGAATCTGCGAGACCCGGCTCTCATTCACTCCCAGCAATCCACCGATCTCTTTCATAGTGAGATCCCGCTCGTAATACAGATGCACCACCTGCCGGTAGCGCTGCGGCAGCGTCTTCAAGGCATTCGCCAGTTTGCCGCGCAATTCGGAGCGGGCAAATACTGAATCCGGAGCCAACGTGGGCGAACTGGCCGCCTCCGGCATCAAATGCTCTTCGCGGTCGTTGGGATGTTGTTGGATGGCGGCAAGACCCAAGCTGCGAAAATCCACCATCAGCGATTGCCAGCGGCGTGGCGATAATCCCATCGCTCCGGCGAGATCCGTTTCCGTGGGCGCGCGTTGCAGTTTTACCGTCAACTCGCGGGTCAGCACTTCCAGCTGCTTGTAGCGCTTTCGCAAATCTCTAGAGGCCCAGTCCTGCTGCCGCAGGCTGTCTAAAATCGATCCCCGGATACGGTGCTTGGCATAGGTTGGGAAGGCAACTTCCTTGTCGTCCCGGTATTTGACGGCCGCGTCAAAGAGGCCCATCATTCCGGCATGAATCAGATCGTCCAGCTCAATATGCACCGGAACCGACTTTTGAATGTGCGCGGCAATCGCTGTAACAAGCGGCATGTGCTCGAGGATAAGTTGATCGCGTCGCTGCTGTCTGGCGGTGCGTTCGGCACATGGGTCTTCGGGCCTGAGGCTTTGGAGCCTGACTGAAAGCGCTGGTTGGGTGGCGGCGGTCACTGGTGTTTCTCCCTTGCGGAACGCTTCGTTTGCGTTCTGTTCGCTTAGGAAAAAGCACTCGTTCAACCACCTTTGCGACGTCCCTCAGAATTTAGCCGCCATACCGCCAAATAATTGACACTAAGGAGTTTGCAGCGGTCCGCCGTTAACGCTTATACAGTCCGGGCCCAACTTAAGATCGCTGCGCGGTCGTTCTGAAACACCGGAGCCTGGCGACCCTGTTTCAAATTGGAAAGCGTGCATCATTTCGAAACATCGGCTGCCGCAAGCGCTAGCCTTCGCAGCGCGCCTCCGCCTAGGATTATTCCTACCTAGCCGATTCAAACCACTTTCTCGTCATGCCGCAAATTCAGACGCGCGCTACGGCTGACCGGCTTCCTCCAGCGCCGCAAGTCGTCCGCTCCTGTTTCGGCGAGTCTTCGCGTGGAGATTGCGTCATTTAACTCCGCGTCGGTCAATAACTCCAACGCGGTGATTCCGAATTTCCTCAGAAAGCGATCCGCCAAGGCCGGGCGCAGTCCCCGCGCACCTTTCAGAACGTTATGCATTTGCGGTTGAGAGACACCTAAAATCCGCGCCAAGCCTCGCTCGGTGTATTCGCCATTTTTAATTCGTAATCGCACAAATGCCAATAATCTTTCGCTGAGCAGCTCAAAAGTAACCCTAAGCAGCCGTCCATCTGATTCCACTATGAAATAGGCCCTTTCCTTTTTACCTGAATGTATCTAACTGAACGGTCAGACTTAATCCGGTGAATTACGCACCTTACTCCATTGGTATTAATAAGTTGTGCAAAATTCGCGAATTACTCTCACTCAAATGTGGAAAATATTTCTTATTTAATTTGCGGCGGTACTACAAGTACTGTATCTTTAGATTCATGAGTTATACCAACAACACTCAAGCGTAGGGACGGTAGAAATGTTGGATAAAAAGATAAACAAAATGGAATGGACGCGCGCTGAAACGCTTGCTTTGGCGCAGCAGTCTTGCACGCATTGTTATGGTCTGGGGCTTCGGCCGGGCCGCGGAGGGGTGTCCACCCCTTGCAATTGCGTGTTCAGGTCGATTTTCCGCGCCTGCTATGCGCGATTCCGGCAATGTGCTTCAAAAGAGAAATACATTAGCCGGGTATCCCTGGAAGCAAATCCGGGTCGGCAGCGAAAGGCCGTGTGGGGTTTAAAAGACGAGGAATATATCGCCGATTTTTGTTTAGTAAGTCGCCGTACACTCGGCGAGCGAGAGTATTTAATCTTTAAATATCATTATTTACTAGGCGCCGATTGGAAACTATGTTGCCGCAAACTCAAAACGGATCGCGGCGCATTTTTCCATGACGTTTACCGGATCGAGCAGAAACTGGGCCGCACCTTCCGGGAGTTAGAGCCGCACGCATTGTTTCCGCTTGACCAGTATTTCAATGGCTCCGGCAAGGAACCGATGCTAGCGACCCTATTTTCACCAGACACGGGAGAGCCCGTTAAAGCCGGGAATTTACTTAAGTTTCCAGTTCGGCGGGCCGCATAGCCGTACCAAGCGATCCGCCTTTGCTTCGGGCCAGGCTTTGGATAAAGCTTGGCCCTTTTTGCGTTGACATGCCGGCTGTAACTACACCTTGGGAGCGCCGTACAGTTTGGCGGAATTCCGTCGATAAGTCAATCGACGATGCCCACGACTCACTCAGAAACCATAGTAGTCGTGGACGATGATCAATCAATCCGCACGTATTTAAGCGAGGTATTAACACCGCGCGGCTATCAGTGCCAGACGTTTGAAGATAGCCTGTCCGCCCTGCGCTGGTTATCCGCCGCGCAGTCCCAGCCCGATGCGGCTCCGCCTGGCCTGGTGCTGTCGGATATCGCCCTACCCGGCATGAATGGCATGGATCTAGTCCGCACGGTAAAAGCGATGCATCCCACGCTGCCGGTCATTCTGCTATCCGGGTTCTGCGATCTATCTTCCGCCACCGACGCCATGAGCGCGGGCGCTACCGACTATTTACTGAAGCCCGCCAATCCCAGTCACATCATGCAATTGGTCTCCCGGCACCTGGACCATAAACATACGAATCATCTCCAATCCGCGCGGGAGGCATTACGGCTTATTTTGAACGGCAAGCATCTTTCCGGCGGCAGTAGCGCCAGCCAGCTTATGCCCATTTTCGATTTATTGGGCCTGAAGCGCTTCGAGACTTTTCAACACTCGCGGCGCGTGGCGGCGTTCGCGGTGCTGCTTGGAAAACGGATGCAGCTAGATGAAATGGCGCTGGAGGCGCTGGAAATAGGCTCGCTCCTGCACGACGTGGGCAAATCCGGCATTCCCTTCAACATCCTCATGAAACCCGGCAAGCTAGATCCTGAAGAGCGGCGCATCATGGAACTGCATCCGCAACTAGGAGCCAATCTGCTCTCAGGCATTCCGGGCATGGATCTGGAGGCGGAGATTGTTTTGTCTCATCATGAACGCTATGACGGGACCGGATATCCCCGGCAGTTGGCAGGCCAGACCATTCCTTTGGGCGCGCGATTGTTTTCCATCGCCGATACGCTCGATTCCATCACGGCGGATCGCTGCTACCGCAAAGGGCAGGATATCGGAGTGGCGCGCGCGGAAATCCATCGCATGAGCGGATCTCAATTTGACCCACGGATCGTCCAGCATTTTGAATGTATTTCAGATAGAGATCTGGAGGAAGTGCGTTTCCGTTATCCGGAGGACCAAGAGTACGCTTGAGCGCGCTTCGCGGCGGCTTGTTTGCCTAGTTAGTTGTTACAGGAAAACAGTTGTAACTGACTGGCGTACGTTGCCGCTCCCTTACGGTCACGGCTCGGAAGGCGAAGTAACACCCGGTAAGTTGATATACTTTCCTGGACACTGATCAATCAAGCAAGTTGTCAGCATACTGCCGGATAACTTCGCAAATCGAGTGCTGCTTTCCGGCAGTGGGCTTATTGAATGCCGCATAATATAGCGGAATCAGAAGACAAGGGAGGACTGCTTCCAGAAGGCGCGAATCAGTTTGGGGCGGCGGCGCATGCGCTTGAGATGATGGCGGGCTCGATCGCCCAGGTGCCAGAGGTCCTTGGC
>DASXGT010000101.1:0-22021 GCA_036488895.1 Bryobacteraceae bacterium | reverse complement strand
CTCTACCAAGAGGCGGCGCTCGTCCAACTGTTCGCGGCATGAGGCGCAGGTGTCTAGGTGATGTTTGAAAATCTCCAGGTCGTCATCGCGCAGCTCATCATCGAGATAGAAGTCGATACGCGAAAGGCACTCCTCACAGCGATTCATGTTAGCCTCCCTCTTCTATGGCGGGGGTACCGACTATCCGCCAGTGTTCCAGCACGCGCTTCAGTTTTTCTCTTGCGCGCCCCAGGCGGGACATGACCGTGCCGGTTGGGCAATTGAGCACTTCGGCGATCTGCTGGTAGCTTAAGTCTTCAAACTCGCGCAGAATGATGACCTCGCGGTAGACGGACGGCAGGCTCTCAACTGCCCGGTGTACATCTTGACGTTTCAGAGTCGCCAGATAGTTACTGAGCGGGTCAAGCTCGCCTGAGGCGGCAATATCCGGCAGATTTGAAAATTGATCTTCCATGTCGACAATGGGCGGGCCACTCCGCTGATGACGAATCTGATTCAAGTAAACATTGCGCAATATGGTGAATAGCCAGCTTTTCACGTTGCTTTCCGGTTGCAGGCGGTCAAACGCGCGCATAGCCCGTAAGTACGTCTCCTGCACCAGATCTTCCGCTTCAGCCTTATTGCGAGTCAGCGTCATGGCGTAGCCATACAACCCATCCAGATACTCTAAGGCGAGTTCACGCAAAGCTTATCCCGCCGGAGTTCTTTCTATCTTTAATTTTGTGTATAAGCATGACACGCCGCTGGAGAATCTATTCCCCTTCCCCCCAAAATAATTTGCAACTTTTAGCGGAAGTTTACCCAGTATTTTGCGTTTCCCGGGATGAAAAGGCCGAGGCCGTGTGTTCAATCCCTCGTGGACGCCGGATAGACACGTCAGTACATCGCGCCGGTGTGAGCAAAGCCGGAACGGAAAGTACTCGTTACCCCCAAATTGTACCGCGGACCACATAGTACACGATCCACCACGGAGGTCATTATTCCCCTATGCTGCCCTATTTCGGCCCAGAATTTATCACCTATCTCCTAGCAAAATGCAATGGCGCCTCCAACGAAGTGGAGGAGACCGCGCCCCAAGACGCCGCAACTGGCGCGCCGAAGGCCCCGAATCATGCGCGCGTGTCTTATTTTTGGCGCTATTCGCAATCGTTCATCATTGCTGCTCAATTGATCCGCGCCTGGTTGATATGAGGAATAAACGGAAGCGGCTCGGTGTTCCATTATTGTGATATCCGAAACGGCAGAACTATTGCAATGGCTGAGCGAAGAAGACGAGGAACAGGATGACTTTAGCTCAGATCTAGTGCTACCCATTGATGCTTTCGGTCCCAACCTGGAGAATGCCGACGGCGACCTGTCGGATGCGTTTTCCGACCTCGCCCATATGGAGTTGTTTCCGGACTGGAGGCAATAGAAAAGTTTATTGCTCCAAGGTCCTCCGCCGGACGTATAATGCCCTCAGCCAGAACTCGCTGCATTAGCCGTCTGGCCGTTCATGGGGGTGATGATATGGAAGTACTTGATCCCATTTCCTCGATCTTGAAGCAGAAGACCGAACGGATCTGGTCGATTGCATCAAACGCCACGGTTTACGACGCGGTCGCACTGATGGCGGAGAAGGAGATTGGCTCCCTCCTCGTCATTGACGGCGGTAAGTTAGTGGGCCTGATTTCGGAACGGGACTACGCCCGAAAGATCATTCTACTGGGGCGCTCATCCAAGGAGACGAGCGTGGTGGAAATTATGATTTCCGATCCGATACGAGTGGCTCCGGATTGTTCGATTGATGAGGCGATGCGGATTATGACGCGGCACCGGGTACGGCATCTGCCCGTGACGGGCGCTAGTGGCGCGGTGATCGGGATTGTTTCCATTGGAG
Source organism: Bryobacteraceae bacterium (assembly GCA_036488895.1). Taxonomy (GTDB): domain Bacteria; phylum Acidobacteriota; class Terriglobia; order Bryobacterales; family Bryobacteraceae; genus Bog-105. Next base: position 20,142 of record DASXGT010000101.1, on the reverse strand, counting down.
ATCTTGTCAAGTGGATTATTACGTCGCACGAGGCGACAATCGAGCAATTGCAGAGCTATATCGCGGGCGCCCCAGTAGGGTAGGGCTGGGCACAGACCCCAGCCCAATATATCAACTGTGATATATTGATAGTTTGAGAGTAATCGGTAAGGACAGATTGGAAAGCTTCAAGCCGAAATACGCTGCGTCCAGGAAACCGTTGGCAAATTGGGAAACGGTTGTCGAAGGGGCATCTTGGGCGAATTTCAGCGAAGTCCGGAGAACTTTCAATTCAGCTGATTACGTTGCGCCTCACACTGTGTTTGATGTGGGAGGCAACAAATACCGGGTGATTACCGTGATCCAATACCAACTTGGGCTGGTGATCGTAAAGTATGTGCTGACTCATGTGGAGTATGACAGGGGAGGATGGAAGTAGTGGCGACTTTGACAGTCAATCCTAAGGTGTACGGAGAGTTGTTGGCTGGAGAAAGGCCGACTGCGATCCGCAACGATGCAGAGCACGCAGCAGCCGTTGAGCATCTGACCCAACTCGCGATAAAAGACAACACGCCAGAGGAATTGGAGTTCCTGAACTTGCTGGCGGCGCTTGTGGAGCATTATGAGCAACGGCGCTGGGCGCGCAAGCGTGACGAGCTATCCGGGGTGGAGATGTTGCAGTTTTTGATGGAAGAGAACGGCCTGAAGCAAGCAGATTTGGCTGATATTACGTCGCAGGCGAACATTTCCGCAATACTTGCCGGGAAACGCCAGATTGGCCCGGCTACCGCGGCAAAACTGGGAAAGCGATTCCGGATCAACCCGCATCTGTTCCTCGACTTGTGAGTTGGCTATCGAAGCAAAAACAATCGGTAACCCGCAACCCTGTTCTTCGCGTCTCGGAATAGATTGTTATTTCCGATAAGAGGGAACAGGTGAAATCGCTAAGTCAAGTGCGCCCGCGTGTTCCCGCGCTGATTTTCTGTCTATTTCTGAGCAGTTTGGGAGCCTTTGCGCAAGACAACTCGCTGAACAGCGTGGCCACCAGCCCCGAACCGGGCGGAAAACTTGACGAGCCGATTGCGCCCATCGCTCCCGCCAATCCGGTAAGCCCGCGGCCGGGAACTCCTCCGGGAACTATAGATAAGAGGCTGTTTGGGGTGATCCCGAACTACCGTGCCGACCAGATTCAGGCGGTTTACACACCGATCAGTACCCGCGAGAAATTTGCCATCGCGCGTAGCGACAGCTTCGATTGGCCTAACTATTTTTTATTGGCGGGCTACGCGTTGCAGTCACAGATTGCTTCCGGCGGCTTCAAGCATAGCGGCGGCCTGGAGGGCTTCGGAGAGTTTTATGCTCGCGCCATGGCGGATCAAGTGATCGGCAGCTATGTTACCGAAGCCATGCTGCCGAGCCTGCTGCATGAAGACCCGCGCTTCTTCCGGCTGGGCATTGGTTCCGTGTGGCATCGGGCCTATTACGCAAGCACGCGCGTCTTCGTGGTCCGGCTCGATAATGGCGGCACGCGCTTCAATATCTCGGAAGTCGTGGGGAATATAGGCGTCGTGGCCGTGTCCACCTTCTACTATCCAAACAGTCAATCGGCCGGAGAAGCTGCGGAGCGCTATGGAATGGCGCTGGGGAATGACGCCATTTCCAACCTGCTGACCGAATTTTGGCCAGACGTGAAACGCCGCCTTCCCTTCCTTCGCCGCAAAGCCTAAACGCGTTGCTTTACATGGTGTGCGTGCCCGTGCCGGGAAGCAGTAACTCCCTCATGCCGATGTTTAAATCCACCGCAACTTCGAAGTAGCCGATCATCATCTCATCCCAACTCTGCGCGCCGAAGCGAACCGCCTTGGTTGGATCGGGATTATCAGGATTGCCGGAAGAATTATCGAAGTGCGCGGTGCATTCGATAATAGTGCCGGCCGGCAGTTTGAGCGGATCGCGCAGATAATACGAAAGCTGCCAACCGTAGCTATAGTGCGGAACGGCCAGCAGCGCTTGCGTTTCTCCATTGGGAAAACGCGCGCGGAATTCAAATGACTTGCCGCGCAGATGCATGTGCGGCAATAGGTAAATGAGCGTGGATTCATGCTGGAGCGTGACACTGGCGTCCACCCGGTAATCCGGATCGCCCGGCGGAATCAGAAAACGTATGTTTGCCGCCGCCAGCATCAACACGCGCTGGCGGGGGGTATCGTGAGAGAATATCAATCCAATGCGGCTGCGGTCATGGCCGGCCTTGCCGTTGGTTGTGTAATGAACCTGGAAAACAAGGTCGCTGCCGGCTTTCACCAGCTTGGCTTGGCCGGGCTCCAGCGATTCCGGAATCGTGCCCGGACCATAACCCGCCAATAATTCGCCCGGCGCCGCTGACGCACTGACATCGCCGCGCTTCAGCGTGAACGGGATACCGGCCGGTTCGTTCCGCAGCCACGGCGAACCTGGCTCGCGAACGCTGACAATGATGTGGTGCACATGCGCGCGGTCTCCAGGCCGCACCTCGGCCAGGCGCACCCACGTGTCGTGGTCGAAGTGAGCGGGCACGATCACGTATTGATAAGGGATAACGCCGGATTCGGGAACATCGAAATCAACCGGCATCTGAAATATGCTTTCCGGTTTCCCGATGGCCCAGCCTTCCACCCAGTCCACCGGCTTAGGAGCATCGCTTAAATTGCCGGCGGGCGCGCCCGCATCTACCCATCCGGTGATGGTGCGAATGTCCGTATCTGAAAGTCTGCGGTCATTACGAAAGCTACCCACATGCGGATCGGCAAACCAGGGCGGCATTTGCCGCGACGATACAGCTTGGCGGATGACACTCGCCCATTTGCGCGCTCTGTCGTAATCCGTCAGCGGCATGGGGCCGACCTCGCCCGGGCGGTGGCAGCTTTGGCAATGCTGCTGGAGAACCGGGAGCACGTCACGATAGAACGTGGGCGCCGCGAAGCCGGTCCCTCCACTGAGGAACAATAGCAGCAAGCCGACGTAAATTCTCGACATAGATTTCGAGACGTGCGTTTTAACGGGTAGTTTCCCGCATTTTCTCATTTCCTTCAATAAGCCCAAACCTTGACATTCGATATCGACGTTCGATACGCTACTTCCATGTCTGCCCGGCATCGAGTCAGTGCATTTTTCAAATTGTTATTTCGCCGCGAGAAAGTGGAAGCGGAACTGGACGCCGAGGTGCAGGCGTTTTACGAAACCATGGTGGACCGCTACGTGGAGCGTGGAATGCCGCGCCAAGAGGCACGCCGCTTAGCCCGGCTGAAATTCAATCTGCCCGAACAGGTAAAGGAAGAGGTCAGGGATGCGCGCACGGGCGCGGCGCTGGCTGCATTCGCGCACGAAGTGAAATATGCGCTGCGGACCGTGCGAAAAACTCCGAGCTTGGCGGTGGTAACGGTGTTGACACTGGCGCTGGGCATCGGCGCCAATTCCACTATCTTTTCCATTGTGAGCCGGTTTGTTCTGCGCGCTCCGCCGGTGGGCAACCCCGGCACGCTAATGGCGCTGCACACGACGCACGATCACGAACAATGCTGCAATAGCTTTACCTGGCCGCTCTTTCTCGACGTGCGTGAACAAGCAAAGTCCTTTTCGGGCGTTGCGGGCTATTACGACCTCGTGCCCGCTTCCATGGGCGGAACGGGCGAACCGGAGCGGGTTTGGGGGCAGGCGGCCACCGCCAACTTTTTCGATGTCGCGCAGCTGGGCATGGCGCTGGGCCGCGGGTTCACAAAGGACGAGGAAAATATTCCGGTGGTCGTTCTGGGCAACCGCCTTTGGCGGCATCGCTTCGGCGCGGATCCGGCCATTGCTGGCAAAACGATCACTTTGTCCGGCCACCCTTTCACGGTAGTAGGCGTAGCGCCTCCCGTGTTTCGCGGGCTCGACTTTATTCTCGATTGCCAATTTTGGGTTCCGCTCGGCAACCTTGACCAGTTGCTTCCTAACACCAGCAACCGCCAATCGCGTTTCTATCACTGGCTGACGGTGGTGGGGCGCCTCAAACCCGGCATGACTCGTACGCAAGCAGCGGCGGAACTCAGCGTCCTGGCCCAGCGCCTGGCCAAAGCCCATCCTGAGTCGGAAAAAGGTGGCGGCTTCCGGTTTGAGCCCGCTGGTTCCCTTCCCCCGCGAGACAAAGATTCCATAATGATGTTTCTTGCCGCTCTAACGCTGGTGGCGATTCTGGTGCTCTGCATCGCCTGTGCGAATGTCGCCAATATATTTCTGGCGCATGCGTCCGGGCGGCAACGCGAGATGGCGGTGCGACTGACCTTAGGGGCAACGCGCCGTCATCTATTGAACCAGTTACTCACTGAGAGCGTTCTGCTCGCGCTCGGCGGCGGACTGTTAGGCGCAGCGCTTTCTTTCTGGGCGACGCGAGGGTTGGCTGCCTTTCGCTTTCCCGCGCCCGTGCCACTCGACCTGAACGTAAGCGTCGATTGGCGAGTCCTGCTCTACACATTCATCCTCAGCGTAGCGGCGGGCGTTTTGTTCGGACTGGTCCCAGCATGGTCGATTGTCCGTCCGCTGATTGCAAATGGACTTAAGGGCGAAGACGTATTGGCGCGTCCCGGCCGCGTGTGGAGCTTGCGCAATGTGCTGGTCGTTTCGCAGATCGCGATGTCGTTGGTTCTGCTTTGCGCCACCGGCCTATTTCTGAGAAGCCTCAAGAATGCCTCGGAAATCGATACTGGTTTCCGCTCCAGCGGTGTCCTCATCATGTCCGTCGATCCGCGCCTGCACGGCTACTCGCCCGAACGCACCACCCAGTTCCTGAACCAGTTGCAGCAGCGTGTGGCCGCACTACCGGGCGTCACGTCCACCGCTTATACCGATACTTTGCCGCTATCGGGCGGCCACCGAAGCGACGGATTCAGCGTCGAGGGCCTGCCTGCGTCCAACGTAGCCGGCACGAGCGTGGAACTCTACATGGCCGGCCCCGGTTATTTCGACACCATCGGAATACCGCGTGTAGCCGGTAGGGATTTCGCGAATGAAATCCCCACGGCCCCGAAAGTAGCCATCGTCAACCAAGCCTTTGCCCAACGGTTCTTCAAGAATGAAACCCCTCTCGGACGGCGTGTCTCGGGTGGCGGCCGGACTTACCAGATTGTCGGCGTGGTCAAGAACATCAAATCGCGCTTCATTGGCGAAGACATCAGGCCTGTTCTTTACCGCGCGCTTGCGCAAGACATCGCCGGCGACCCTTCATTTACTGGATATTCGGTGTTAGTGCGCTTCGCGCGCGATCCTGGGCCGTTAGCCGCCGCCGTGCGCCGCGAGATCCATTCGCTGGATCCAACGCTGGCCATTTTCGATGTCAGAACTATGCAGGAACATCTCCGCGACGCGCTCTTTCTCCCTCGCCTGGCGGGCACGCTATTTGGCATCTTCGGCTTTCTTGGCTTATCGCTAGCGGCGGTCGGGCTATATGGCGTGATGAATTATTGGGTCAGCCGCCGCACGCGCGAGATTGGTATTCGCTTGGCGCTGGGAGCACAGATTGGCGGCGTCCAGCGGCTGATTATTCGTCAGGGAATGACGCTCACTTGCGTGGCGATAGTTCCCGGCCTCGCGGCGGCTTGGGCCGTGGCGAAGCTCTTCACTAGCGTTCTTTACGGCGTGCCAGCACATGACGCGGCCATTTTCACCGTCGTGCCGCTGCTGCTGACCGCCGTTGCATTGTTTGCGTGCTGGCTTCCGTCACGCCGCGCCGCCAGCGCTGAGCCGCTGATGACACTCCGCCACGAATAGCGTTTTAGATCGCCGGCGCGTGTCTTCCGTGGTCGACCGGAAAATCTTCGGCGAGATGCGCGAATCGCTGGCTGCGGTGCAGATAGTAGTAAACCGAGAGCAGCGTTAGCATGCACAGCGCAAGCACAACCATCAGGAGCGCGAACTGGCTTAGCACTCGAATGGGCGCGGTGGCTTGGCGTTCGTCCTGACTCACCAAGACATACCAGCCCAAGTTGTCGTAGGTCTTTTTCAAGCCCGTACCGGCGTAACCGACGATGCTTCGCCCGAATGCGAGATTTGCCATGGTCCACCCGCTCTGCGTGCCTTCCGGCAAACCCACCGAATCATGAATGGCGCCGAATTCCGGCGACTGTACGCGGGCAAAAACATCCGCGCTGGGGCCGCTGATGATATGTGCGTCTTCATTTACCAGCCATGCCCGCGCGCCGTTACTGATTTGACTTTGCCGGAAACGTAATAACAACGGGGTTATATCCACGGCCGCGCTGAGAACCCCGACGGTGGCGCTCGAAGCCGGGTCCGGGACGGGCACGCCAATCGTGACATAACTGGATTTGCTGAATTCGTCGGACAAAATGCCGCCAATCTTAATCGCGCCCTGGCCGTTATTGAACACCCCTTGCCAAGCCTCATTCCGCGCATACGAGGCCGCCGCCGGGTTATGCGTGGCGGCCACCACGGCTCCGGCATCATTAGTAGCCACGATCCGCAGGAAGCGCGGATCCAAATCGCGTCTGCGCCGCAGCACTTGGGACGCGCTGTTGCCTAAGATTCCAGCCGCGACACCGCTACCCTTCGCGACCATGACTGGTTTTTGTTCAGCAGCCTTGTTTCCGCCCGAATGGTTACCGGCGCTGACTGCCTGCACAATGGCGGGATCCGATGACATCGCGACCACGTCATTGACACGGTCCAGCATGTATTGGGAGACCTCATTGCTGAACATTTCCGCCATCGTTCTGAAATTCGCTCCGATGGCATTATCGAGAGATTGATCGCTATGCTGCGTCAAGATCAAGCCGGCGATGCTCATTGGCACAATCAGGATGATCAGGGCGAGCAAGAGCTTCGTAATGGAAACACGTACTTCCAGTCGGTCCACATCACACCTCCATGCGACACGCATGCGCATGGCCCGGTTCGCCGCCTGAGGAGCTTTCCGGGCCGTAAAGGCCACGTAGCCGCCTACCGCTTAAATAGTACTCCAAACTTTGCGAGCGGCATACGTTAATTTCCACGCGACGTGTGTTTAGGCGCGATCGACGCGGGCCGCATAGCATCCAGCTTTGGTGAAGTGGATATGAATGTACGCGACGCTGGAGTCGCGGAACATCTCTTCAATGGTTGTCTCCAAAACTTTTCCGTCGGCTACATCCGCCGTTAGCAGCATGCCATGCTCATCAAAAGCGCGTAACGAAAGCAGGCGCGAGCGCAGCATTTCAGGCGTCTCATCGACGTTTAGTTTCGCTTCATTCGCGGATTGACGAACAAAGACGGCGTGGCTGGCGCGGTACGGCGTATCAGCGGTTTGATGCTCGTGATGCACCAGGATTACTTCTTCACCGGGCTCCGCATCCGCCAGGCTCACGCGGCAAGGGAAGCCGGGTTTCTTATCCGCGGTCATCCGCACGGCGCGGAATGACGCCAACTCCCCGGACGGTAGCTCAAATAGATGTTGGAATTGTGATTTGGGCAAAGCGCTTATTTGGAATGACATGAATTTGTCCTCTTTCTTGCAGGTTATGCGCTTTGACGAAACGGCGCTATCCGTTTCTTGCGGTCGTGGCAATTGACCGGACGACCAGTTGGCGCGGGGCGGTAGATAGCTGCCTTGTTTAGGTATATAATCCCCCTGACTGGAGCCGCTAGCCAAGCGGTTCCGGAGGAGGAAACATCTTGAAATTTCTATTGCCTTTGCTGGCTGCGGCGCTAGTGACGACGCAGGCTGCGTTTGCCAGCACCATCGTTTATTCTGCAAACCTAAATGGAGCAACTGAAGAACCGCCGATTGCAACCCAGGGAACCGGCTTCGCGACCGTAACGGTCGACAACATCGCAAACACCATGGCAGTCGACGTTACATTTTCAGGCTTAACTACAGGAGATACCGCGTCCCATATCCACTGTTGTACAACCGCACCGGGATTCGGTAACGCGGGAGTAGCGACCATCACGCCCACTTTCACCGGCTTTCCCAGCGGCGTGACGAGCGGAACTTACGATCATGTGTTTGACCTCACGTCAGCGTCGTCTTATAACCCTGCCTTTGTGACCGCGGAAGGATCACTTACAGCGGCTGAGGCTGCCTTGCTGGCCGGATTAGCCAGCGACGAAGCCTACTTGAATATCCATACCAGCATGAACCCAGGCGGTGAAATTCGTGGATTCCTGGTTACCTCTCCTGAGCCGGCGTCATTATCGCTGGCCGTTCTAACGTTAGGCGGCCTTGCCTTCTTCTGGCGCGCCAAACGTTTCCGCTCCTAGGCCAACACCTGATTTCACGGGCACTAGTTTGCATATCGGCTTTGATTCCTTCGGCGACAGAGGAAGCAGACTCTCCCGCCTGGATCTTAGCCGCGTGACAAAATGGAGTGAATATCCTACTCTGTAATGGATGATCTGCTGAGGATGATGCTATGACACTGATCCTTGAACTGCCCGACAATAAAGAAGCGGCCCTGAAGGCCAGGGCGCAAGAACAGGGCTTATCGGCTGAGCAGTACGTGCAGCAAATACTCGACCGGGAATTGGTCCAGCCGGCAAGTCCTTCAGCAGCCCCGCGCCGCCATATCTCGGAAGTGATCCGCGAACAGATGCGCGATATCCCACCTGACGTGATAGCGACTCTGCCCACCGATGGCGCGAGCGAGCATGATCATTACATCTACGCTGGCCCAAGAGAAATCCTTGAAAGCGGTTTTTGCCGACACATTCTATTGGATCGCCCTCACGATCCCTGCCGATAGTTCCTACGCGCAAGCTCACAGCTTCACGGACGACATCGTGACAACCGACGAGGTACTTGGCGAATACCTGACTTTTTTCTCGCGGGCGCCGGAATATCTTCGCCGCAAAGGCGCGGCGAACGTGGTAGATATTCTGAACGATCCCACGACCCGCGTTATCCCACAAAGCCGGGAATCCTTCCTGTCCGGCGTGGACCTTTATCGCGCGCGTCCCGACAAAGGCTATAGCCTGATCGACTGTATTTCGATGCAGACCATGCACCGAGAAGGGCTAACCGACGTTCTCACCAACGATCGGCATTTTGAGCAGGAAGGCTTCCGGGCGCTGTTTCGCTCCTGACGCCGATATTTGCCCCGCGACGGATATTGAAATGAGCATGAGGATGATACGGCTTTCACCCGCAGACTAGTAACACATAAAATGTCACTTGAGCTCCGCTTCGGCTTTAGGGAGTACTTCGAGATAGCCCCGAAGACCGAAAAGTTGCAGAATAATACGGTCAACAAACTCTGCGGCAAAAAAATGCTGGGCGGTTTGAGCGCTGTTTAACATATTCCAATGGCCCGGTAGGTGAATGGTGTCATCGTAACCGAAGCGATGCACAATGGAATTCCTAATGCGATTGAACACTTTTACATCTTCCTTCGATAGTGTAATTGCGTGACGATTTCCGATGTCTATCAATTTATCCATAAATGAGTTATCCACAAATGGCCTTTCGTTGAGGCCACGCCACTTTGCCAGAGTGAGTAAATTGGCCGCTTCGGCTGGCAGGACTTGACAACGCGTTGATAGAGCTTTGCCCACGCTTTCAGATTTTGTGTCGTCGCAATGATCTTTGGGTCGTTGCGTCTGCTAAGAGCAATCAACGCTTCTATGACGACAACGCACTTAAGGGTGCGTCCCTCGAGATAATCGGCTTCGGTTCTCGCGTCGAGCCACGAGTTAATGATCCTGTTATGCGGATCGAAGGTTTCTCGAAAGCGCTTGATGGCGGAAACGGCATCCCTGGCCGCCGTGAGCGCGAGAGTTGCAGATGTGCAGCTCGGAATAAAGCACAAGGGCGGTACCTTATCCGTTTTGGTAATAGTATTTCCGAAGACCGCGCGTTGGAAAGTCCCGTGTGGTCCAAATATTGCATGGTGTATCCAGTTAATTTTTCGCCCTTGGACAAGAGAAAGAGCGAGGCAGAAGTCCGTAATGAACTGATTGATTTCATCACCTGTGAGTTTTTGGGTCTGGAACCGAAGTATAGCGGTGGGGATAATATCTCCCGTCTTCAAGAGCCACCATAGCCGTTCCCTATAGTTCCGCCATGGACTGAGTCGAACTAAAATCGTCGTTGTTCCCCATGCGACCGGGAACGCCATGGGACGGGGGAGGTCCGTAGGGAAGTGAAGATTAGTGAGGGACAGGCAGTGATCGTGACCGTCCGACGTAACTTGTCCGACTTCAACGTTTTTAAGAATGAAACAGAATTCTTTTGGTGTGGCTATGGTATTCGTTAAGGAAACCCTGCGCTCGAATGAATTGTCCATCCGTTGTCTGCCCTTTGAAGCTAGCAAGGCTGCCTGCCCCTGCCATCAATGTTAAAGGGAAAGTTCCGTCGCAGTACAAGAAGGTGCGGCCAGAATTACTTTGTTCTATCCGAAAGGCGTCAATATTGAATCACCGCCAGTTGTAAGGACGAACGTTCCCGTTCCGCGCAACCGTCGTTCGATGTCCATTCTTGTTAAGTCGATATTTATTGGACTAATCCGCACGGCTTTTTTTTCGCCGCCGGAAGCAAGACCATGATCGGGTCAATTAGTTAAACGAAATGACCACCGCTGATCTTTTTCTGCAGCAGCGTTCTGTGTCCAGAGCGATGTCAATGTGTACGCGTCGCCCACTAATCCCACTTCAATTGTTTTTGCGATTCAACCTTTGCCGGATCTAACTCAATTCCAAATCCCGGAGCCGTGGGCAGCGCGATGTGCGCTTTCTCGGGAAACGGCGCGTTCTTTTGGAAATGATAATACGATGACATCTTGTTGATGAGATATTCACCCAGTGGGAAAGTCATCGGCGACTGGCTGGCGATCACATGCATCGCGGCGTGAATACTGTGGCCGTGCGGAATCACCGGCACGTCATGCAATGACGCCACGGTTCCGATTTTGAGTAATTCCGTGATACCGCCGCACCACTCCGGGTCGGCTTGCACGACAGACAAAGCGCCCGCCTGTAAATAGTGCTCTACCTCCCAACGCCCGTAAAAGTGTTCACCGGAAGCAATAGGTATTGTGGTACTGCGGCGTAACGTGGCGAAGCTTTCGATCTTCTCCGGATGCGTGGATTCTTCCATCCAGCGCGGATGATATTTCTCCACCTGATGCGCCCATTCGAGCGCGTAACTGAGGTCCCAACCGCTGAAAGAGTCAAACATCAGCTCCGTATCGTCTCCTAATGTCTCGCGCAAAATTTGGACAAGCTGCACATTGCGGCGCATGCCTTCCGGACCGGAGCCGGGGCCATAGGCCATGAACCATTTCTGGTAACGGTAGCCTTCCTTTTTCAGACTGAGGCAACGCGTCTTGACAGCTTCCGGCTCAAGCGAAAAGCCCAGGCAACTGGCGTAGACTTCCACCGAGCTGCGCGTGGGGCCACCTAACAGCCGGTACACCGGAATACCATAGAAGCGGCCTCGCAAATCCCAAAGGGCATTATCCACGGCGCTAATGCCCATGAGAAGGAACCCAGCGCGCGAATGCCGGTTGGAGCGGTACATCTCATCCCAAAGCGCCTCGCCAGCGAGCGCGTCCTTACCTGTGATGAAGGGCCGAAGCTGCTCCCAAACTACGATTGCCACCTCGTGGTCAATGGGGCCGTAGAAGCCGTCTACTCCGCCGCTCGTGTGTATGCGCAGATAGATTGCGCTGAGAGGAGCCGTCTTCTTTCCACCCGGTTTCTCAGCATAGACAGGAGGCCGCAATTCATCGTAAACGTCGAGCGGGTTCACTTGCTGCTGCCCGTGAACACCGGCTTGCACTTCGTGAGTACCGTGCACTTCAGTCAGCTCTATGCCGGTAATTTTCAGAGTCGTGTTGCGGTCTTGATAGGCTTCGGCAATCGACACAGTGGAAGCAGCCAAAGCGCCTGCCGCGATTCCAAACAGTTGACGCCGGTTTACTTTGTGGAAAGACATTTTCAAAAGGGCCTGAAGGTCACTATACTTTATCCCTGTCGCAGCGCAACGATTGGGTCAACGGCGCTCGCTCTATGGGCTGGAATGTAGCAAGCAAGCAGCGCGGCGGCGAATAATAGCGCTGCCACAGCGCTGAAGGCGCTCCAATCCAACACGCCTGTGCCGTAAAGCATACTCTCCATGGCGCGGCCGATGAAGTATGTCCCAATAAAACCGAATCCAACTCCAAGCCCCGCAATCGACAAGCCGCGTCCAAGAACACGGCGCAATACATCTGCCGAACTCGCGCCAAGCGCCATGCGCAGCCCAATCTCCGCCGTACTCTGCGCTACCGTAAATGACATTACGCCGTAGATGCCCAGCGAAGCTAAAACAAGTGCAATGCCCGCCAAACTGCCATAGAGCGCCATACCGAACCGATCTCCCGTGAAGTTCTCATACACAAGTTGATCCATCGTTTTCACATTTGCCAGAGGCAGGTTCGGGTCCACGGAATGGACAGCAGCCGCAACGGCCTTCAACATCTTCTCCGGCTCCATTGCGGTGAGCACGGAAACAGTCGATTGCGGCCATGGACTCTGTGCAAACGGTACGAAAATCTGCGGGCTTTTCGCTTCGCCTAGACGCACTCCATTCTGCACGTCATGGAACACACCGACAATTTGCCACTCCGCTCGCGGTCCTAGAGCGAGTATTCCGTTCCGGAGTTGTTCAATGGAAAGGCGCTGTGAAAGCGGATCGGCACTACCCAGAAACTGATGGACAAAGGCTTCATTGACAACCGCCACTTTGGGAGCGCTCGCGGTATCCCGTGGACCGAAGACGCGGCCGCGCGTCATGCGCACGCCGAATGTTTGGAAATAGCCGGGTGTCACCACTTGAAATGCGGCGTCCCTCTGTAGCGAACGGCTTGGGGCTTCTTTTCCTACCACGCTGAACGGCATCTCCAAATTTGCGCTATCGAGCGGTGTATCCGTAGAAACCGCCGCCTGCCTAACTCCGGGAACAGCCTGTAGCTTCACCAGCAGCTCGCTATAGAATGTCTCCGTTTGCGCTGCTAAGGCTACGCGGCTTTGTGGCACGGGCAGGTAGAACGTAAGAATGTGGTCTGTTCGTACGCCTAAATCAACATGCGTTCGATTCAAAAAAGTGTGGACCAGAAGAGCTGCACCACTCAGCAGAGTCAGCGCCAGTGCGAATTCAATGACCACTAGAGCATGCCGGAGCAGCGGATGCCCGGCGCCCATGGCGGATCGTCCGCCTTGCTTCAAGCCTTCCTGTGGATTTACCTTCCTGGCTTGTAGCGCCGGAGCACAGCCAAATAACACGCCGGAAAAAACAGTGATGGCCAGCGTGAACAGCAGCACCGGCAGACTTAAACGAACATCGGATTCCGGGGACAGCATGCCCGGCGGAAGAATCACCAGAATTACCTTCAACAGTCCAACGCCTAACAGCGTGCCCACTACCCCGCCCGTAACCGCCAGCGTCAAGCTTTCGGCCAGCAATTGGAAATAAAGCTGGCTCCGTGACGCGCCAAGAGCCGTGCGCACTGCTAATTCCCTCTGCCGCGCGACACCGCGGGCCAGGAGCAGGTTGGCGACGTTCACACAAGCAATGAGCAGGACAAAACTGACAGCGCCCAGCAGCAGCCACAGGTTCGTACGGGTGCCTGGGTTTAGAAAACGATTCCGGAACGGCTCGACACGAGCGCCCAATCCCTTATTCCAATCTGGATATAACGCACCAATCCGCCGGGCGATAACGTTCATTTCTTGCTGTGCCTGCGGAAGGGAGGTACCCGCCTTGAACCGGCCGGTCACGTACCACCATGTATTTCCGCGCGCCAATTCCGGCTGGCTAAATCTGAGAGGCACCCAAAGATCCAGGCCGCTGCGATCAGCCGGGCCTGGCGGCAACACTCCGATCAACGTATAAGGCTCGCCGTTCAGTCTGAATTGTTTTCCAATCGCTTGAGAATCGGCGCCGAACCTGCTTGCCCAACCGCGGTAAGAAAGAATGAAGACGTGATCTTTACCGGGTTGATCTTCGTCCGAACGGAAGTCGCGGCCCATCCGAACTTTTTCGCCCAGCAACTTGTAATAGTTTGTGGAAACGCGCTCGCCTTCAACGTACTGCGGTTCTTGCGCTGATGACAGATTAAACTCTATGCCGCAAGCTGCCGCCATTTCCTGAAATGAAGACGCCTGACGCTTCCAGTCTAAAAAGTCGGCCGCTGAGACTTGATCTCTACTTCCTTTGATACTGGACCAGATCATCACGAGCTGGTCCGGGTGGGGATAAGGGAGCGGCGCCAGCAGGCTGGCATAAACCACGCTGAAAATCGCGGTATTCGGTCCGATGCCGAGCGCTAACGCCAGGATCGCAATGGCGGCGAATCCTGGATTCTTGCCGAGAAGACGAAAGCTAAACCGGACGTGGCGAGCGAAGCTGGTCATCCTAACGATTCAGGATACCCGTAGCCTCGTCTATTGCGTAACCATGGGTGAACAGCAGGGCTTCTCGGCCGGTTTAAACTCCATCAGTTCCACGCGCGTTAGATCCGGGTCATACATATTGAGCTGCCATTTGCCGTCGCGTCCGAGCTTCGGCGGCTGCGGCGGCTTGCCGCCGCGCTCCAAAATGGTGTGATACGGCTCCTGAATGCTCTTCACGCCCAGTGCCAAGTGATTCATGACTCCGCGTGTCTTCGGCGAATCGGGGTTGTTGACGTTGAGCATATATTCCAGCCAGTCGCTGCCATCTGGAACACGCATGTCTACCCAACTGATCTGGTCGTCTTTCATTCCGCCGTACCACATCACTTTAAAGCCCAGGATGTCTTTATACAGCTTGTCTTCCGCGGCGCGGTCATGCACGACGAAGCCCGAGTGAATCATATGATCGGAAACGCGTGTATCCGGCAGCAGAGTTTTGAACTTGCTTTCATGCAATGAACCCGGCATGTATTGGACGAATTCAATTTTCCGCCCTTCCGGATCGTCAATCATGAAACTAAGATTTTTGTCGAGACCGGGTTTTAACGCCGCTGGAACTTTGACGCCTTTACTCGCGAGATAATCGCGCAGCTTGCGTGCATCGGTCGTTTCAAATGCAACATGCGAGAGACGGTCCTGTGAATCGCCTTTAAGGCCGGGATAGATCTCAATGTACTGATGATCATTCACCTTGTAGTAATTGAGCATCAAGCCGCCGGTAGGCTTGTCGAGACTGAAGTGCGCAAAGCCCAATTCGTGACCATAGAACTCGTCCGCTTTCGCGATATCGCTGACAAACAGGCCAATATGCGCCATACCAATGATAGGCGGCCGTTCGACGGAGGAGCTTGCGGCCTGGGGGCTGGCCGCACTGGTTACTAAGGCCGCCACGGAAAGAATCACTGTCAATTGTAATGTGCGCATTTGGGAGTATTCCTGGGTTTAGAAAAGCAGCTTCAGAGCTAACTGTATATCACGCGGACTATTCACCTGGTCTGAGATCACGCCCGCTTGCGGTGACCCGATGACGGTGTTGGGCGCATCAAATTGCGGATGGTTCAACAGATTGAACACTTCGGCCCGGAACTGCAGATGCATGCGTTCGTGAATGGGTATCTCCTTGAACAAAGACATATCCAAATTCACCTCGCCCGGCGCGCGCAAGTAAGGCAGCAAGCGCCCGGTGTCGCCGTAAGTGAACGGAGCGGGAAGCCCAAAAGCATTTACGTTGAAATAATCGTTCACGCGGCTGGACACCGATCCTGAAGTGTAAACGGGGCCGCCCAGATAATTCGGCCGCTCCGTGTTGCTCGCGTAGCTGTAAGCGCCGTAGTTATACAGCGTATTCGTTTGGGTGGTCAGCCCGAGCGGAGCGCCGGTGTGAATATTGAAGATCCCGTTCAACTGCCAGCCGCCGAAGAGCGCGTTGGTCCATCCGCCATGGCTCAGGAACGCTTTGCCATGTCCAAACGGAAGCTCCCAATTGCCATTGATAGCGAGGTAGTTGGGCGTGTCGAAACTTGCCACGGCGCGGTCGGCGCGGCGGTTGGTGGAGTCCTGTATATAACCGGCGCTGAAAGTTTCGCCGGGAAAGCCTTCATAAGTATCCGACGCCAAAACGTCGTCGATCAGCTTCGAATAGGTATATGACAGCAGCATGCCGAAGCCGTGCGCAAAGCGCCGCTCCAATTTGACTTGCAGCGAATGATAAATTGAATTTCCGTAGGAGTTCGATTCGGCGGTTACTCCTTGGAATTGCGGATACGGGCGCAGTAGTTGCCCTTGCTGAACAGTGGCGGTGCTGAGCGGGCCGCTATTGATCATTCCAAAGTAAGGGTTCGGCACCAGGTTCAATAACGAATTACCCATGGACAGATATTGATTGGGCAATTGGTTATAGTTGACCGGGCTATAAAGATGAACGCCATGGCTGCCGGCATAGGACGCGCTCAGCAAGAAAGAGCCCGGCAGGGTTCGTTCGATGCCGAAGTTCCATTGCTCGGAATAGAGGTTTAAGCGCGCGCGATCCATGGTTTCCAAGTTCTGGCCAAGCAGCGTCAACAAGCCTTGGCTGCTGCCGGGCGCCCGTTGAAAACCTCCCGGAAAGGGATTGCTCAGCAGGTTTACGGGGGTGACGCCGTTGACCGTGCTGGTCCAATTGGTAGAGGCCGAGAAGCCGGTATAGGGCGACATATTACCGGCAAAGCCAGCGCCGTTGGTTGGTCCGTAAAACATGCCGAAGCCGCCGCGAACAACAGTCTTAGCGTCAGGAGAGTAGGCGAAACCGAAGCGCGGCGCAATGTTAGTGCGATTGTCCTGGAATTGACCGGTGGGCAGGCCATTCACGCCCGGGAATTCCAAGCCGCCCGTGAATGACACGCCCTGGCTCACGGTTGTGGCGTTGCCATTCCAACTATTGATGCGATTATATTTTTCGCTCCAGGGCGCATTGAAGTCATAGCGAAGGCCCAAGTTCAAGGTCAGTTTGGGACTCACCTTCCAATCGTCCTGGAAGTAGACGCCGTAGCTGTGATAGCCCACGAACTCGCCGGGCGAATCGCTTTGAATGCTGCCGTTATCGCCGGTTCCAAACAGGAAAGAAGCAAAACCAACTCCGGAATTCCCGCTGGCCGCAACGGGATTCGGCCCCTGCGTGAAGTCCGACGAGAAAGCGTAATTATTCGAAGCCGGCTGCGGCCGCTGCGACCAGCGATTGTAGAACCAGTCCGCGCCCATCTTGAGCGTGTGAGCGCCTTTCACCTTCGTCATATTGCCGTATTCGGAAAACGTGTCATACGACTGATTGGTGTATTGGCAATTGCCGATAAATCCGCCTCCGGTATCCGGGACGTTGATAGTAGCGCCCATGCCGCTGACCGAAACACTGGGGAAGCAAGGTGTGAGCCCGACGTTGTTGAAGTAGGACGGCATGCCAAGCTGCGTCGGGTTAAATCCAAGAGCCGGGTTCTGGCGGCCCAGCCAATAGTGCAGAACGCTGGAGCTTAGTTCTACGACGGTGGTCGGATTTACGACAATGTTGTAGTTCGCGACGGCTTCTTGGTTGTGAGAAAGATCGGTGCCATCGGTCGGCTGGCTGTATGCAAAATTCGGGTTTCCGTTTCCGTAGACATCCGGACGATCCACCGTGCCGTTATTCTTCGACCAGCGCACAAACAGTTTTTGGTTCTCGGTAATTTTTTGATCCACCCGGAGAGAGTAACTATCTTGGTTGAGCGGGGCCGACATCGTGCTGGTGAAATTATTCGCGCCGGTCAACGCATTGCCTGTCGTGTTCGGCAGGGGCAAATAGGGGACCATGTTTAATGCGACAGGATTGATTTGGGAGGTCGCCATCCGGTTGCCTGGCAAAGGGGTTCGCGTATATTGGCCGTTTGCCAGCACGGTAGAGTTGGGATCGTAAACGGCAATCTGTTGCCCAGCCTGGTTGAAAGTCTGCGAGAAATCACCGGCCCGTTGCAGCGCCGTGGGCATGGTGCCGCTGGTGGTGTAGGCGCGGACCCAGCGTAACCCCTCGTAGGCGAAGAAGAAAAATGTCTTGTTGCGTCCGTCATAAACTTTCGGGATATAAACGGGACCGCCCAAAGCGCCGCCGAACTGGTTAAAGCGAATGGGTGCTTTACCTTCGCCCGCCGAATTGGCGAAAAAGTTGTTCGCGTCAAAAAAGTCGTTGCGCAGAAATTCGTAGGCGCTGCCATGCACCTGATTGGTACCGCTCTTGGTTACTACGTTGATGACGCCGCCCGCCGTGTTGCCGAATTCGGCCGGAACGTTGCTGGTTTGGACTTTGTATTCCTGCACCAGATCAATCGGCGGATAAATGCCAGGGCCGTTGAAGCCGGAATTGGAGTTCCAGCCGCCATCCAGAAAGAACATGCTGACGTTCACACGGGAGCCGTTGATGGATAGAAATTGATCGTTATAGTTCCCATATGCTACCTGCGTAAAGAGGTTGGGCGCGCGCACACCGGGAACCAGAGCGGCAAAGCCATAGCTATTTCTTCCGTTGATGGGCAGATCGACAATGCTGTTATTCCCTAGCACTGTTCCCAGGGATGAGGACGCAGATTCGATTTGCGGGCCGCTCTCCGACACCGTTACAGTTTGGGTTTCCTCGCCCACTTTGAGCGCCACATTCTGAGCTACTACCTGGCCCACGTTGAGCGGGATGGTGTCGGCTATGAAATGCTGAAAGCCGGGACTGGTGACTTCCAGCTTATAGGTAGCGGGCGGCAGCAGTTGAAAAGAATAGTAACCGAGATTGTTGGTCTCGGTGGTGCGGACTTCGCTGGTTCCAGAGTTCGTCAGAGTGACGGTAGCCCCGTTGACGGACGCTTGTGTCGGATCCACAACCGTACCCGTAATAGAGCCCGTTGCCGTCTGGGCAAAAGAGGACGCTCCGAACAACAGTATCGAGCAAATCAATTTCAAAGGCAGACATCTGCCGAGCTTCATGGCCTTCTCCTAAAAGGCCAGGGTAAGCGCTGGAGGACTGATAAGGAAGCACTTAGGCGTTCGGTAACCGTTACGAAACGGTGTTTCGCGTTGTTACCGCAGCAGCGGAGATTCTTTCATGACCTGGTGAGCTTCATACTCCCAGTTCAAGGCTAAATTATGGTCCAACCCGCAGCGAACCACCACCTGATAGGCTAATGGAAATTTAGTAAATCCTTCGCGCTTGAGCTTGCCTTTCAGGACCGCAAGCCCCTCGGGCGACCGAAAGAACTCCAAGGCCGCTTGAGGACCGGCGGAGGTGATGCCAGAAAAGATTAGCGTGCGGGCGCCGCCTTCGCCGTCGGGCTGACTGGGTAGCACTGTCACCAGACCATAGGCTTTGGTTAACATCCCATGCGCGTCACGGCTCGGATAGTAGATTCGCTTGGCGCCGTCGCTCACCACCTCTTCGCGTTTGCCGGAATCATAGCGTACGGAAAAGGGTGCATTCATCAGAAATCTGGCAGCGAGCGGACTATAGTTTGGCGAACCGATTAAAACCGCGTTCCAGCCGCGCAAGGCAAAAGCGCGCAGGTCCGATTCCGGCGTGAGCTGGGGTACCGCCCCGGCTTCCGAAACCAACTGAACCGCCGAAGTGGAGGCCAAGGAATCACCAAACAGAAATACATCCTGCGTGGTGTGCATATAGAGATTGCCACCGCCATCCAGCATTTGCAGACGCTGATACCAGGAGGAAACCTCAGCAGGCACCGGCATTAAAGGGGCGTGATACACCGGAAGTTGCCCCTCCTTATAGGAATGAAGCAACATTGCCGGCGGCGTGGCGATGCAGATGGCTACTTTCTCTCCGGGGTTGAGCATCGGTCCCCAAGCCTCCCGCAGAATGGGAGCAATCGGATCAACATGCCGGAAGGGATGCCGGGCTAGCAGAATGAAAGCAAAAACTAGCGCGCTGGCCAATACACCTGCCAAGAAGGGCTTCCAGATGAGAGGGCCCGGGGGCGGCAGCGTGGTGGCGACTGGCGGATCGGGGAATGCGGCAGTGAGCAGCGGCGCGGGTACGGGCACCGGTGCGTGAGTCAAAAAATGAGGATTGTAGCGGCCTTTGGGGACTTCAATCCGTAGTTCCGCGTCGGGCTCCTCCAGCTCGTAATACTCCTGGAGTTTTTGGCGCAGCGCGTGCGCCCGGGTCCGCACGGATGAATCGTCAGAGGGGGAATAATCGGGAGCGCGGCCCAGCGCATCCACCGCAAT
>DASXGT010000041.1:0-3561 GCA_036488895.1 Bryobacteraceae bacterium | reverse complement strand
GGTCCGTGGAGTGCCTGGCGCAAAGCAAACGATTCATTATGCGGAAATGCGGCGCCATCGGAGGCATTGCGGCAGGCTGAGCAGCCGCCACCGCTAACTGGATTCTAAATTATCGCGCAGCCGCGCGAGATTTTTCCCGGCGGCCAATATACAAACGCTGGCAACCAACGGACACGAGCCCGCAATCCAAATCCCAAATCGAAAATCTTTGGCCGGACCCATAGTCCAGCCCGTGATTAACGGAGCCATCGCGCCCGCTATTTGGGACAACGTATTCAGAAAGCCAATTGTTCTGCCAACCATGGGTACCGGTGAAGCGTTTTGTGCAATCGTCCAAAAATTTGAGGCGTACACGCCATACGAACAACTGCAGAGCAAAAGAATCGGCAGCAGCAGACTAGGTCTTGAGGTGACGTTCAACAGCAGGACGGAGCTGGCGCCAAGAAGTCCGCCCGCGGCGAAGAGAACACGAATTCCAAAGATATTGCCGGTCTTTTTCACCAAACGGTCAGCGAGCCAACCGGCAATCAAATTAGTACCAGCCATAACGAAGTGCGGCGTGGATAAAACTTGCCCCATTTTTATCGTGGAAAGGCCGCGCGCGATCGTCAGGTACGCCGGCATCCAGCTCAAAACGAAGTACCAAAAATAAGAGGCGAAAAAGATAACGGCGGACATGTACCAAACACTCGGGTTGGTAAAGATCGCCCGCCAAGGCCAGTGAACCGCTTGGGGGGCTGCACCGGGGATGCGGTCCACTTTCGTTTTTCCCGCAGGCGCTAAGTAGAGCCACGCCGGCACCCAGAGCAACGCGCCCAGCCCGGTGACTGCAAATAAATTCCGCCAACCGAAAGCGGCCAACAGGCTGGCGCCCAGCAACGTTCCCAGGGCTGGCCCGAGCATCTGGCCGCCGATGTAAATCGAGACCGGCAGACCGCTCTCGCGTTCCGTAAAATTGCCGCGGATAAAAGCAAGACTGGCCAGTGGACCCACGGATTCGGCCAAGCCTAGCGCGAGGCGCGCCGAGAGGATGTCAGGCAATCCGCGGCTCAAGGCAATACTGGCGGACGCCAGCGACCAAAGCAGGAAAGCGGCTGCGTACGTGCGGCGGATGCCGTAGCGGTCCACCAGGAGGCCTGCCGGGATCTGGAACAAAGCGTAGGTCCAGAAGAACGCCGAAAGCAGCAAGCCCATCTGATCGGGCCGGAAATGGAGTTCCCGCATGAGGGTGTCGGCCACGATGCTGAGGTTGCCACGGTCAACGTAGCTCACCACCATGCCGATAAAAACTAAACCGAGGACGATCCAGCGGCGGCGGTTCATGCGGCAGCGCCGCGGAAAACGATTTCTCCGTTTTTGATCACGTAGCGGATGCCTTGCGGATCGGCGGCCGGGGAATCATAAGTGGATCGGCTGGCGATCCGCTCAGGATCGAAAACTACCAGGTCTGCCATGTAACCCGGGCGCAACAATCCCCTATCCGGAAGGTTGAGACGAGCCGCCGGTTTAGCCGTGCTTTTGTGAATCGCTTGCGCCATAGATAGCCAGCGCTGCTCGCGAACCAACGCACCAAGCAGTTGCGGATATGTCCCATACAAGCGCGGGTGCGCCTTTCCTTTGACGTAAAAACCGTCAGTAATCACCGAACAAAGAGGATGCGTAATCAATTGGCGCAGATTTTCTTCGCTCTGATTAAAGGAAACGATATTGACAGCCGCGTGTTCCTCCAGCAACAAATTGAGCGCAAGGAGGGCTGGATCTTCGCCCCGCAGAGCCGCAATTTCCGTCACCGTCTTTCCCACAAAGCGTTCATTGGCGTCGGTAGCCACGGAGGAAATGGTCACATCTTCCCAATAGCGATTGCTCGCGCTCATTTCCTCCAGAATCGCTTTCCGCGCCGCGCTGTCGCGCAAACGATTGAGCAGCGCAACGGTTCCGCCATCGAGCGCCCACTGTGGAAGAAGCTGCGTAAGAACCGTGCTGCCACATTGATACGGGTAGATATCGAATTCAATATCGATCCCGCGCTCGCGTGCGGCTTCAATTTCATCCAGCGCGCGCTGCTGCAAATGCCAATTGGCGCGGCCGGCTGTTTGCAAGTGCGAGATCTGCAGACGGCAGCCGGTGCGCTCCGCCAGATCAATCTGTTCCTGAACCGCCTCCACCAACGTGGCTGAATAACTGCGCATGTGGGTGGCGTAGAGCTTGCCCCGGCGCGCTACTACACTGCACAAGCGGCGCAATTCATCCGGCGTAGCGCTGGAGCCCGGCGCATACATCAACCCGGTGGAAAAACCGGCGCACCCGGCGCCAAGCGAATCGTCCAGCAGGTCCGCCATTCGGTCCAACTCAGCGGAAGTAGGCGTTCCCTGCTCCGGTCCCCGGACCGCGATGCGCAAGCTGCCATGTCCGGCAAGAGAAAGCGCGCGATCTTTAGCACCGCTGGCGGCCATGGCTTGCAAGTAAGAGGCAGCGTCGGGCCAGCCCCAGTCGTTTATTCCATTCAGTATGCCGCTGCCGAACTCGCGCAAGGCCGCGCCGTCGCCGGAATAGGGAAACGGCGAGAAGCCGCAATTGCCTACGACCTCTAACGTGACGCCCTGCTTGAGCTTTTCGGTGCGGCCTTGCAGGACTTGCAAATCGGAATGGCTGTGGAGGTCAATAAAGCCGGGCGCGACCGCCAAACCACGGCCGTCTATTACTTCTACTTCGCCAGGCTGGCCGTCAGCCTCCGCGATTTTCGTTCCTTTAATCGAAACTGAACTCTCCACCGGGTCGCTTCCGGACCCGTCGAAGACCAGGGCTTTAGAAATTAGCAGCATGATGAGGCTCTGCTGGATAGAATAGCGGCATGGTCCAAGGCGATCCAGTTGTGGCCAGCCGCGAAGCCTCCACAATCAAGACCCTAGCGAACTTCCGCTGGTACATCTGCGGCCTTCTCTTCTACGCCACTACCGTAAATTATGTGGACCGGATCGTGATGGGTATTCTAAAACCCACCATTTCACACGACCTGGGCTGGAACGAAACCGACTACGCCATGATCACCACCGCATTCCAGGTGGGATACGCGATCATGATGCCGATAGCCGGGCGCGTGATCGATTGGTTGGGGCTGCGCATCGGTTACCCGCTGGCCGTGCTGGTCTGGAGCGTTTCGTCGCTGTCTCACGCTTTCGCGGGTAATCTATTTCAATTCAGCGTGGCGCGCCTGGGATTGGGCCTGGGCGAGGCGGCAAACTTTCCGGCGGCGATTAAAGCCGTGGCCGATTGGTTCCCGCGCCGGGAGCGAGCCCTTGCCACTGGGATTTTCAATAGCGGCTCAAACGTCGGGGCTTTGTTGGCTCCGCTGGCGATTCCGTTCGTCGTGGCGCGCTTTGGCTGGCATGCGGCGTTTCTGTTTACAGGCTGCTTGAGTTTTTCCTGGATTTTTATCTGGCTCTATTTTTATCGCGAACCGGAGCAGCATCCCCGGCTCTCAAAGGCGGAACTTGCGCTCATCCGCAGCGACGATGAAGTGGTTACTACTGGCAAGTTCCCGTATAGCCGGTTGTTGAAAAA
>DASXGT010000017.1:0-32692 GCA_036488895.1 Bryobacteraceae bacterium | reverse complement strand
ACCCGCGGCATTGACATCGGCGCCAAACAGGAAGTGTTTGAAGAGATGGACCGCTTAGCTCGAGCCGGTGCGGCGGTGCTGATGGTCAGCTCCGAACTGCCCGAACTGTGCCAGGTGGCAGACCGCATCCTGGTGATGGCGCAAGGCCGCCTGACCGGCGAGCTGCCCCGCAACGCCACGCAAGAACAAATCATGCATCTAGCCACACCCACTGACGCAGCGCCCATGGAGGCTCTTTAGTGCAACGCCTGCAAGGCCTGCTGCCATTTGCCACTCTGATTGCCCTGTTTATCGCGTTGACCATTGCCACTCCGCATTTTTTGACGAGTATCAATTTGGCTAGCGTCGCCCGCCAGACCGCCGTTATCGACATCATGGCGCTCGGCATGACCCTGGTTATTATTACCGGCGGTATTGACCTCTCGGTTGGCTCCACGCTGGCCCTCGCCGGACTTTTCGGAACCATGGCAATTAAGGCGGGCATGCCGATCTCGCTCGCAATCGGCATCGGCATCGGCACGGGAGCCGTGTGCGGACTTCTGAACGGCATCCTGATTACACGGCTGCGCATCAATCCATTCATCGTCACGCTGGGCACATTGGAGGCGTATCGCGGCTTGGCGCTGGTCATTTCCAAAGGGCTCCCGGTGCATGAAATTCCCGATGCATTTTCGTTCCTCGGCGATGGCAATTTGCTGGGCCTGCCGTTTTCGCTGTGGGTACTGGCGCTGTGCGCGATTTTAATGCACTTCGTGCTGGAAAATACCAAGCTGGGTCGCTACGCGTTCGCCATCGGCAGTAACCAGGGCGCGGCTTATTATGCCGGTGTTCCGATTTCATTTCATCTCACCGTCGTCTATGCCATTGCCGGGCTGTTGGCGGGACTGGCGGGGATGGTGGAAGCGTCCCGGCTCATGACGGGCCAACCTACGGCTGGACAAGGCTACGAACTCCAAGCAATTGCCGCGGTGGTCATTGGCGGCGGCAGTTTGCAGGGCGGGGAAGGCAGCGTTTTGGGCACTCTGATTGGTGCTTTTATCATCGGCCTGCTTTCGAACGGAAGCGATCTTTTGGGCATCAACCCGTACTGGCAACAGGTGACCATTGGCGGCGTCATCGTGGCAGCCGTTGCGTTTGATGAATTTCGCAAACGGAATCTGGTCTCCGCGTGATGAGGTTGTAAGCTGATCTATTGGGGAAGAATCCTTTCTTTCCAAGATAAAAACAGCCCATGGCAACCACCGTAGCGAGCGCACCAACCATTCACCCTCCCGGATTTCTAGCTTCCACCAATGGCAAGAAAGTCGTCATGGGTTTAACGGGCGCTATTCTTTTTGCGTTCGTGATTGGCCACATGGCGGGTAATCTCCAGATTTTTGAAGGTCCGGAAAAAATTAACGCGTACGGGCGATTTCTGCATAGCATTCCGGAGATTCTCTGGGCAGTCCGAATCGTTCTGCTGGCGGCAGTGGGCCTGCATATCTGGGCCTGCATCGGGTTAGCGGCTCGGAAATTGGACTCGCGTCCGGTCGGCTACTACAAAAAGCAAAGCGTAGCCTCCACCTACGCTTCCCGCACAATGTACTGGAGCGGCCCCATTCTGCTGGCCTTCATCATCTTTCATCTCTTGCAGTTCACTGCCGGCGTGGTTCACCCCGGCGCGGATTTTCAAGAGGGCGATGTGTACCACAACATGGTGGCGGGCTTCTCGGTCTGGTATGTTTCGGCGTGGTACATCTTTTCCATGCTGCTGCTGGGCTTGCACATCCAGCACGGCGCTTGGAGCATGTTCCAGTCCCTCGGCTTCAACCACCCGCGGCACACTCCAGTGCTGAAAAAGGGCGCGGCGGTTTTTGCCATCCTGATTGTTGGCGGCTTCATCTCCATTCCCATCAGTGTTTTGCTGGGGCTTGTCAAGTAACGGTATCGGTCAAAAAAAAGAAATGGAATTAAACTCTCGCATTCCCTCTGGTCCAATCGAGCAGAAATGGGACAAAGCGCGGTTTGACTTAAAACTGGTCAATCCCGCCAATAAACGCAGGCATTCCATCATCGTCGTGGGGTCCGGATTGGCCGGCGGCGCGGCTGCCGCCACGCTGGGCGAGCTCGGCTACCACGTCAAATGCTTTTGCTTTCAGGATTCGCCCCGGCGCGCGCACTCCATCGCCGCACAGGGCGGAATCAACGCAGCTAAGAATTATCAGAATGATGGCGACAGCATCTATCGGCTTTTTTACGACACGGTAAAGGGTGGTGATTTCCGGGCGCGTGAAGCAAACGTCTATCGCCTGGCACAAATTAGCGTCAACATTATTGACCAGTGCGTGGCGCAAGGCGTGCCCTTTGCCCGCGAATACGGCGGAGCGCTGACGAATCGCTCTTTCGGCGGCGCGCAGGTCTCGCGTACGTTTTATGCTCGCGGCCAGACGGGTCAACAATTATTGCTGGGCGCTTATCAGGCGCTGGAACGCCAGGTGCACGCCGGAAGCGTGACAATGTTTCCGCGCACGGAGATGCTTGATCTCATCGTGATTGATGGCCATGCGCGCGGCATCGTCACCCGCAATCTCGTCACTGGCGCCATCGAAACGCATCTAGCGGACGCCGTAGTGCTGGGTACTGGCGGCTACGGCAACGTCTTCTTCCTGTCCACGAACGCCAAAGGCTCCAACGTGACTGCCTGTTGGCGGGCGCACAAGCGCGGCGCTTTGTTCGCCAATCCCTGTTATACGCAAATCCATCCCACTTGCATACCGGTTTCGGGCGACTACCAATCGAAGCTCACGCTGATGAGCGAATCGCTGCGCAATGACGGCCGCATCTGGGTGCCGCTGAAAAAAGGTGACAAGCGCTCCCCCGATCAGATTCCTGAAGCAGAGCGCGATTATTACCTGGAACGCCGCTACCCGAGTTTTGGAAACTTGGTGCCGCGTGATGTGGCCTCGCGAAATGCCAAAGCCGTCTGTGACGAAGGCCGCGGTGTGGGCTCCACTGGCTTAGGTGTTTATCTCGATTTCGCTGCCGCGATTGGCCGTGTCGGTAAAAAGACGATCGAAGAGCGCTACGGCAATTTGTTCGACATGTACCAGCGCATTACGGACGAAGATCCGTATAAAGTGCCGATGCGCATTTACCCGGCGATTCACTACACCATGGGCGGCTTATGGGTGGATTACCATCTGATGAGCACCATTCCCGGCTTATTTGTTGCCGGCGAAGCGAACTTCTCCGATCACGGAGCCAACCGTCTAGGTGCCAGCGCGCTGATGCAGGGGCTTAGTGACGGCTATTTCATCATTCCGTACACGGTGGGCGATTACCTGGCGACGAACAAGATCGAGAAGGTGACTGACTCGCATCCGGAAGTGAAAAACGCGGTCGCTTGCGTGCAGCAGACCGTTCAAAAACTACTCAGCATCAAAGGCAAACGCACGGTGGATTCGTACCACCGGGAGTTGGGAAAGATTGTCTGGGATTATTGCGGCATGGCGCGCACGGCGGCGGGCCTCACGACGGCCATCGAACAGATTCGCGCGCTTCGTGATGAATATTGGCAAAACGTAAATGTGCCGGGCTCGGGTGACGACTTGAATCAGAGCCTGGAGAAAGCCACCCGTGTGGCCGATTTTTTTGAACTGGCTGAGCTGATGTGCATCGATGCGCGCGAACGCAACGAATCCTGCGGCGGCCATTTCCGTGAGGAATACCAGACCGCGGATGGCGAAGCGCAGCGCGACGACGCCAATTTTTCGTACGTTGCGGCCTGGGGTTATCGCGGCTATGGCAACGCTCCGGAGCTTTCGAAAGAGCCGCTTGAATTCGACTATGTTCACCCCAGCCAGAGGAGCTACAAGTAGATGCGGATCACGCTAAAGGTCTGGCGTCAGGCGGGGACTTCTAAAGCCGGCAAGTTTGTCAGCTATCCCGTCGAAGCCGACCCAGAGATGTCAATGCTGGAATGCATTGACGTGCTGAACGAAGAGCTAACGAATAAGGGTGAAGAGCCCATCGCGTTTGAACATGACTGCCGCGAAGGCATCTGCGGTTCCTGCGGTTTCATGATTAACGGCGTGGCGCACGGGCCGCTGCCGGCCACCACGGTTTGCCAGTTGAGCATGCGCCATTTCAAAGAAGGGCAGGAATTGGTGCTGGAGCCTTGGCGCGCCAAAGCTTTCCCAGTACTGAAAGATTTAATGGTGGATCGCCGCTCTTTCGACCGCATCATTGCTTCGGGCGGCTATATCTCGGTCTCCACTGGAAGTGCTCCGGACGGCAATGCCATCCCGGTTTCAAAAGAAGAGTCTGACCGCGCGATGGATGCGGCAGCGTGCATCGGTTGCGGCGCGTGTGTGGCGGCATGTCCCAATGCCTCCGCGGCATTGTTTACGGGAGCGAAAATCGCTCACCTGGGCACCTTGCCGCAAGGCGTGCCGGAACGCGACCGGCGCGCCGTGAATATGGTGACGCAAATGAACGAAGAAGGTTTTGCGGGTTGCACCAATATCGGTGAATGCACTGGAGTATGCCCGAAAGAGATTCCACTCGAAGTAATTGCCGCCATGAACCGCGACTATTTGGTTGGAAGCTGGCGCGAGAGATAGATGGCGGCCGCAGTCTACCGGCCAGCCTTGCGCTTTTCTCGTTCGGTGAGTATCTGGTGCAGTAGCGATTTGATGTAGGTCTGATAAGGTAGGCCCTGCTGTTCAGCCTGCTTTCGGGCCAAAGCCAGGTCTGCTTCAGGAATCCGCAGCGACACTACCGGCGCCGCTGCCTTTTTGGACGCCGCAAGTCGCTCCAGCAGTTTATCTTTGGTCAGCACCTGCGCTTCGCCGCTCTTTACGGCAGCTAGAAGCTGTTTGCCGTGAACGTCGCGATTTTTGTACCACCATTCTGCTTCTTCTGCCTCCGTGGCAAAAGCCGGTACGACGCGTTTGGTTTGCTTCTTCATTAGGACCTCTCCATAAAAGCCTTCCTGTCCGAAACACTCGCCGGAAAGGCGGTGACGGCGCGGATCTTCCCATTTCGAATGGTCCACGCCACGGACAATAACCGGCCCCCGCTTGTTATGCCGACGGAGCGGTACCGCTCTTCATTCTGAATCAACTCGTAACCCAGATCGAGCGGATCGTTGTTCAGCACCTGCTCAAATTCAGCGGGCGTCACTTTGTGGCCTGCTAGATGCTTCTTGTTTTTGCCATCCCAATCGAATTCAATTCCGTCGGCCACACTTGATTAGTGTAGCGCAACGTATATACGTTGGAGTGGTTTAATCCGCAATCGTAATCGTCGGGCGCTGCTTTTGTTGCTTGCTCTCTTCGGCGCGCTCAATAATCGTGCGGGCGAGCTTCTCAAAGATCGCCGCCTGCGCATTAGGTTCTGTCAACGCGGCAATCGGCTTGCCCGAGTCGCCGCCTTCGCGCGTCTTCGGGTCTAATGGGATTTCGCCCAGTAGCGGCACGCGCATCTTTTCCGCCGTTCTGGCGCCACCGCCTTTGCCGAAAATATACAGCTTCTCGCCGTTGTGCTCCAAATAGCTCATGTTTTCGACGATGCCCAACACCGGTTCTCGCACTTGCTCAAACATGTTCACCGCTTTACGCGCGTCTTCCAGAGACACATCGGAAGGCGTCGTCACAATCACCGCGCCCGTTAAGGGCGTAGTCTGAATCAGTGTAAGCTGCACATCTCCGGTACCGGGCGGCAGATCGATAATCAAATAATCGAGTTGGCCCCAATCCACATTGCGCAGGAATTGTTGAATAACGGAGTTGAGCATCGGACCGCGCCATACCAGCGGTTTATCACCGGGATTCAGGAACGCCATCGACATCAGGCGCACACCGTAGGCTTCCAGCGGTTGAATGCGCTGGCCGACGGCATGGGGTGTCTGCTGAATGCCCATCATCAACGGAACATTTGGCCCGTAGACGTCGGCATCCATTAAGCCGGTGGCATAGCCCAATTTTGCGAGCGTGATGGCCAGGTTGACCGCGATCGTGCTTTTACCCACTCCGCCCTTGCCTGAGCCCACTGCAATGATGTTCTGAACGCCGGGAATCGGTAACTTCGGTTGCTCGCCAGGAGCTTGAGGACCCATTCCCTCAAGCTAACACCAAGCTTGCCTGGGCTTTTAAATGGAATCCCGCGAAGTCGCGCTTTTGAAATTTCGGAAACGCTGCGGCGGCGATCATGGCTGCGTTATCGGTGGACAGGCTGCGCGTGGGGAAAAAGAAATTGAGACCGCCGGATTGCAGCGCCTGGCGGCGTAAGCCTTCATTGCAGGCCACGCCCCCGGCAATGATGACCGATTCGGCGCCGATCTGATCCGCCGAAAGATGCGCGCGTTTCATCAATTCCTCAATCACGGTGTATTGAAAACTTGCGAGCAGATCGAGGGTAGCCTGCGGCGTGGCGGCCAGTAATTCGTCGAGCGATGGGTTGCGCAGCTTGCGGCGCGCTTCAATTTCGTCTTTAATGTCGCGCTGCTCGGTCCAACGCAGCACGGCAGTCTTGAGCCCGCTGAAACTAAAGTCGAGCGTGTTGCCCTTCATTTTGGCCAGCGTGAACTTCACCGCGCGCGGATTACCGAACGAAGCCAATTGGTCGATAACCGGGCCGCCCGGATAGCCGAAACCGAGCAGCTTCGACACTTTGTCGTACGCCTCACCCGCCGCGTCGTCGCGAGTCTTGCCCAGCAGACGGTATTCGCCCGGCTCGCGCACTTCGAATAAATGCGTGTGGCCGCCGCTCACTACTAACGCCAGGGCGGGGAATCGAATGTCCGGCCGCTCCAGCAGCACGGAATGAATGTGCCCTTCCACGTGATTGACCGCGATGAGCGGAATGTGCCGTGCAAAACAAAGCGCCTTCGCATAAGTAACGCCTACCAGCAAGGAGCCCACTAAACCAGGGCCGGATGTGACGGCGATGGCGCTCAAATCCGCCAACGGCACGCTTGCTTTTTCCAGCGCTTGACGGACCACGGGCACGATGGCGCGCAGATGTTCGCGCGAGGCAAGCTCCGGAACTACGCCGCCATATTGCGCGTGCGTATCCAATTGTGAGGCAACGATACTGGAAAGAATTTGCCCATCTTCCGCCACAACCGCAGCCGCAGTCTCATCGCAGGAACTCTCGATACCTAAAATAAGGGTTTGCAAGTCTCTGATTTCTATTATGAGTTGCCGGAAGAATTAATCGCCCAGGAACCCCCGGCTGAGCGCGGCGCTTCACGCATGCTAGTGGTCTCGCGCCAGAAGCAAAGCTTTCACGACGATTCCTTTCGCAATTTTAGCCGGTACATCCGTCCGGGAGATTGCCTAGTCTTAAACAACACGCGCGTTTTCCCGGCGCGGCTGCACGGCCGCCGCAATCACGCGGCTGGGGCCGAGGTGGAAGTGTTTCTGCTGCGCGCACAGGACGAAGCGGAAACGGTCTGGAAGTGCCTGGTAAAACCCGGTAAGCGCGTCCGGACTGGAGATCGAATTGTTTTCAGTGCGGACTTGACGGGAGAGGTGTTGGAGCAGGGCGAGTACGGTGAAAGAATTCTGCGCCTTTCGGCTGCCGCGCCGGTTCGCGAATTATTAGAACAACTGGGTGAGATGCCGCTGCCGCCCTATATCCACCGTAAGCCAAATCCGCGGGACAAAGAACGTTACCAAACCGTATTCTCCGCGCATTCCGGATCCGTGGCCGCGCCCACCGCGGGTCTGCATTTCACGCAAGACATGCTGGCGGAGTGCATGGCGGCCGGCGCCGCGATTGCCAATGTCACCTTACATGTCGGGCAAGGAACTTTCGCGCCGCTGCGTGCCGAAAAACTCGCCGACATCCGCTTGCACGAGGAGTACTTCGAGATTGGCGAACGCGACGCGGAGACTTTGCGCAACGCCCAGCGGCGCTTCTGCGTGGGGACCACCAGCGTCCGCACGGTCGAGACCGCCATGCTGCGCGGAGGCTTCGCGGCCATGCGGGGCGAAACGAACCTGTTCATCTCGCCCGGATTTCACTTTCGCGCCGCCGATGCCATGTTGACCAATTTTCATTTGCCGGAATCCAGCTTGTTGATGTTGGTCAGCGCGCTGGCCGGACGGGACCTGATATTGGCCGCTTACCGTCACGCGGTGGCACAGCGCTACCGCTTTTTCTCCTACGGCGATTGCATGCTTATCGAATAGTCAGGTAGCGCTTGTAGCTTTGTATGCCCGTGGCTATGTAGTTTTCCAGCGCCCGGAATCCATCTTCAGTGGCGCGCGGGTCTACCAGCAGCCGGCGGCCCACGCGCGAAATATCCAGCGCATCGTCCACATGCGCTTTCCAATCTTGCGGAGCCCAGTCGATCGCGTCAGAGACTACCGAAGCAACCCCTTCCGCCACGCCGTCGGCCGTGACCATGTTGAAGGATTCGGTGTAGCTCGGCTGCAACAGCAGATGCATGTGCGCGACCGTCTTGCGAAACACGGGCCAGCTTTGCCAGCCATTCAGTACCAGGTGAACGTTCGGAAGACCGTGCACCATCTCTTTCACCGCCGCGAGAACGGATTCACCGCCCGCCTCGGCGTATCCCTCTGAAAGCCATAGCTCCAGCGGCGCATGAATACTGCGGGCCAGTTCAAGCGCAGCCGCTGCCGCGCTCATCAAATTCTTCAGCGGCCTGGTGGCGCCGAAGATGCCCACCCGCAACGTGCCGCCGGAAAAGGGCCTGTATGGCCAACGCGGCGGTCCATCCAGATAATACAGATTGGGTAGGTAGACACACGGAGCGCGGAACGCCGAACGAACCCAATTGCAGAAGCGTTCACTGTTCCCGGCAAGATGAATATTGTGCGTGCCGGTCTCAAGTTCCATGATTTCCCGCATCAACTGGACTCCATGGCTATCCGCCTGCAAGAACCCGACGTTTGAGTGGCAGTTCACGGCGAAATGTGTGTCTTCGAACTCCGCGGCCAGCTCGGATAAATCCGCCGAGGGCATCCACGGAGCCGCAATCACCACGTGTTTTGCCGGATTGTCGATTAGTTTTTCACGCAAGCCGGCGGCGCTGGAAATAGCCCAGACATTCGCCTTGATGCCTTCCCGGCGCAGCACTTTCGCGGTGTTCAGCGCGGTAACGCCCAATCCCGTGTGGCTGGCGTGCCAGCCGGTTGTGAAATTCTTATATGCAAACGCAACGTTTGTCACTTTCAATGGCTCTCCTGTTTCGTCTAAGCATGAGCACGCGAGCGTGCAGGCAAGGGCGAATGCCGGAGCAAGTAGCTGATTCCGGGCGAAATATAATTCTTCAGTTTTTTGTGATCGCACTGGAGATTTTTTCCAGCGCGGCTGAAATCGTTTTTTTCACCCGGGGCAGCGGCTGCGAAAGCCTTTGTGCAATTTCATGAGCGGAAAGGCCGCCGAAATAGGCGAGTTCCAGAATTTGCCGCTCACCGGTTTCTAACCCGGCAAGCGCGCTCCCCAGGGCTTGCAATTGTTCTCGATTGCGCCCGCGACCCGCGGCTTGCGGCATGCCGCGAAACAGCAATGGATTTTCAAGAGCGCTCGAATTCGGAGAGTCGCTGGCCGTCGCGCGCAAATGCTCAATACTTTGATTTCTGGCGAGAGAAAGAATCCAGAAACCAAGTTCTTGGCCATGGCTCTCTTTGAAGCTACCAATCTGGTTCCAAACCTTAACGAAGGTTTCGGCCAGCACGTCTTCCGCCGCGGACGGCTCAACAACGATCCGCAAAATCAGCGCATAGGCAATCTTGCCGTACCGGTCATAGAGCGTGCCCATGGCTTGCGGATCGCGCCGCTTGATGCGCGCCACTAAGTCGGATTGGTCCCTGGCGGCTAGCAGCGCCGAAAATGGCGATGGTCTTGGTGATCCCGGCAAGAGTTTGGATTATACCAGCGGCTTTAGGTGGCTTCGTAGCCGGAGAATTGCTGCTGGATCGTATTGCCCTTGTATTCCATCTCCCGATGAATCCCGATTGAAGACGAATAGTACGCGAAAGTGGTGCTTGCCTTGAGCTGCGTGAAAAACTTCTCAGCGGCGCTCTGCGGTTCCAGTTCGTGTGCGGATAATTTGGTCAGCACCGCGGCCTGCTCCTGTTGCGTTGCCTTTAGAAACGGTTTCCCGGAGGCGGCTTGCGATAGTTCGTTGATTAGGGCCAGCCCACTGCGCCAGGATTGTTTTTCCTCGGGCAGGAAGGCTTCGGCCACGCTCTTGTCTATGAAGATAGCCGCGCCCGCCGCGCGCGCTCCGGGAGAGTGCGAATCCGTGGGGATAATCAATTCCGTCAACGTGTCGAGCAATGCAAACTCGCCTTTTGTAAAGAAGAGCGGCGCACCAGGTTCAGCAGCGGGAAGTTGTAGCGGGCCGGTTACCGCGGCGGCCCCGAATAGCTTTAGCAAATCGCGTCGGAGAAAAGGAACGTCCATTTTTTAGACTTCTCCTTTCTTGAGTTGATCCGCCAGGTGATCGCAGGAGCGCCAGCAGAGCGCCATGATGGTCCAAGTTGGATTCTGGCAAGAGGCGTTTACATGCGTGCTGCCGTCCACCACCAAAAGATTGCTCACATCATGCGATTGCTGGAACTGGTTCACTACCGATGTTTTCGGATTGTTGCCCATGCGAGCGGTGCCGAGCTCATGAATGGACCAGCCTTCCGGCCGCATCTCCGCCGTGGAGCCCACGATTTCAAACTTCGCCGCTTCAAACATTTCACGCGCTGAGACGGCCATGTCCTTAGCCATCTTGCGCTCATTTTCACCAAAGCGATAATGAAAACGCAGCACCGGAATGCCCCACGCGTCCTTGACGTTTTTATCAATGTCCACGAAGTTTTCATAGCGCGGCAGCACTTCGCCGAACGCGCCCATTTCAATCGTGGCGCCGGAATAATCGCGAATGTGTTTTTTGTATTCTTCGCCGAAACCGGGAGTCAGGGAACTAGCAATCATCTTGACGCCGCTGCTGCCTTCATAGCCGTAGCCGCGCAGAAAATCCGATTTCTTGCCGTTCAAATTACGGAAGCGCGCCAAGTAGAAACCACCCGGCCGTCCGTCGTCCAGCGTGCGCGGCTTGCCGATCAGATCTTTCATGATTCCGGCAACCGACGGCCCCATCATGTGCTCGCAGAAATGATGGCCTACATGCCCGCTGGAGTTGCCGATTCCATTAGGATAGAGGCTTGATTTAGACAGCAACAGCAAGCGCGCCGATTCAAGCGTCGATGCCCCGACAATCACGGATTTCGCTTTTACCTGATAACTTTTGTGCGTCTCGCTATCGAGGAACGAAACGCCGGTGGCCTTCCCGCTGATCTTATCCACGGTGATTTCGTAGACGGTAGAATTCGGCCGCATGCTCAAATTGCCGGTGTCCATGGCGGGGCGGATAAGTCCTGTGGGGGAATCGAAAGCCGCGTGAATATCGCATCCGCCCGCATGCCGGCTGCACGCGCCGCGCCCATAACACCGGCTGCGGTATTTATTGTGCTTCAGCCCGTCTGTCGTCACTCCGGCGCGATAAGGCGTCAGCACGCGCCCCATGCCCTTCAGCGTTTCGCGCAAATGGATTTCAGAAGCGTTCAGTTTGACAGGGCGCTGGAACAGGCTATCCGGCAAATAGGGCAGGTTCTCTTTATGGCCGGATATCCCCAAATATAAATCGACCTTGTCATAGTACGGTTCAATGTCGGAATAGGAAATCGGCCAGTTCTCGCCATAGCCATCCCGGTCTTTGGCTTTGAAGTCGTAGTCGGACAGGCGCAGCGCAAGGCGTCCCCAGATATTGGTTTTACCGCCCAGCACGCGCGAGCGCACCCAGGCATATTGCGTGCCGGTGTAAGGATGTTCTTTCTCATTCACCACCAGCGTCTTACTGTAATCGCTGCCGTTCCAGCCCTGCACGTAAGACTGCACGGAAGGAAACGGCGAATTTTGCGCGTAGGGCGATTGCCGCACGGTGTATTCATTCATGCTGAGCGCATGATGATCCGGCGGCATCACGCCCCGGCGAGGATGATCGTACGGCCACTGCATGGAATGCAGCAGCTTGCTCGTGTCTAGCGCCTTGCCCGCCTCCAGCAGCAGCACCTTCAACCCATGCGAGGTAAGTACATGGGCGGCCATGCCCCCGGCCGCTCCCGAACCGACAATCACGGCGTCATAGGTAATTTTGAGGTCTACCTCCGGGTTCGCGCTGGCGGGGAACTGCAGTAGCATGTGACTGGTCCTTAAACCTGCATTGTATGACGCCGAATGAACCACCGCCATTCGTTATGCTCTGGACGTTAAGGCTTCGCGAGCGTAGCATCCATCTGATAAAACTTGAAAGTATTTTCCTCGCTCGCCTGGTTCGCCACGATTAACCGGTAACGGTCCAGCACATCGGTGATGAAGGCGAGTGTCTCGCGCTCGGGAAGATGGCTCGTCCATACAGTCAGCATGGCGGAGCAGAAAGTCTGGAAGGACTGGCGCGACTCAAAAACCCAGGCCTTATCGGAAACGTTGACGCCTAAAACGCAAAACCGTCGTCCCCAGTCGTTCATCAAGAATACCGTCTCGAGTTCCAGGTGCGTCCACGCCTTAATCTGGCTGAAACACATTGCGCGCCAGTTCGCAGAACTTCTCCACAACGGGCGCATCATTTGTCTTCGAAACAATCATTCCGATTTGCGAAGGCGGCAATCGGTCCCTGATTGTGCAAGCGACCACTTTGGCGTCCCGCAGCCTCGCGGCGGATTCGGGCAAGAGGGCTACTCCCATGCCTGAATCCACAAGAGAAATTAGCGTGGACATTTCTCCTGCGGTCTGAGAGACGTCGGGCACGACGCCCGCCCGACTGAGAATGCCAATCAAAAAGTCATGAAAACCCGGAGCGTAGGATCGTTCATACATCACGAACTTTTCGCCACGAAGATCCTGCAAGCGAACTTCCTTCGCTCGCGCCAGGTCGTGATTCAAAGGCACCACCGCAACGAGCGGCTCGCTATGGACCGTAGTGATCTCAACACCATGAATCTGTCCGAGGGGCAGGCGCAGGAAACCCACGTCCAGCGCCCCATTTTGAATCTTTTCCACCTGCTCGCTGGTCAGTACGTTGCGCAACGAAAATTCAACTTCCGGATAGAGCTTGTGGAAGCGCCGCATCAGGTTCGGAACGATCTCATGTCCGGCGGTCGAGATAAAGCCAATCCGGATCCGGCCTAGCTTGCCTGACGCAGCCCACTGCGCCTTACGCGTCGCTGCTTCCAGTTGTTCGAGCGCAATCGCTGCGCTGTCGCGAAATACGCGCCCGGCTTCCGTCAAAATTGTCCCTTGGCGATTTCGTTTCAAGAGTTCGAGGCCCAGTTCATCCTCGAGAGACTTGATTTGTAGGCTCAGCGCGGGTTGGCTCAAATGTAACAAGCGCGCGCTCCGGCCGAAGTGAAGCGTCTCCGCAATAGACAGAAACGAGCGGATTTGCCGGATTTCCATTAAGACCTGTTGATTTGCAAATCTTATCACAAGCATGCAGAAATACGATCATCTTCAATCAGGTATTCGGAATCTAGAGTAGTGTGGAACAACAGGTTCAATGGACAAAGAGGCGCGATGAGAAGCGGCGGCGACTGCAATCAGTAGAGCAGTGGATGTCTGGCCCGGTGCTTCCCAGAGAAAGAACAATGGAGGCGCTCGAATTGCTCATCAAGCCCGGAGACCGGGTCGTGATGGAAGGCGACAACCAGAAGCAGGCTGACTTTCTTTCCCGTTCGCTTGTGAAAGTGGATCCCGAGAAAGTACACGATCTGCATCTCATCATCTCGAGCATCAGCCGTCCCGAGCACCTGACTTTATTCGAATTAGGCATCGCCAGGAAGGTGGACTTCGCCTTCGCGGGACCGCAGAGCTTGCGAGTGGCGCAACTGCTTGAAGACGGGGTACTAGAGATCGGCGCCGTTCACACGTACGTTGAACTGTACGCCCGGCTGCTGGTGGACCTTGTTCCGAATGTGGTCCTGGTGTGCGCCGAACAGGCCGACCAGCAGGGAAATTTGTATACGGGTCCGAATACGGAAGATACGCCAGTCATTGTCGAAGCAGCAGCGTTTCACGACGGAATCGTGATCGTGCAGGTGGACGAGATCGTCGACAAGCTGCCGCGCATCGATATTCCGGAATCCTGGATTGATGTTGTGATCGAGGCGGATAAGCCTTTTGCTGTAGAGCCTTTGTTTACGCGTGATCCGCGCCACATCACCGACCTGCAGATTCTTACCGGAATGATGATCATTCACGGCGTGTACGAGCGACATGGTGTTCGGTCGTTAAACCACGGCATCGGTTTCGATACCGCCGCCATCGAATTGCTGCTGCCGACGTACGGCGAATCGCTCGGTCTTCGCGGCAAAATCTGTGAACACTGGGCCCTCAACCCGCATCCCACGCTCATTCCGGCCATTGAGAGCGGTTGGGTCAAGAGCATTCATTCATTCGGCAGCGAAGTAGGCATGGACGCATACATCCGCGCGCGGCCCGATATTTTCTTTACGGGACGAGACGGGAGCTTGCGCTCCAATCGCGTTCTCTGCCAACTGGCTGGTCAGTACGCCGTGGATGCGTTCATCGGCGCCACGCTGCAGATGGATGGTGACGGCAATTCCTCGACCGTTACCACTGGCCGCTTGGCCGGATTCGGCGGGGCGCCCAATATGGGACATGATCCGCACGGGCGACGGCATTCGACGCCTGCGTGGCTCGATCTTAAAACCAGCGACAATCCGCTTGAGCGCGGACGCAAGCTTGTCGTACAGACAATTGAGACGTTCGCCAAAGGCGGCGTTCCCGCTTTTGTCGAAACACTTGATGCGGTCGAGGTGGGAAAGAAAGCCGGCATGCCGATCGCGCCAGTCATGATCTACGGAGATGATGTGAGCCATGTCGTCACGGAAGAAGGGATCGCCTACCTGTACAAAACCGAAGGTCTTGAAGAGCGGCGGCGCGCTCTGGCAGCAGTCGCGGGCGTCAGTCCGGTCGGTCTCAAGGCCAAGCCTGCCGAAACGGCAGACCTGCGCCGCAGAGGCGTCGTGGCGTATCCCGAAGATATTGGAGTACACCGGCTTCAGGCAAATCGTTCCTTGCTTGCGGCCCGCAGCATGGAGGACATGGTCGCCTGGTCTAGCGGCCTGTATCAACCGCCTGCGAAGTTCAGGAGCTGGTAATGCAGCAAGCCATTCTAACGACGCAAATTGCCGAATCAGCCGGGCTCGAGCATCGATATCTCGCCTCACTGGCCAGGCAGGCGCTCGTTGCCGAAGCGCAGCTGACGCCGAAGCCTGGACTCGTCGACCGGC
The DNA here is from genome assembly GCA_036488895.1 of Bryobacteraceae bacterium. GTDB lineage: Bacteria > Acidobacteriota > Terriglobia > Bryobacterales > Bryobacteraceae > Bog-105. The sequence goes on along the minus strand of DASXGT010000017.1, from coordinate 17,375 downwards.
GCGGATCAGGATCACACACGGATTTGTCGCTGGAGATCATGATTCGCTCAGCTGCCGCAATTGAGCCGTTCTTCCTCCACATGGCCGCAGCCTCTGCGTCGGCACGAGTCGATGGAGCACTCCGCGCGGCGCTGGCAGCAATTGGCAGAGAAGCCGAGAGCGCCATGTTCAACGCCACGGGTGGAACGAATTCCCACAAAGGTGCGATCTGGATTCTGGGGCTGTTGATTGCGGGCGCGAGCAGTAATCAAGACACGGCGCCAGCGCGCGTTGCGCAGGTCGCGGGCAGCATTGCCCGGATTCCAGGCCGGGCGCGTTTGCAACTTGTCTCGCATGGAGACCTGGTGCGAGTTCGTTACGGAGCAGTTGGCGCTCGCGGCGAGGCTTGCGCGTGTTTTCCTCACGTGATTGATATTGGATTGCCCGCTCTGACTTCGGCTCGAAATCGAGGTCTGTGCGAAGAAACGAGCCGGCTCACGGCTCTGCTGCACATCATGGCTTCCCTGAAGGACACCTGCGTTCTTTACCGCGGGGGTTCGGAAGGGTTGGAGTTGCTGCAACGGGGGGCTCGTGCCGTACTCGAAGCGGGAGGACCGGGAACCTCGCCGGGGAATGCGGCATTGAATCAGCTCGATCGCGCATTGTTCGAACAGCGCCTCTCGCCTGGAGGAAGCGCGGATCTTCTCGCCGCCACGCTCTTTCTGGATGCGCTCGACGCCAGTAAAGGAACAGTGCGGGAAGACAACAGCCTGAACAGGGGAACAAATGGAACACATTGAGTTCGAATATCCGAACGCTCAACGACGCATTACCAACAGGGCGCACGTTGGAGTCGTTGGCTCCGGCGACATGGAAGTGCTCTTCGAGCCGTCTGAAACAGCAGGCGCACAGGTTTCGATTACGACCAGCGTGAACGGATTCCGGGACGCCTGGAAGGCCGTCTTGGATCGATTCTTCTCAAAGTTCGACGGCTCTGTTCGCATCCAGGTCAACGACGCAGGCGCAACGCCGGGAAGCGTCTTGCTGCGCCTGGAGCAAGCTGTGGAGGCGCTCGGACAATGATCGAGACTAACGTTATTCCTGCTTTTGTCAATCGCGGCAGCTTCATCGAATTAAACGGGCGCGAGCGGGCGCAGGCGCTCTTCGATAAGGGTTCGTGGCGAGAATTGGTTGGGCCGTTCGATCGTGTGCATTCGCCCTGGCTTCCTATGCAAGGCGTCGCCCCACAAGCCGATGATGGCTGCATTGTCATCAAGGGCGAAATCGGGCGGAAACCGGCGGTCGCCATTTCACTCGAAAGCGCATTCCAAGGCGGCAGCATCGGCGAAGTCTCCGGAGCGAAGATGAGCGCAGCATTGGACCTGGCCGCGCGCGACTCCGCGGCAGGGAAGTTAACGGCAGCCGTTCTGCTGCTCGAAACGGGAGGCGTCCGGCTGCAGGAAGCCAACCTCGGATTGGCCGCAGTGGCGGAGGTGATCTCTTCTGTGCTGCACCTGCGTCAATATGCGCCCGTCATTACGGTGATTGCAGGAACGGTGGGCTGCTTCGGCGGCATGTCGCTCGCAGCCGGCGTCTCCAGTTACATCGTTATGACCCGTGAAGCGCGCCTCGGGCTGAACGGCCCTGAGGTGATTGAACAGGAGTCGGGCATCGAGGAATTCGACTCCTCTGATCGCGCGCTGATCTGGGCCATACACGGCGGCGAGCAGCGCGTCTGTATGGGACTGGCTGATGCTCTTGTCGAGGACAGAACAGACGAGATTGCGGCAGGCGTGCGCGGGTATGTCGCAAAAGGTCTGCCCGAGGAGCACCGAAGCAAACAAGTCGCGCTGTACCGCGATCGGATTGCAGCGCTCGATGCGTCGGCTCAAATCGATCCATTGCAACTCAGACAGCAGTGGGCCAGTGAGAAATCAAACGGAGAAACGCGATGAGCGAGCACATCGGATTACGTGGACAAACATGGTTTGCGGCTTTGACTGGAAGAAGAGAGGCAGCCCCGGGAGACCCGAAGTCGGTTCTTTCGGCAGAGGCTCGGACCGGGCAGGACACCGGATTGTTTCTTTGCGTGACTCCAAATCCGGAGAGCCGATTTCCCTGCGTTCGCGACGGGCAGGTTGGGTTGGAAGAAGCCTACGCGCTCGCTGCGCACGTGCGCCGGGCGATAAAGGAAGACCGCGAGAAATCGAAATCTCAGAAGCGTCCGATCATTGCAGTTGTCGACGTGAAGAGCCAGGCCTACGGACGCAGGGAAGAAACAGCGGGAATCTTCCTGGCGGCTGCGGCTGCTGCCGACGCGTACGCTTCGGCCCGCATGGCGGGTCACCCGGTCATTGCATTTGTCACTGGACACGCATTTTCGGGCGGATTTCTCACTCACGGCTATCAGGCAAACCGCATCCTTGCTCTCGATGACGCGGGAGTGACGATCCACGCGATGCATAAAGAAGCCGCAGCGAGAATTACACGCCGGTCGGTTGCGGATCTGGAACGGCTTGGGCACGAAATCATCCCGATGTCTTATGACGTCCGTGACTTCGCTAAATTGGGCTTGCTTTATAAACTCCTGCACGCGGAGGACCCGCTTCACCCCACGCCCTCCGAAATCGAGCAGGTGAAACAAGCGTTAGCCGAGGCAATCGATGATGTACGCGCCGGCAGCACCGATCTGAGCAGCCGGTTTGCATCGACCGAGGCGAAAGCAGCGCGGAAAGCGGGCATCGCCGTTCGTACGCTCATGGAAGCGCAATGGCAGTAGCGCTGAGGCGTCATCATGCTCACGCTCCTCCTTAATGCTCTTGTGCCCATCTTCTCGGGACTGCTGTTGGGTTACGTCGCAGGCCGCCGCGGCTTGATCGATAACAAAGACTTCCGCAGTTTGGTCGCGTTGGCGATGAATATCGCGGTTCCTTGCGCGCTGGTTTCGATCATCATTGAAACGCCTTGGGCGCTGCTCGGGAACCAGGTAAGGACGGCAATCGCGCTTGCCTTGGTGTTCATTGGACTTTACGCCGCATGTTACTTCTGGGCGCGGCAGAGACTCCATATGTCGATTGCTGACAGCTCAGTTCTGGCGTTGACGATCGGGTTTCCAAACGCCGCGGTTGCTCTCCCGCTGCTCTCGGATACTGCGGTGCAGGCCGGAATGATTTTCGGCTCTCATGCAGCTGTACCCGCAGCGCTATCACTCGCCATTGGTTCGATTACTGTTTCTCCAGTCACACTAGCGCTTCTTGAAGCCCAGCGCAATTCGAATGGCGGAGCGATCTCCTTCCGCACTCTTTTGCGAACTCTGCCCCGTGCGGCAGTTCGCCCGGTTGTTTGGGCTCCCCTGCTAGCCCTCGCGTGCGTGGCGCTGAACCTGAACTTTCCGAGTTACCTGAGGGGAACACTACTGATGCTCGCGAATCCTGCCGCCGGATCCGCACTCATTCTGACTGGCGTAGTAGTGTCCGCCCAGCGCTTTCGACTCGAAGGGAGCGTCCTCGTTGCCTCGCTCGCCAAGCTCCTGCTGCAACCGGTTCTGGCGCTCGGCGTGACTGTGCTCCTCCACATGAGCCGGCATCAGATCCGTGACGTCATGGTGATCACCGCCATTCCGGGTGGATTCTTCGGCCTGGTGTTCGGCTCAAGCTTCAAAGCCACGCCCGAAGTGGCAAGCTCCAGCCTGATTGCATCCTACGCGCTTGGATGGATTACGCTTTCGATGTGGCTCGTTGTCAGCGCGCGCCTTTCCTGACACATGTTCTCGAGACCAGACTACACACCCCGCGTACACGATCTCCTCGTCTTAAAGCCTGGCCGTAGTGTGGAGGCTGAGTCGACGAATCCCGAGTGGGTGCGCTCAGCTTTGATACATAGCCGATTCGTCGTTACGAGGCGAGAAGCCGCGCCGCCGGGAATGATCGCTGTAGGCGTGCGTGGTCCGAGTCGAGATCAGCGATGGGCCGGATTTGTCACGAATGCGGATGTGCAGCAGATAATCGGTCCCGGTGTGCTGCGTTCCCGGAACGCCGATATCGCAAGACGATCCCTTCCGTCAATTGAGGCGCTCCGTTACGCCGAAGAGAGGCTTCGCCCGTTGACGCTGGAGTGGGGACCCGTGGGAAGCGTCGGGTACGAGCTAGCTACCGGCCTGTCTGCGACACGCCTGGAGAGTGATCTTGACCTCGTGATATATACCCCGCACCCAGTGCTGCGCGATGAAGTCCGTTGTTTCTGGAACGTTCTAAATGTTGCTCCGGCCCGAATCGATGTACGACTCGAAACTCCTGCCGGTGGCTTCTCGTTGGAGGAATATGTGCGTGACGGCCAGGACAGAGTCCTTTTGCGCATGCCGACTGGACCGATCCTGACGGACGACCCCTGGCGTCCGGCGGAGAGAACAGCGTCGGCATGAACACGGCATTGTTGTTTCCGGGACAAGGCTCGCAGAAACCAGGCATGCTACACGATCTCGTCCGGCATCGGGCCGTCGAGGAATCACTGCGAGAGATGAGTGACATCTTAGGGCAGGACGTGCGCGCACTTGATTCTGAGGAAGCCCTGCGGTCGCCGGTAACAGTTCAACTCGCGTTGCTCGCTGCAGGGGCCGGAACGGCACGGGCGCTGATGGAGAACGGGCTGGAGCCGGTTGCAGTAGCCGGCCTTTCCGTCGGCGCTTTTTCCGCCGCTGTGGCCGCTGAAGCTATTTCACTTCGCGATGCCGTACAGTTGGTCCGTTCTCGCGCCGAGCAGATGGAAAAGCTGTATCCGGCTGGATACGGACTCGCGGCGATCGTCGGCTTGAACGAGCCGCAAACAGCCAAGCTCGTCGCGAGCGTCAACAGCAAAGAGCGTCCAGTGTTTGTCGCCAACATCAACGCTCCAAGACAAATCGTCATCGCGGGCCAAATCCAAGGCATGCGTGAGGTTCTCCGTCAGGCACTTGAATGGGGCGCCCGGAAAGCGGAACTTCTGCCGGTCGCAACGCCGTCCCATTGCTTGCTTCTCCAGCCCGTCGCCGACTCGCTACGCGCACAACTGCAATCCATGAACGTACGAGACCCGAAATGCGTCTACATCAGCAATGTAGGAGGGCGCGCCGTGCGGACAGCCGCTGGTGTCGCAAAAGACTTGGCGGACAACATCGCGCACGGAGTCCGCTGGCACGAAGCAACCAGCGTTGCCCAGGAACTGGGATGCGAGCTTTTTCTCGAGGCGCCTCCCGGGCATGTTCTCACCGATCTAGCGCGTGACAACCTCGATCGGATGCAGGCATGGCCTGTTACTCCGGGAGTGTTCCAACGCTTGCTGAAGCTGGCGCGCTGAGGCAAAGCCGGACACCGCAGAACGCAGCGGCGGTAGTCGCCACTTTTGTGAAATTCACTCGGACTTCGCTAAATCAGTCATGCGCGGAATTGCCGGGGCATCGACGAGCGTTCCGCAACGAGGCTTTGCCAATCGGAAGATTTTATTCGTGCCAATCCCGTTCGGCGAACTGCGTGGGACCCTTGATTAGCGATCCATATCACGATCATAAGAACATATAACAATCGCGCATCACCAGTGAAGAATCCAACGTAGCGTGAGGACAAAAACACATCCGCTGGATGAGAGCCTCGCCGGCAGTGACGTTTCTTGGTCTTTGAAACGCGTTGCAGAACTCAACAAAAAGAAACTGGAGATAGGTATGTTCAATCGATTCGCTGTATTTACCACAATCTTGTGTGCTGCCGTCCTGTCGAACACACAAAACTTGCGCGCTCAGAAGCCCGAAGTGAAGAATATCGTCCTCGTCCACGGTGCCTGGGCTGACGGTTCGGGCTGGAGGGGCGTTTACGACAACCTTGTCAAGGATGGCTTCAACGTCACCATCGTCCAAGAGCCGGAGACGTCCTTCCAGGATGATGTGACCGCCGTGAAGCGTATCCTCGCACTGCAAGACGGACCGAGCATCCTTGTCGCTCATAGCTATGGAGGAGCGGTAATTACTGAAGCGGGGACGGATCCCTCCGTCGCGGGATTGGTTTACATCGCGGCCCACATGCCAGATGCTGGAGAGAATGAGGCTGACAACGGGAAGCGCTTTCCAAGTGACCTCAGCAAGTCTACTGCGATAAAGAAGACTGCAGACGGTTTTACTTATCTCGACCCCGCGCAGTTCCACGAGTACTTCGCAGCCGATCTGCCGTTTGAGTTGTCCGCCTTTATGGCCCGATCCCAGGTATTCAATGCCGCTGTGAATTTCAAAGCGGTCATCACCACGCCTGCATGGAGAGAAAAACCGAGTTGGATGGTCGTCGCCGGGGCGGATAGAACGATCAATCCCGACCTCGAACGGTTTTATGCCGCGCGAGCCAACAGCCACACGACCGAAGTCGCCGGTGCGAGTCATTGCGTCTATGTGTCGCACCCCAAGGAAGTTGCAGATGTAATTGAGAGTGCAGCACGTGTAGCTCAGACTCCGCAGGGAGTCCCCACACCCGGAGGGGCCAAATGAAACTCCTCGACATTCAGTCGTCACCAAGAGGCGAATCTTCCGACTCGATTACCCTCACCAAATCATTCATCGAGGCGTGCAAATCCGACGACAGCTCGATAGTTGTGGATACGTTGAACGTCTGGCATGAACGGCTACCGGAGTTCGACTACGAGGCAATCGGAGCGAAGTACAAGGCAGTAAAGCAGGAAACGATGACTGAGGCAGAGTCCAACGTATGGGAGCGTATTCAATCATTGATCCAACGGTTTCAGAATGCCGACCGAATCGTCTTAGGAACTCCAATGTGGAACTTTGGCCTGCCTTACAAGCTCAAACAATTGATTGATCTCGTGGCGCAGCGAAACTATCTGTTTTCCTACGACGGCAAACAGTACGGCCCGCTTTTGAACGTGGAAAAGGGAATCGTCGTCTATACACGCGGTTCGCGTTTCCTGGAGGGTACTCCTATACCGCCCTCGCGATTCGATCACCAAGCAACCTATTTAGACTTTTGGTTGCAACTTGTAGGTGTTCGAGATCTTCGCAGCGTGATTGTTGACAACGCGTGGAATCGAGATCGCCAGGAATCAGAAGTGAGCATGGCGAACGGCAAAGCGACTCTGGAACGACTGGTTGAATGGTTTCTAACTAGCAGCGGAGGTGCCGCAACGTGCTATGCCTCTGATTTGAGGATCGGAGGCAAACCATTATGCTCTTTGGAGAGAAGACGATGATCGCTAAAGACCCCACGATATTGCCTGACAGGAAGGCCGCACACGAGCGCAACTAGTTAGCACATGCCTTATCCCCGCCGCTCATTCATGCCGCAGCGCCATCATCGGATCAACTCGAACCGCCCGGCGTCCCGGCGCCAACATTGCGATTCCTGCGACGGTAATAAAAAAAACCGCTACGCCCAAAAAGGTTGACGGATCGTAGAACGGGATGCCGTAGAAAACGTCGGCGGATCCAGGGAACGCGAGTGTAGTGTGTAGAGTCCAGGAAAGCGCGGCGGCGACCGTCATCCCAAGCAGGATTCCTGCGAACGCTGGCCGTAGGCCTTCGAGGACAATTTCTTTCAATACGCCCACGGCCGTTGCGCCCAGCGCCATGCGAATGCCAATTTCGGCCGTGCGTTGACTCACCAGGTAGGCCGTCACGCCATAGATCCCAGCGCCCGCCAGTAGCAGCGCCAGGAAAGCCAGGGCGCCTGCGTACATCGCATAAATTTGGGCCAAAGATTTCTGGATGTGCAGCGGCCCTTTTTCCAGGTTCATCAACACTAAGCTCGGCGCCAGATTCTTATCCAGGCGTTCTAGCGCAATTCGAACAGACTTGGCCGCGGCCTGAGGATCGCCTTCCGTGCGCAGCAAGATGCCATAAAAGTCATTCACCCCGGTGGGCACATAAACGTGTGATAGATCGATCCGCGTGAGATTGGCAAACCGGACGTCCTTGGCTATCCCAACTACTGCAAACTCGGTAAACTTGCCGCGGAAATCCAGATCAAGCTTGAATCGTTTCCCGATTGGGTCTTCTCCGGTCCAGAAGCGGCGCGCCGTGGCTTCGCTAATCACGGCAACCCGCGCGCCATTGGCCGCTTCCCGCCGGGTAAAATAACGTCCTCGCAGCAACGGGATGTTCAGCGTATTGAAATAGGTATCTGAAGCGTAACTGGCGAGTGCTTTTCCGGTCGACTGGATGGGCGAAGAACGCTGCCCCTCAATCACAATCGGCGGCGTCCAAGTGCCCAGGAGCGGTACTGTGCCGAGCGCGGCGCTTTTCACTCCTGGTAAGGTGGCTAGCCGGTCCACCAGACGCCGCTCCAGAGTCCCGCTCGTGGCAAGATCGTTACCAAGCTCCCCCCGCAGCGTCATCACGCTGCGTGTTTCAAACCCAGGATCAGCAGCCTGAGCACGCAGAAGGCCCCGTAGTAACAACCCGGTGATGATAAGCAAAACCATGGACACTGCCACTTGCATAGCCACCAGGAAACCGCGGATGCGAGAGCGTCCCCACTTCCAGCCCAGGAAAGAGCCCTCGTCTTTGAGAGCCGCCGTGAGATCCGGCCTGCTGAATTGCAGAGCGGGCGAGAGTCCGAACAGAACTCCCGTTAGCAGTGACAGGCCCAGAGCATATCCCAGAACCCGCATGTCGGGGCTCAGATCGAGTTTGAAAACCAAAGTATCGGCGAATAATCCAGCCAGAATTTGCTCGATTGAGAGCCAAAGCAACTTGGTGGTCCACATCGAAGCCAGCAGGCCGCCCACTCCGCCAAAAAGCGCCAGCAAAATGCTTTCGCTCAGTAGTTGCCGGATGAGACGCCCTCGGCTCGCCCCCAGTGCCAAGCGGACTCCAATCTCTCTATGTCTCGCGGCGCCGCGCGCCAGCAGCAGATTCGCAATGTTCGCGCATGCCACAAGCAGCACTGATCCGGCAATCAGCATCAAAGCGATGACCAATGCCGTGAACCGGATATCGTCCGTGTTGCCAAAGAAAGCCGTGTGTTGCAGCGTTGTGGTAATAGTTCTGTCGCGCGGTTTGAATGTGGCTGCGTATTGGTGAATCAGTAAAGCGGTCTCGGCCTGCGCCCGTTTGAGCGTGGTGGAGGCTTTCAGGCGCGCGAAGATCTGAAATTGCGGATTGTCCGGCTCATGCAGCCAATCGTGGCCCGGCATAAGCCGTGCCTGCATCGAGAGCGGCATCCACAAGTCCGGAACCTGCGGTAGCGTCGACGTGCCGGTAAACTCTTTCGGGGCAATTCCGATGATCGTGAATGCGATGCCGTTGATCGTTACGGATCGCCCGGGAATCTGCGTGTCCGCATGAAACCGGCGCTGCCAGAACGGGTAGCTGATGACGGCTACCGCGTCCGCGCCAGGAACCCGGTCCTCCTCGGGAAGAAAGGTGCGTCCAAGCTGGGCGCTGATCCCAAGATCCGCAAAATAATTCGCTGAAACAAGTTGAGCCGCGGCCCTTTCGGGCTGCAGACGGTCAGCGCCATTAGCGTCTTCCACCAAAACCGGACGTGGCCAACTGGCGGCCGTCAGGCTTGAAAAGACATTGTTGTGATCGCGGCAGTACGCATATTCGGGATAGGAAAAAGCATATTGCGTCTCGCCTTTGCCGCCGCTCTCGAACCATCGCTCCATCCGCACCACTTCGTTGGGGTCGGCCACGGGAAGAGGCTTTAACGCCACCGCATTGTAGGCCGAAAATAGCGTCGCGTTCACGCCGATTCCCAGCGTGAGCGTCAACCCCGTGACCAGGGTAAAGCCGGGGTTCCTTGCCAGGCCCCGGCATGCATAGCGGAGATCTTGCAGCATTTGTTCGAACCACACGAACGAGCGCTCGTCCCGATGAAGCTCCTTCGCCTGTTCGATGCCGCCATAGGCCCGCCGGGCAGCCAATCGCGCGTCTTCCGCTGTCAAGCCACCCCGTTGAAAATCTTCCTCCAGCAGAGATAGGTGCGATGCCACTTCCCGCGCCAGCTCTCGTTCGGCGCGTTCATGATGAAACAAGCAGTACAGTCTCGCTAAATATCTTCGCCACATAGGTTGAAGGTGTTCCCATTTCTCCACTTGATGTTCAAGTGAAGCCCACGGAACCAGTTTTTATCACTTACGGCTGGGTGTCAAGTAAAATCTGTAGCGATAGTAGTCCGGGCGATTGCGTTGCCCCTGGTTCGTTTTGGAGACCGGCCAGCCGGCTTGCCGTTGTTGAGTGCGGGTGCCCGTTGGCGGCTCTTGCGCCCGAGTTGGCGAGAGTCGATGAGACGATGAAGGTCCAGATCCTGGGAGAGCTAACGAAATACAAGGATCGTATGCTTCCCTTTATGCCGGGACGACGGGTTGCCGACAAAGAGCGTAATTTCGTCGTGATCTTTTCAACCATGATCGGGGCGATTTCAATCGCCCGCATACTGCCAGACCCAGCGGCGCGAGCTATAGTGCTCGCGACCGCACAAGATTTTCTTTTGCGCAGCTTCCGTCGAGATAAACATGTGGCATAAGGTGACGGCACTGGCGTCACGACTTGCGTTGGTCAGCAACGAGACACAGTCTTCGGACACCCCGTCCGTGACCTCCAATTGGCGACCGATTTGCTAGGTTCGGAAGACGCTACCTGCCGGGACGATTCGGATTGACGGCGTTTTTATCCGGGGTGTAGCATTTAGGTTTGCGAGGGATCCGATCAGTTTGTAGCGTGGGATCACCGCTGGTCAGAGAGCAGCAATGGGATTGTCGTGGCAACAAGGTCCGCTCTCATCGGGAGCAATCGGTCGGTTTCTTGTGCCGGAGCCGATTCCCAAGCGACTGTTGTACGCCGAGCCGTTGCGTCGGCGCATGCGCGTGCGCTTCGGCGGAACGTGGATCGCTGATAGCGAGCACGTCATCCTCCTTTTCGAACCGGGCCGCTATCCGGTTGCCTACTTTCCGGAGACCGACATCTCTCCACATACTCTGGAACGCACCGGCCACACCACTCAGCACCCCGATCTCGGGCTCACGTCGTGGTACAGCGTTCGGGCCGGCGAGCACGCCGCGCCACGAGCGGCATGGCAGCATACTGACCTGCCCGCCCACGCGAGCGAACTGCAGGCACGCGTCGCCTTCGCCTGGCGGGCCATGGACGCTTTCTACGAAGAAGACGAACGGATAGTGGGCCATGCCGCTGACAGTTACCACCGCATTGACATTCGCCAGACCTCTCGTAAACTCATAGTCCGCCATCGTGACCGCATAATCACCGACACCACGCGGCCGTTGGTCCTTTATGAGTCCGGCTTCGCACCGCGCTGGTACGTTTTACGCAGTGACATCGATGAGTCCGCCCTTACCCCCGCGGAACACCAGACCTTCTGCCCGTATAAGGGGCTCTGCAGCTACTACGATATCGGTGACGCGCGTCTGGCGGCATGGTCGTATCCTGAAGCCTATTCTGAAGTTGGCCGCATCTCCAACCTGGTGTCGTTCGAGCCGGACATCGTCTCGGTAAATCTCGATGGCGCCCAGCTCCGTCTGGAGCCGGGTCAGGCGGTGATTCCGCATGGCCCCGATCGCGAGCTCACTGTCGCCGAGGTACTTCCGGTCCGCGAAGGGCCATGACCGGGCACTCAGCGGCGGGTTCGGGCGGCTGAAGAGGGACATGGCTCGACTATTGTCAGTGAACGTCGGATTGCCACGCGACATCGGCTGGAAAGGTCGCACCGTGCACACCGCGATCTGGAAGAATCCGGTACAGGCACGCTGTCGGGCCGGTCGGTTGAATCTAGCCGGAGACGGTCAAGGCGATCTGGCCGGACACGGGGGTGAGCAGCGAGCCGTCTTCGTCTACCAGATCGAATCGTATCGGCATTGGCAGGAGCAGCTGAAGAGGAATGACTTCGTCAACGGACAGTTCGGCGAGAACTTCACAATAGAAGGATTGCCCGATGATGCGGTGTGTATCGGCGACCATTATCAGATCGGCAGCGCTGTGTTCGAGGTCACTCAACCTCGCGTCACCTGCTATCGCGTGGGCATTCGGATGAACGAGCCCCGGATGCCGGCATTGCTGACATCCAGCGGAAGGCCTGGATTCTACTTCCGCGTCCTGCAAGAGGGTGAGGTGGGCGCCGGCGACGAAATCGTAAAGATGAGAGAGGGAAAGGAGCGGATGACTGTCGCGGAGATCAACGCGCTCCTCTATTCGCCTAATCATCCGCGCGATCGGCTGGAGCGCGCATTGCGGATCGAGGCGCTTTCACCCGGATGGCGCTGGTCGTTTGAGGCACTACTGAAGAGCCAAACGACTGGCGCGGCGAGTGGGAACGCTGGGCTCGCGCCCACAGTCGCTACGCATCCGGCTGCACCAGGATTTCGACCGCTCGTCGTGACGGCAGTCGATCAGGAGTCCGCCGACGTCCTCTCGTTGACGATGCAGAGCCCGGATGGTCGGCCGCTGCAAACCGCTCTGCCGGGCCAGTACGTGGTCCTGCGCCTTCAACGGAATACGGATGGCCCACCATTATTTCGGAGCTACTCGCTCTCGGGTCCCCTCTCGACAGAGCGCTATCGAATCAGCGTGAAGATCGAGCCCAATGGGGCGGCTGGAACCTACCTGCGGGAGCATCTCCGTGTGGGTGACGCTCTCGACGTCAGCTCGCCGCGCGGAAGCTTCATTCTACAGTCCGGAGAGGGGCCGGTGGTGTTGCTCAGCGCGGGAATCGGGGCGACGCCTGTTCTGGCGATGCTGTACGCGCTGGCCGCGACCCACTCGGCACGGCAGGTTTTGTGGCTGCACGCGGCTCGCGACCGGCAGCATCATCCGTTTGCCGCCGAAGTCCGGCGCCTGATGCTCGCGCTCCCGCACGGACGCAGCTATCTTTGTTACAGTAGGCCGGACTCGCACGACAAGGTGGGCGAGGATTTCGACGCCACCGGTCACCTGTCGCGATCGGTCCTCGACCAGGTCGGCGTGCCACGAGAAGCGGATGTGTACCTCTGCGGGCCGACTCGCTTCATGGCAGACATGAAAGAAGCGCTTGCAACGCTGGGCATGGCGCCGGAGCGGATTCACCTCGAAATCTTCAACGGCAGCGAGTCGATGACTCCTGGCGTCGTCGGCGCGGCGACGCGAGCTCCGCATCTGCCCAAGGACGACGCCAGCACTGGTCCGCTGGTGTCGTTCGCGCGCAGCGGCATCGCCGCGCATTGGAACGCATCGGCGTATCAGAACATTTTGGAACTGGCTGAGGCGTGCGATGTCCCGGTCCGTTGGTCGTGCCGGACCGGCGTTTGCCACAACTGTGAGGGCGGCTTGGTTTCGGGGGCGGTCGTCTACGGACCGGAGCCGCTCGAAAACCCGGCTGACGGCAATCTTCTGGTTTGTTGCTCACAACCGATCCGCGACGTGGTCATCGATTTGTGATGAAGAATGCGAAAAGCATCAAAGGTTGGGTCGCAGCTTGGAAGGGCTGCGTTTGTGACCCGCGACTTCAAGATTGATTTGCGAAAGCCGGCTCGATCCATCACGGGCTGTCATAGCCGGCTGCCGGGCGCGGCCTCTGGCCGCAGGTGGAGGATGAGGGCGCCGCAGATCACACCGAAGCCGAGGCGTGGCGCGACGAACGCAACCAGCATGGCCATCGTGAAGCTCGCCAGGACACCAAGTGATCTGCGCCTCGCCAGACGGCGGGTACGCTCAGATACTTGCGCAGCGTCCGCACGGGCCAAAACTTGGCGCTCGAAGACGTTGTAGGCAATGTCAATGCAGACGAAGAGCCCTGCGTAAAACACCATAGGGGACGATGCGAGCCGGGTCCGTGCAATCCATGCGGTCGCAAACGGTAGCAGCGACACCGTGAAGAGATGGACGAAGTTGATCCATATCAATCCCAGCGTCGGAGCACCTAAGAACCGCATGAGGTAATGGTGATTGATCCAAATGATGGCGATGAAGAGGTAACTCACCGCATAGCTGATGGCCGTCGGCCACAAAGGCCAGAGATCTGAGAATGCCGCCTGCTCTGGTGCCTTGAGCTCCAGTACCATGATGGTTACAATCACCGCGAAGACCGCGTCTGAATATGCAGCCAGCCGATCCGCGGTTATCTTTTCCTGAGGCACAGCGCGCTCCTTGGAGTCAGCAAGATCGATTTAATCACGTACGCCGAGGCGGAGACTCGCCGGCAGGGAGAGCGAACGGAGCAAAGCAAAGCGATTATCGACGAATCTTAATCCAGATCGGTAACGGTCGCCGCGGTACATCGAAGAGCTAATTGCAGCAAGTGGCAGCGCTATAAGATTCAGGGCAAGTCGAATCGGTCGAATTTAAATCCGGTTATGTTGCCGTCCCGGGAGACGACACAGAATCCGTCTGATTTTCGGCCGCTAGGAGGTCGCGCATTGAAATTGATCATGTAACTGCCATTGGCCTCATCGGACCCCCGATAGGTATTCATATATGCCATAGGCACGCTCGGCAGCCGTTCCGCGACCCTGTTCTTGCAAGTCCTCATCGCTGCCTCCGACGATATGCCAGCGGAAGGATTGGTGCGCATGGCAGGAGGACCCTGTTCGGGAGGGTTGAATTGAAAGTTCTGGACATTGCCGTTCCTTGAAATAATGCAGAATCCAGATGTACGTTGGCCGTTGGGAGGTTGCGCTTGAAAATGAATCGTGTAGCCGCCATCACCGCTATTAGAGCTGCGGTTGACACTGATGTATGCCCTAGGCACGTTTGGCAACCGTTCCATAGCGGTGTTCTTACAGGTCCGCATTGCATCCTGTGCGGATACTCCAGCGGGATTGCTCCGCATAATAGGAGGATCCGCGTTGGGAGAATCGAATCGAAAATTCTCGACTTCGCCGCGCTTTGAGATGCTGCAGAATCCCGACGAGCGTTGGCCGTTGGGAGGTTCCGCCCTGAAAAGAATTGTGTAACCACCGCCAAGGGGGGTAACGCGACCGCGGCTGACACCAATATATGCCCTAGGCACATTTGGCAACCGGTCCATCACTGTGTTCTTGCAGGTCCGCATCGCCTCGTCCGGTGTAACTTCCGCATGTAAGATCTGACTTGATGACATAACGGTTACAAATAGATAGCTAGCCAGTGCCAAGGGTCGAGTAATACGCATTAGAAACTCCTTCAAGTTAGATGGAGTAGGACGCCAGGACGAAGATAGCATAATACTAGTAATCCTGGCCATCTATCCTTAACTTAGTGGCAAATTGCGGCCTTGAAACTCAGCTGCGGGCAATGAGTATAATTGCGCATATCATGTGGTCCTCATAAAGCAACATAATGTACCGCCTGCGGTTTGCTAACTTCTATCGCATCGGCGTACCATGAGGGGCTATGAAATCTATTGCGGTACTACTGTTGTGTTCAGCGAGCTTATGTTTGGCTCAGGATGCACTCACGGGCGATTCCCTTGCCAAAGGCAAGGAACTGTTGGCCAAGGTACGTTCGGCGAGTGGTGGCGACAAACTGACTGCCATTCACGATCTGTCGCAAACCGGCAGTATGAGTGTTGAGGCGCCGAAGGGTTCCTTCAGCCTTAACATTGTCACGATTTATACATCTGATGGCAAGTCGCTGCAAACGACGACTACACCATCGGGCGAGATTACGCAAGGCTTTGACGGTAAGTCCCGCTGGCTGAAGACACCGGAGGGCGTTAAGGCGGTCCCTGGCGGCGCTAACGAAGCGGGCGAAGAACTCTTTCGCCAAACAATTTTCCTGCTTGCTAAGTCGCCCGCCTACATTGCTCAGGCACTCGGCATTGCTGAATTCGGCGGTAAGCAGACCGAGCGTGTGCTTGTTACAGAGCCGTCCACCAAACGTCAGATCACCCTTTTTATTGATCCGAGTACGGATCTTATTATTGGAACCCAACATTCCGGAACAGGCGTCACAACCGCAATGGCCGAGATTCGGGAGACCTATTCCGACATTCGCGATGTAGACGGTTTGAAGATTCCTGCTAAGATTCTCATTACGCAAAATGGTGAGAAGGTCGCCACAGTCACCTTCTTAAAGATCGCCGTGAATACAGGTGTGGCGGATACTGTATTCATGAAACCGTAGGACGACCCGTCCCCAAAGCGCGTTTACTCTATTGGCAGGCAGAGGAGAAGTTTTTGACGGCTTGAGCGGATCCCTTAAGTGAGACATCGTACACGGCTTCGCTTCCAATATTGATATGAAGACTAGACCCCGTCGCGATCAAACTAAGCAAAGAGTCTTTACTGCCAACCGTAAAGATGGGTACGGTGACGCCGAGATTGTCGTCTAGAATTCCTCTTCCTACATAAAGTCCCGCTCCGTCGCCGCTCGTGATGCCGACCGTCACATAGTTGTCTTTCTTTAGCCACTTCACGGTATTGGTCAAAATGACCTCAACCTTTCCGGACCCGTTGACGCAACTTGCCACAAAATCCCGGTCATCGGTTTCCTTGATGCCGTGAAACAGATACTCCGGATTCGCACCCTGGACATACCAAGTCGCCTTCCTCGCATCAGGCGCTTTCGTCGCGCCTGAGGTTGGAGGCAGGGCATTATTGGCCGGTATTGTAGAAACCATTTCAAATTTGAATGTTTTTCCCTCTCGAAGATCCGGTGACAGCGTGCAATCAAATCGCATGCTCGACCAGCCGTGATCGTTCGAGAGCTTTCCAAGTCCCGACAAATGCGTGCCCTGCAATATCAACGGCGGCTCATCTCGTTTGTGTGCACTATCATCCACGGTTCCCAGAAAGAACCGCGATCGTATTTCATCCGCCTTAGGCGGAGTCCTTAGAGACTCGCCGCCAGCCTCGCAAGCCCAGACTGCACGTTGCAAATCATTGGCCCCCGCGGCAAGTTTCACCGGCAGCGGCGCTGCTGCTGAGGCTACAGCCCCCATCAATGTTAAAAGATAGAGGAGTACTCTGCTCATATTGGGTCCGGCTTTATCCATAGTTCATGCTACTCGCTCTCCAAGAGACTTTCTGGTGTTGGGCATTGTCAGAACGTAGTGCCGGTCGTACGAAACAGCCCTTTTGTCTCGGTTTTACCCGCTAGAAAGAGCTCAGACCACTGGCCGAATTTAGGAGGAGATGATAGTAAGCGGGAAGCACGCCGCGCGGCATAGTGAGGGGCCTTCGCACAATCACTCCACAATCCCCGGTGCGGGCCATTCGGTATCGCGCTTTTGGTTACGCAGTATGCTACATAGTAGCATGTGTGCAGAGGCACGATGGAACGCGGGTTGCAGCTATGACGAATCGCAGTTTCGGTGATGGCAGTGCTGGCTCCTACGCCCGTGCGCAAGCTTATCCGGAGATTCTGAACCTGAAGCGGAACTTAATCGGCTCGCTGGTGCCTGAGTTGGAAGAGTCGAGAACCGAAGCTTCGGGGGAGCCAAAGCAATGGACGAACCAGG
>DASXGT010000005.1:0-38996 GCA_036488895.1 Bryobacteraceae bacterium | reverse complement strand
TCAACCATGGAATTCTTTTGTTTCAGGATTTGGGCGAAAGCCCTTGTGTGCGCAGGCGTGGTGGAGTATATTCGACTGTGAACAGGGACGCAACATTCTGTGCATAATACGCAATGTTGCGCGCGATTCCGGAGGTTCCATGAAAGAGTCAGATCAGATCTCGCGCCGAAAATTTCTTGCGGCCACGGTTGGAGGAGGAAGCGCCTTATTGCTTCCGCCGGAAATTTTGGGGCGGAACGGGCTGCCCCGCCGTCAGAAAAAATGAATATTGCGTTCCTGGGAATCGGCGGCGGCTATGGCGCCCGAGGAATGGAAGAGCTCGTGAGCCAGAACATCGTGGCCCTGTGCGATGTGGATTGGCGCACTCGTGAACAACAGCACTCTCAATTTGCGCCCGCCATTGAAGTCGCGCAGCGTTATCCAAAAGCGCGGCGCTTTGACGATTGGCGCAAGATGCTGGAGGAGATGGACAAAAACATCGACGCCATTTTGATCTGCACGCCGGACCATGCGCATGCCGTAGCCGCTATTACCGCCATGAAAATGGGGAAACACGTTTTTTGTGAAAAGCCGCTGGCCAATTCCATTGACGATGTACGGGCCATAATGGCGGCGGAGCGCAAATATAAAGTAGCGACGCAAACGGGCGTGCAAGGGCATGCGTCGGAAGATCTGCGATCGATTGTCGAGTGGGTACGCGATGGCGCGATTGGAGACGTGAAAGAGGTTCATCTGTTTGAAGGCGCGCATCCTCCTCAACCGGCCGGGAGCGCGCCGGCCAGACCCGCTGGTTCGCATTCGACATACGACTCCATCGCCCACATCAACGATGAAATTCCGGTGCCGCCGGAGGTGAAATGGGATCTGTGGCTAGGCCCCGCCAAATACCGCCCCTACAATCCCATGTATCTTCCGATCCGCTGGCGCGGTTGGGTGGATTTTGGCACCGGGATTTTGGGCGATCATGGTCCGCACTTTATTGATCCGGTTTTTTGGGCGCTGGACCTGGGATTTCCCGAGACCATTGAAGCGGAAACGGACGCGGAATACGATCCGGAAAAGAATACGCAGACTTATCCGCGCATGTCGATTGTGAAGTTCACGTTTCCGGCGCGGGAGAAAATGCCGGCGGTTGCGGTAACGTGGCATGCGAATCATATGCCTCCGCTTCCCTCATATGTAAAGGCGGATGATAAGTTTCCTTCCGGCGGTGGAATGATGGTAGGAAGCTGCGGCACGATTCTATATAGCCCGATGTATAAGAGCAATCCAGGCGCGCCGTTGCCGGGACAAGTGCGGCTGCTGCCGGAAGAATTAGACAAGTCATACAAGCGGCCGGATAAGACCATTTTCCGCCCGTCGAGTCATTGGCTGGAGTGGGTGGATTGCGCGAGAGCGGGCAAACAACCGAGTGCGGATTTTGCGTATGGCGGCGTGGTGACGCAGATTGCCCTGCTGGGCGATCTGGCAATTCGCAATAAGGGGAAGTTGCTGCGGTATGACGCGGAAGCTGGGCGATTCACTAACTGCGATGCGGCGAATCAGGCATTCAGTCATGTGTCGCGGCCGGGTTGGGGTCTTCCTGGCTGATGCGACAAATTTCGAAAAGGCAGGCGAGAGTGCCTGCGCTACTTCTATTTGCGTTTGCGCTGCATGCTCAAACGGATTGGCCGGTGTTTGGGCATGATCCTGGAGGCATGCGGTACTCTCCACTGAAGCAGATTAACCCTGGGAATGTGAATCAGCTTCAGGTTGCTTGGCAGTTCAATACGGAAGCCGTGGTGGGCGCCGGGCAATCTACCGCAACCACTCGGCGTCCGCGGCGGCGCATGTCTGAATCCACGCCGTTGGTTGTGAACGGCGTCCTGTTTATGTCCACGGGGTACAACCGCGTGGTGGCGCTTGAACCGGAAACGGGCAAGAAACTTTGGGAGTATGAGAGCCAACATCCGCCGGCTATGCGCGGCATTGCGTATTGGGCGGGAACCAAAGATCTGCCGCCGCAAATTGTTTTCGGAACCGGTGATGGATGGCTGATTTCGCTGAATGCGAAAACAGGCAAGCCGGTGCCGGGATTCGGCGTGGAAGGCGTGGTCAATCTAAGGAATGGGGTGGGCGATCAGTTCCCGAAACAGCGCATCGGCATGTCGTCGCCGCCCAGCATTTATAAGGACCTGGTCATCACCGGTTCCACGATGGGCGAAACGCCTAGCCACGGCCCTTCGGGAGATATCCGGGCGTGGGACATGCATACGGGCAAGCTGGTCTGGACTTTCCATACGATTCCCCGGCCGGGCGAAGCGAACCATGATGTTTGGCAAGACGGCCAATGGGAAGACCGTTCCGGCGCCGATGCCTGGGGCTTTATTACCGTGGATGCGGTGCACGGGATGGTATTCGCTCCAGTAGGCACGCCAAACACCGATTTTTATGGCGGGGACCGGAAAGGCTCTAATCTCTATGGCGCGTCGATTATCGCGCTGGATGCCGAGACTGGGAAGCTGAAATGGTTTTTTCAAACCACCCACCACGATAATTGGGATTATGATCCGGCTTCAGCGCCCGCGCTGATTACTGTCAAGCAGCACGGGAAGAAGGTTCTCGCGGTTGCGCAAATGACGAAGCAAGGATATTTGTTCCTGTTGGACCGTCTTACCGGAAAGCCTATCTATGGCGTGGAAGAACATCCGGTGGCGGACGACAACCCGCTGCCGGGCGATGAGAATTGGCCGACTGAGCCGATTCCAATTAAACCGGCGGCGTTGGCCCGAACCAGTTTTAAGCCGGATGAAATAGCGACGGTAACTCCCGAGCATGAAAAATATTGCCGCGCCCTGCTGGCGAGAGAAGGCGGCGCGCTGACCGGCGGCCCGTTCGCGCATTATGGACCGAAACTGCGCGTCATTTTTCCAAGTTGGACGGGCGGATCCAATTGGGGCGGCACGGCTTTCGATCCGAAGCTAGGATATATTTTCGTGCCGACAAAGAGCCTCGCTAATTTCAGCCAAATGGTGCCGGGACCCGATGGCAAGGGTTATGTGCGCGTGGGCCCGGACAATCCACCGTTGAATATGGGCGATTATTTCTGGGATGGCACCAAGCAATGGCCCTGCCAGCAACCGCCTTGGGGTCAACTCGCGGCCGTGAACGTGAATACCGGAGCGATCGCCTGGCAGGTTCCGCTGGGATCATTCGACGAATTGGACAAATTGGGAGTTCCTAAAACCGGGACACCCACCACCAATAGCGGCCCCATTTCCACGGCTGGAGGAGTGGTGTTTGTGGGCGCCACGATGGACGGTAAATTCCGTGCGTTCGATTCGCGCAGCGGGAAAGAACTATGGGTGACGCGCTTGCCTGCTGATGTAAATGCAGTACCAATTACCTGGTTGGGCAAGAACGGCAAACAGTACGTTGCGGTTTTTGCATGCGGGACGCCGCGGGGCGATGCCGTTGGATCTACTTTATTTGTTTATTCCCTTCCCTAGGCCGCATCGTTAAAGACTCTGTCAGATTTGTTCGGCTAAACTAGAATAGTTCAGACGAATAATCTGCTATGAGTACAACTATCGAACGAATCGACGAAATCGACAGCCAATTACTGCATTTTCTACAGGGCGATGCACGAGTTTCGAATGCGGCGCTGGCGCGTGAACTGGGCATGGCGCCCTCGGCCATTTTGGAGCGGGTGCGGAAGCTGGAGGAGCGCGGGCTTATACAAGGATATGAAGCGCGGCTGAATTCCGCGGCGCTCGGCTGGGGGCTGGTTGCCTTTGTCTTTGTACGGACCACTGAAGCGTTGGGCCTACACGATACGGCTGAGCGTTTAGCGGCGATTCCGGAGGTTCAGGAAGTCCACAACGTGGCGGGCGAAGATTGTTATCTGGTGAAGCTGCGGGTTGCGGATACCGCTGCGCTCGCGGCATTGCTCCGTAATGAATTTGGGCGCATCGGGACGATACACTCAACGCGCACTACGATTGTTCTGGAAACGATAAAGGAGCGGGCTACGCTTCCCATTGGAAACGGGTCAGGAGGAGCCGCAAATGACCAGTGAGACCAAACCCGCGCGGTGGCAACTGCTTCTGGCTTTCGGCGTCGTTTATTTGGTGTGGGGCTCAACCTATTTGGGGATCCGCTATGCGGTGGCGACCATCCCGCCGCTGTTGATGGCGGGCAGCAGGTTTCTGGTGGCCGGGGGCGTCCTGTATGGAATTAGTTTGCGGCGCACGGGAGCGCGGCCGAAACTGATTCATTGGCGGACGGCGCTGATACTTGGTTTTCTTCTGCTGTTCTGCGGCAACGGCAGCGTCACTTCCGCTGAGCAATGGATTCCCTCGGGAATGGCGGCGTTACTGGTATCGAGCGAGCCGTTGTGGATCGTTATTTTGAATTGGCTGCGGCCGGGCGGGAAGGCTCCGTCGGTGCGTGAGAGCGTGGGCGTGTTGCTGGGTTTTGGCGGAGTGGCTTTGTTGCTGGCTCCTCAATTTATAGCGGCCGGAAGCGGAGTGAGGGTGCAGGCTCCGCTGTGGGCATCACTCTTAATCGTCGGCGCGGCTTTGGCTTGGGCTGCGGGATCGCTGTATGGAATTCGCGCACAAACAGTGGACCATCAACCGTTGGCGAATGGGATGACAATGATGCTTGGAGGAGCGCTGATGCTAGCGGCCGGATTGGGCGGAGGCGAGGCGGCACAACTCGACTTTCACCGGATCTCGGCAACCTCAATGATGGCGTGGGCATATCTAGTGCTGTTCGGATCTTTGGCGGCATTCTCCGCATACGTCTTTCTGATGCGGAATGCTACGCCAGCGAAAGCTTCCACGTACGCTTTTGTGAATCCGGTGGTGGCGGTGCTGCTGGGCTGGAGTGTGGCCGGTGAACAATTGGACGGGAGATCAGTGGCGGCGATTGTGATTATTGTCGGCGCGGTCATGCTGTTGACGCTGGACCAGTCGCGACGCGCGCCTGTGGGGGAGCGGGTCTCAGAAGGATTGGTGACCCAGGAATAAAAAACGGCAGCCTCGGAAGACCCTACTGTTTCTTCGGGAACAGGTCTTCCAAACACGAGGCGTCTAGAACACGTACGGCTAAATCATCCAGGTCCGCAGCGGACAGACTCATAAGATTCGTTTCGACCCAATCCGGAATCTGACCGAAGCGTTTTTTCAGTATGACGCGGAGAACGTCTTGCCGTCCTTCCTGACGCCCTTGCAAAATCAATGGGCCGAACAAGTCATGATCGAGAATGTCATTCAATATTGGCATCTTGCGTGCTTCTTCTTTAATTGTCTGCCCTAGCCGTCTTACCCCTGAGATTACCAGAAATTGTGCGAGTGCATCACGCCGGGCTGGTTGTTCCAAGCTAGCGATACGACCCAGTATCTCCCGTATAGCGCCCGCCCGGTCGTCTAGCCGGGCCAAAATCGCCATTAGATTATCTTCTATCTGTTTGCTTGCCAATAACACGGAGCCATCCAGGTCACGCGCATCAATGAGCGTGTACTGAAACTCTGAATCCGGTCCTCTCAGCTGCGAGTTCATACGCAACTTCCGCTCACCCACATAGAAAACGATCTGTTTAGGAAACTTTTTGAATTGCCGGTAGATCCGGAGAGAGTACTCGGCCATGCGGAGCGCCATGTTCGGATCATTCGTGCTTTGCAATTCAATATGGACGAGAGCATCGCCGTCGGTCACGCCCAACAGGTCGACCCGGCTGCTCAGCACTTGCGACATTTCCACGTTTAACCAACGCGCCACGCTGACGCCGGCCAATTGGCGTAAAAGCGAATCCGTGGAAGCTTGCAGCAGCACCTTTAGTGCTGCGTCGTACTCGTGCATCGACCAGGAATACTCACGCTTCTTCCTTCAGCTTGAGGCGGCTTTTGTTCTCTTCCAGGAACGCGCGCATCTCCTCCGCCGCTCCGAACAACTTGATCCACTGTTCGTAATAGAGCGTAACGGGAAAGCGGCCCATGCCGTAGACGCTGACGGCCCCCTTTTCGCTCACCTTAAAGGACAGTGTCCCGGAAGTCTTCTTCCGGGCAGCCTGGCGCTCTAATTCGGCAATTCGTGCAAGCAATTCATCTTTGCTGGGTTCAGAAGTATGTTCAGACATAACGGTTCATTCAGACGTTCCAACCAGACTACCAATACGGGCTTAATGCCGGGGCGGTTAAACTTTGTGTTTATCGATGTAGCTCTGTTGTAATTCGCTGCCCATGCCCGGCGTCTCTGGCGCGAGTACATCGCCGTCCACCATACGCAAAGTTTCCACGTGCGTCGTATCGTTTTTCACGCTACCGGTTTCCATGTAGATCGCATTAGGCATGGACAAGAGCATGTGCATGTTGGTGGGCCCGCCGCCGTGGCTTGCCACCTGCACGCCAAAAGCATCGGCAATGGCGGCAATCTCCATCCACTCGCTGACCCCGCCGGCGCGCCGATTGTCAGGCTGCACGACGTCTGCTCCGCCGTCCTGCAAGAGATCGAGGAATTCATATTTGGTGTAGAGATTCTCGCCCGTGGCGATTCGCATGTCCAAGGCTTTGGCCAGCGCGCCAAACTGCTTTTTTTGATCCGGCCGCATGGGCTCCTCATACCAGAAGCAGCCCAACTCCTGATAAACGCGGCCGCGCTGCAACGCCTCACTGTAATCGAAGACCTGATTGGCGTCTACCATCAGCCGTTTTGATTTTCCGCACAGCGCCTGCGCCGCGCGAATCCGCTTCACGTCGTCGTCGAGCGAATAACGGCCTACTTTGATCTTGAATGCGTGGAACCCTTCTTCGAGCCCTGCTTGAATGGCTTTTTGGTACTGCGTGAGATCGCCTTCCTCTCCGTAATACCAGCCGCACATGTCATACACAGGAAGCCGGCTACGATATCCGCCCAGCAAACGGTACACAGGCATGTTGGCCATTTTCCCGACGATATCCCAAATCGCCATATCCACGGCGGCCATGGCAAACGTGACCAAACCCTGCACGCCGTGATACTCAGTTGCCGCCCACATGTCGGCGCGCAGTTTCTTTGACATAGTCGGGTCTTGATTGAGAATGACGGGCTTCAATTCCTGTTGCAGGATCGTTTCAACCACTTTAGGACCGCCCAGCACGGCGCCGAAGGAGATATAGGCCCAGCCCGTGAACTTGCTATTCGTCTTGAGGCGCAGCACCACTCCACCGTTTTCCGCGCCGAATTGATGGATGGCATCGGCAAACGGGCGCCCTGGAGCAAAACGCAGGACATCCGTTTCCATGCCAGTAATTTTCACACCGCTCGCAATCTCTGATGGCAGCGCGTCCACCCGAGCACTGAGGGGCAGCGCGGCAGCCGCGGCGGCCAGGAAATTTCGTCTCTTCATGTTGTGGATAATATACTCCACTGTGAGGAACTGAGTCATGAACCGCCGCGGACTTTTTAAAACTTCTATCGGCCTGCTCGGAGCAGGTTACTCCGCCGCTTCGCAGGCGCCTGAAGCGACGCATCGCCCGCGCGGCGTTGGCGCGTTGAAGATCACGGACGCGAAAGCCATTCGCCGGAATAAATATCTGTACTATCAGATCTTCACTGATGGCGGCGTCACGGGCGTTGGCGAACCCAGCCCGAGCAACGAACTCGCCGGGGAATTTCTGGAAAAGATCCTTAAGCCCATGATCGTCGGGATGGACGCGTTTGCCATCGAAAAGATCTGGGAAAAGATGTATGTCGGTACGTACAAAGAGCGCGGTCAATCGGCTTCGATCGCCATCAGCGGCGTGGATATTGCTTTGCATGACATCGTTGGGAAAGCGCTGGGCGTGCCGGTGTATCAACTTCTGGGCGGACTATACCGCAGCAAAATACCCATGTACGCAAGCTATACCAGCCGCGAGCGCAGCCCGGTGGACCAGGCCAAACTATGCGCCAAGATGGTGGAGCAAGGCTTTACCGGAACGAAAATCAAAATCGCCGCGCGTCAGGGAGCGGATGGGCCACCGGCATTTCCAGACGAGGATCGCGTACGAGAGGCGCGCGCCGCCATTGGGCCGAAAATCAAGCTGATGGTGGATGCGAATTCCGGATATAGCGTGCCGCACGCTATTCGCATGGGCCGTTTTCTGGAATCGCAAGACGTCTTTTGGTTTGAGGAACCGGTTCCGTTCTGGGACTACGCCGCTACCGCCGATGTCGCCAGGGCGTTGGATATTCCCATTGCCGGCGGCGAACAGGATCACACCCGCTGGGATTTTCAAAAGATCATCACGGCGAAAGCGTTGGACATTCTACAAGCGGACGTAACCAAAGCGGGTGGGCTTTCCGAGTGCAAGAAGATTGCGGCGCTGATTGATGCGGCAGGCCTTTATTATGTGCCGCACGATACCTCTGGCGAAATCGGGCTGGTGGCTTGCATGCATCTGGTGGCGGCCACGCCAATTTGCCGGTATCTGCATGAGTACATCGTGGAAGAACGTAAAAATCCATCGGTGTTGAAAGAGCCGCTCATTCCGCGAAACGGCGAAATCGAAGTGCCTCGGAAACCTGGGTTGGGGATAGAACTGGCCGGTTGACGGTGGCTTATTCATGGGCAAAACGACCTAGCTCGAAAATGAACACGATGGTCACCAGCAAACAGACCACCTGCCATATCGATCTACGGCCATTTTGCTCTCTCTGCAGTTCCGGCATCAAAATGCCAATCGCGACGTAGAGGAAATTGGCCGCCGTGACGGGCAGCAACCCTTCGCTTACGCGGCCGGCGCCGAAGGCCAACACTACTATTCCGCCCAACGCGCAACCGGTGGTGGCTAGAAGGTTGAGCAGGATTGCGCGGGTCTTGGTCAAGCCCGTGTAAATCAACACGCCCACGTCGGCAATATGATGAGGCACTTCGTGCAGCAGCACGGCAATTGTAGTGGCGACCCCGGTGTTGTGTCCCACCCTAAAGGCGGCGGCAATCGCCATGCCATCCACCAGGCTGTGAATGGCCCCGCTAAGCAAAATATTGGTGCTAAGTGGAATACCGCCGTGCCGGCTGTGATGATGCCCGTGATGAATTATGTTTATAACTTCAGGTGCATTGCCTGCCACACCGTTTCGTGTTTTCTGAAAGAGCAGCCAGACCAGCCGTTCCAACAGAAAGGAAACCAGGAACCCGATTAACAGCAGAATGCAAAACTGACTGCCATATCCAAGTCGCTGTATCGCTTCCGGCAGCAGATGAGTTACGGCGGTAGCCAATAGCGCGCCGGTTGCGGCACTCACCAGATAAGGCAAAGCAGCGTTCAGGCGTTTGCCCAAGGCAAAGGTCGCTGAACCAGCCAGTGAGGCAGCACAGACTATCGCCAGCGCAACAAGGGTATGAAGAATTTCTGAATGCGAAAGACTCGGCATCAAATAGTTGTAAGACGAATAAAGCGAGCAGCTTTAAACCTAGTCTCCACTCATTGCCGCATCAGGTTCATCCACAAAGTATTGTGATCCGCCCGCGTTTAAACACTGACGAACATTGGATTCGATCCGCGAGAATTTACAAAGCGCGTACATATGAATCCAGTTCTACTCTCCTTATTTGCGGTCGATCTGATCGGAACCATTTCCGGCATCCATGTCATGCAATCGGCGCATCTCAGCCGTAAGATTAGCGCAGTCAGTTCCGGCATCCTGTTGGGAGTGGGACTCTTTTGGATACTTCCCGATATCACCCGCGGCATCGGTGCCGCCCATTCCTTCCTATCCGTAGCAGCGGCCGGAGCGGCTATCTATGCGGTCGATCGCTTTATTTACCCTGTGTGTCCCTGTTGTTCTAAACATGCACATTCTCAGTGCCTGCCGCCAACGCGGACCCTTCTGCCGCTGACGATCGCCATCGGTATACATAATTTGTTCGATGGCTGGACGGCCGAGGTAGCGGCGCATGCCGGTAACATGCTGCGGTCCGGAATTGCTACTGGCCTGTTAGCGCATAAAGTTCCCGAAGGCCTAGCGTTCGGCATGATGCTGCGCGCGGCCTCCAGAAGCAGAAAGGCGGCGCTATTGAGTGCGTTTACCACGGGGTCATGCATTCTTGCCGGCTCAGCCGTTCGCGATGGGTTGACTCTGTTTCCTACTTCCAGCGTAGTGACGCTTTCGATGGCTATCGCCTGCGCGAGCTTCGTGTTCGTTGGACTTCATACTTTTCAGCAACAACGCCGGGAAAGCGGCGCCAAACCAGCATTGCTCTCTCTGGCAGCCGGTATAGCAGGGACGGTTATTGTTGAACAAGGATTATCGTTGGTACTCCGGTAACCTCTGTTCGTACGCTAAAGGTATAGTGAAGGGCGTATCATGCGAATCGGCATAGGAGTTACTCTAGCGCTTTTTTGTATTTGCTTTGCCGCAACTCCGCAGGAAACCATAACGGTCGCCGGCAAACTCACGCGCGCCATGGCCATCGGCGGAGAATCCACAGGCTGGTCCGTTGAACTCGACTCCGAAACCAGCATTGACGGCAAACCGGCCCACTCCGTTGAAGTAGAGTCTCCCGAAATCAAGAAGCTGGAGACACTGGAAAACAAGCATGTGCGGGCCACTGGAAAAGTCACGCATCGGCAGGGAGTGGAAACGGGCAATCGCACTGTTCTTGCCGTTTCCTCAATCAGGGAAGTCAAAGCTAAGCCCGCGCCGGCCACTGCCTTCAGCCTGGCGAATAGCGAATGGCTACTTAAGGATCTCGGAGGCAGCGAAGTGCTTGACAATGTCCAAGCAACGCTTGCTTTTCAAGAAACCGGGAAGGTGTCGGGCAATGGCTCCTGCAATCGCTTCTTCGGGTCCGCCAAGATCAATGGAAATGCAATCGAATTGGGGCCGTTGGGCGCCACGCGGATGGCCTGTCCGGAAGCAATCATGAACCAAGAGGCGAAATACATGGGCGCCCTCCAAGCAGCCGACCGCTTCGAATGGAAGGCTCCCTATTTGCTGCTGCACAGCAAAGGCTTCGAAAAGCCGCTGCGCTTCACGCGAATGGTAAACGCTCCACGCTAATTCGAATCGGCGGCCGTGGGCGCCAGCAGCGTGGCGCAGAGGCCGGCGATTGTTACTGCCGCGATATAGTGCGCGGGACCTATCCGGTCCAGATGGGCAAGCCACAACACCAGCGGCGGGGTGATTCCGCCAAAGACCGCGTACACCACGTTATAGGAGAAGGAGACGCCGCTAAAACGCACTTGCGCCGGAAATGCCCGCACCATGATGATGGGGGTTAAGACCACGCCGCCCGTCCCGATGCCCGCGAGCACATAAAGCGGCAGCAAAGCCGAAGGCATTCTGCCCGCGCACACGTAGAGCGCGTAAGTCGTGGCAATCAGTAACAGCAGCACCGGCACGGCGACGCGCCTAATGCCGAACCGATCCGTTGCAACACCAACCGCCACTACCGACAGACTGAGCGCCGCGGTAGCTCCCAAGTTTGCCAACTGTACAGTAGTTGGCGCCAGCGCGAACAACTTCTGCAACAGCGACGGAGTCATCAAGATCACGACTACGATTGCGGCGGTTAACATCCAAGTGCTGACCATGGAAGCAGCAACCGCGCCTCCGTGGCCGCGTAACGCCGCGCGCAGCGGCAACTCACGCGAGACCGCCGCACGCAGCCTCATCTCTTCGAAAACCGGTGTCTCCGCAAGCCAGCGCCGCAACAGCATGGCGCAGATACCAAAGAGGCCGCCGACCAGGAAGGGCAGCCGCCATAAGCCTGCGGCGATTTGAGCTTGGCTGAACGCCAGGTTGAGCCCAACCGCCATCAACGATCCAAGTAGAATCCCAATCGTCAATCCGCTGGTAAGTAAGCCAATGGCAAGACCCACCCGGCCGCGCGGTGCATGCTCAGCGACAAACACCCAACCGCCGGGCGCTTCGCCGCCGATGGCAATCCCTTGCATCACGCGCATGACGAGCAGGAGCAAGGGCGCTGCCGCACCGATCGACTGATAGGTCGGCAAAAGTCCAATCAGAAGCGTTGGAATAGCCATCACCAGCACGCTCAGCATGAACACGCGCTTGCGCCCGCGCTTATCGCCGAAATGCGCCATCACGATGCCGCCGAGCGGCCGCGCCAGATAACCGGCGGCAAAAATACCGAAGGTCTGAAGCTGCCGCAGCCAGTCCGGAAGGCTGGCGGGAAAGAACAGTTGCCCGATGACAGCCGTGAAGAACACGAAAACGACAAAATCATAGAACTCAAGCGCGCCTCCCAAGGAAGCGAGCACGAGGGTCCGAATCTCGCCGGAAGTTAACGAACGGCCCCGCTGCACCGGAGGCTGGTGGCTAATTGGCATAGAAAAAGATCCGAATTGTCAAATGACTGAATTCGGTTGAAGGCATAACACGCCTGTCAATGAAAAATTCCCGCCGGACGGTTCTGGACTCCAGGGGGGAACTGCGGTTAGAGGCGCGAAGCCCCGCTCTGTTTGATAATCGCCGCCAAGGCATGCATACGCTCAGCGTCGGCCGGTGTCTTGGCAGCGGCTGCTTCCTTATCGAGTTTCACACCCATAGACTTGAGTTGGGCGACTCCTTTACGGTCGTCATGCGATGCGTCGACTCTGGCGATCGCCGCATTCAAGGCCGCAATCCGTTGGGGCGCAAGCGCACTGCTGCGGGAAAGCTGGTCGATATAGGCGCGGGCCACAACGAAATTCGCCGGCCAGGTAATTTTCGGCTGGTTCTGGACATTCAACTCGTCAAAATGCACTTGATTGGAAGCGTCGATTTCGTTTTGCGTAATGAATTTGTTCGGCACCAGCTTGAACACGTCCACGCCACGCGCAATCTCCGAACCATAGATGTAGCCGTTGTACCAGTAAGTGGACCATTGGCCGCCCATCGCGCGCTTGGTGCTATCTATCGGGCCGCGATCGAAGTAGGCAATTTCGATAGGATGTTTTGGGTCGGTAAAATCCACGACCGAGACACCGCCCTGGTACCAGGCCTGCACTTCGACGTCGCGCCCGGGAATCGGGACCAGCGATCCATTGTGGGCCACGCAGTTCTCGTTTTCGGTCTGCGGAGCCGGCATTTTGTAATAAGAAGCCAGCGTCAGCTTGCGATTCGAGAGGGTAAAGATGGCATCGGCGCCCCAGTTCATGGGATCGGTCGCGCGGCAGCGCGGTTGTCCACCACCGCCCCATTCATCCGTGAACAGCACTTTCGTGCCATCGTTGCTGAAATTGGCGGAGTGCCAGAAGGCGTAGTTGGGATCGTTGACGGCATCGATGCGAACCGGGTGCACGGGATCCGATATATCTAACAGGATTCCGTTGCCGGAACACGCGCCTGCGGCAAGCCCGAGGGCCGAATACAGCGTGATGTCGTGGCACTGATTTGTGGCCGATGTGGTCTGCGTACCGTCCCCGTGGTTGCCGCCTTTCCAAAGGCCGTTGATGGCTCCGCTTTGCGCGTCGGAAAAGATGCGCGGGCTGGATACGATTTTGGCCTGCTCCGGATGCGCCAGCGGAACCTTGATGATGTCGATCCTGAATAACGCGGTATTGGGGTTGGCTGAAGGGTCCCCTCCCGAACACCCCGCCAGCTCTTCTTCCTGGCGAACGTTGCCAGTGCCAGAGATATAGATGTAAACGTTGTCCTTGTCTTTAGGGTCGATCAGCAGCGAATGCGTGTGCGAGCCGCGGCAGCTCTGCACGGCGGCGACTTGCTTCGGATTCGAAAGATCGCTGATATCAAAAATGCGCACGCCGCGGAAACGGTCCGGGCTAGGTGGTGGAGGCGGACGCCGCACGCGGGCAGGCGGAGCCCCGGGAGCAG
This sequence comes from Bryobacteraceae bacterium, assembly GCA_036488895.1. Classification (GTDB taxonomy): domain Bacteria; phylum Acidobacteriota; class Terriglobia; order Bryobacterales; family Bryobacteraceae; genus Bog-105. The sequence continues at coordinate 25,211 of DASXGT010000005.1, read as the reverse complement.
TGGGCGCTGGCGGCGGGGGCGGAGGCGGGACATAACCCGCCGGCAGCGGTATCCCTTGCGTGCCGCAATCGATGCGCCCATTTACCGCCTCAGCCGACATGAACAGCAGATGGCCGTAAACTGAAACGTCTCCCTGGCCGCCAGGGCAGACTAAGGAAGCACGCAACTTAATCTGCTTCGGGTTGTCAACATCGTAAAACGCAATGCCGTTATAGTTCCCAACAAAAAGATGATTGCCGCTGAAGGCCAAATCTGAGTTCGTGGAACCGTACTGAGAGGGCCTTGGAGGCGGAGGCGCCGCCTCACCCGCCGCCGGCGGCGGCGCCGGGGTCGAGGCCTGAGCAGACGCGGCGGTAACGTCATCGCCGGGGGCAAAACCGGGAGGTTTCGGCAACGAGGTCAGCCGCTCCAGGCCGAAAGCCGCTTCGCCGGCGTCGTACAATCCGCCCTTGAGTCCGATGCGCGGATCGTCGGAGGACGCACGCGGGTTGGAGAATACCGCTGGGGCAGATGGCGCCGGCGCGCCGGTTTGCGCGACGCAGAGTATGGGAAAAAAAAGAGAAAGTGCCAGTGAGACGGGCACAGCGCCACGGCAAAGCCGGGAAATTCGTTCTGCGGTCATTGTTTGTCCTTAAGCATGTTCTGCATGATTTTAATTTCCGCGCGCTGGGTATTGTCCACATCGGTGGCGAAGTCGAACAACACGGCGTCCTGGCCGGCTCCTGGCGTGTCGAAGAGATCCTGCACCATCACCAGAGCGCCGGTGTGATGCTGAATCATGCCAGTTAAAAACAGGTGATCAAATGCAGGGCCGGACGCTTTGGCGAGGGCCTGCATCTGCCGCGGGGTCAACATGCCGGGCATCATCGGCATGGAGCCCATAGCCATGCCTTTCATGCCGCCGTCTTTCATGCCCATGTGATCCATGTGGCCATGCGCGGAGGACACTGGTTTGCCGCGATCCTCAAGCCACTGCTTCATGTATTTCATCTCGTCTGTCTGGGAGATGCTGATGCGCTTGCCCAAGGCCTGGACGTCTTTGTCGTGGCTCCGGGTGCGCAGCAAGTCAGTCATTTCAACCGCCTGCGAATGGTGCATGATCATGCCCTGCATAAAGTTGATGTCAGCTTCGGCAGGCGGTCGCGGGCGTATGGCGGCAGTGGCCGGCGAGAGGGTCTTGCTGCTCTGCCCTGGTGCACCCGGTTGCACAATGGGCGCGCTATCGGGTGTCGATTTTGCCTGCTGGCCCGGTGCAGTTGCCGTGCTCAGGAAAAGCAAGGCGGCAGAAGTAAGCCGAACGCAAAGTGCCATGAGCAAATATACATCGCGGCGTTTTGCCGGGTCAATCTGGCGGTTCGCGGCCGGCACAATGGTAAATTGAAATATTTTTCGCGGGTAGGCGTCTAATACGCGGAAAAGTTAGCGGACAACCGGCCTCAGGAAGTGGGAGGAGAGCAACATGTTCCCTAGGGTTCTTTCTCTGATCTTTTCGGCGCTGATCTTTTCGGGATGGTTCATTCTTCGTTGTCCCGTTTATGCGGGACAATCCATTACATCCGGCGATGTCACCGGTGTTGTGACCGATCCCGCCCATTCAACAATCCAAGACGCATCTGTCACGCCGAGCCCGCAATTTCAGGCGGCGAACTTGGCCAGCAACGGCAATGCCGCGGAAGTGGATGCGGACGAATTCCAGAGGATCTAATGGAACAACTTACACTCTTCGCGATGCTAAAAAAACTAAAGAAATTAGGCGTGGCCGCGCTGCTTTCCCTCACTGCGGTGGCAGCACTCTATGCCCAAAGCATCACAACCGGCGATATCGCCGGCGTAGTCAAAGATCAAACAGGCGCGGTTGTGCCTCGCTCCACAGTAAAACTGAGAGACCTGGATAAGGGAACCGAACGTTCCTATACGTCCGGAGACGCAGGCGAATACCGCTTTGCTACTCTTCCTCCGGGCCGCTATCAGATATCGGCTTCAGGCGGCGGATTGAAATCAGACACCGGTACGGTGGTCATTTCGGTCGGCCAGGTCGCCACACTCGACCTGCTTGTCAAGCCCGAAGCTTCCCAGGAACTGGTCACCGTCACTGATACTGTTCCCTTGATCAACTCGGAAAACGGAAACCTGGCAACCACTTTTGATCAGCATCAGCTGGAAAACCTGCCTGCTCCCGGCAATGACATGACCGCCTATGCGTTTACCGCTCCTGGCGTCACGATCAGCACGGGCGGCGGGTACGGTGATTTCTCAGCGTTTGGCCTTCCGGGTGTCTCCAATTTGTTCACTATTAACGGCGCGGACAACATGGACCCTTACTTGAACCTGAATAATTCAGGGGCAAGCAATTTGACGCTAGGTTCGAATGAAATCTCCGAAGCTGCGGTTGTCTTGAACGGCTATACCGGTCAGTATGGACGGCAAGCGGGCGCCAACGTGAATTACGTCACTAAGTCGGGCTCAAATGAGTTCCACGGAAATGCGGGCTGGTGGTACAACGAAAAAGTTCTGAACGCTAACGATTGGTTTAACAATGCGTCCGGCACTGCGCGTCCGTTCGCGGTTTCGAATCAATGGGCGGATTCCATAGGCGGCCCGATCGTCAAGAATAAGCTCTTTTTCTTCATTAACAATGAAGGGCTGCGCTACGTTCTTCCGGGCGGCGGCCCGATCTATACGCCGACGCCGGCGTTCTCGAAGTTCGTCCTGGGTAGCGTGGCGTCGACCAACCCTTCCGTCGTGCCCTTTTATACCAAAGCTTTGGGTCTTTACAATAACTCAAGCGGAGCCGGCCGCTTGCAAGGTCTCACTTCCGGTGAGGATTCCAAGCTGGGCTGCGGCGACATCGTGGGCGGCACGAGCGCCGGCGCTATCGCGGCACAGGCCGCCGGATTCGGCACCACGCTGCCTTGTGCCGGCACCTTCCGCAGCGCCGTAAACAACTTGAACACGGAGTGGCTGCTACAGGCTCGTGTTGATTACAACGTCACCAACAACGATCGCATTTACTTCCGCTACAACACGGACCATGGCGTGCAAGCGACCGGTACTGATGCCATCAATTCGGCCTTCAACGCCAATAGCGTGCAGCCTTCCTATGGCGGGCAATTTGGCTATACGAGGGTGATCGGCTCCAACATGGTGAATCAATTGAATCTGTCCGCATCATATTACACGGCCATCTTTGGTCCGCCGGATTTAAAAGCGGCATTGAATACCTTTCCCACCACGATCATCTTTCAGGATGGCGCGCCATACACCAATCTAGGCGGCGGCGGTAATCAAGGCGGCGGTGACAATACTTTCCCGCAAGGACGAAAAGTGCGGCAATGGGGACTGGTGGATGATTACTCCATCAACCATGGCGCCCACACTATTAAGTTTGGCGCCAACGTGCGGAGGAACTGGGTTGCCACTTACGCCTACGGTACCAACACCAGCGGAACGCTCACCTTTAACTCGATGAGCGACTTCCTCAATGGGTCGCTTTCCGCTGCGGGCGGATCAACTTATGCACAAGCATTTGCAAGCGTGGGGGCCGAAAATCTCTCGATGTACAGCGCCGGTTTCTATGTGCAGGACGAGTGGAAAATTCGACCGAATTTCACCATCACCATGGCCGTTCGCTTTGACCGGAATAGCAACATCACTTGCGGCGTGGGATGCTTTACCGAGTTGAATGGCCAGCCGTTTGCTCAGGTTGCGCATTCGGCTACTACACCCTACAACGCTTCTATCCAGACTGGCCTCAAGAGCGCCTTCCCGAATGTGGAATCTATAGTACCGGCGCCTCGCGTGGGCTTCGCCTACAGTGCTACATCACGTACCGTGATCCGTGGCGGCTTCGGCGTTTTCTCCGACTTGTACCAGGGACTCATTGCCGACCGGCTGATCACGAATGCTCCTTCCGTCGCTTCGTTTACCACGACCTCAGGTGCGGCTGCACCGGGCGTTGCGAACAGCGCTTTTGCCAATGTCAGTAATTCCTACAATGCATTCTATGGCGGTTTCGCCGGGGGCGCTACAGTCGGACAGTTGAGCGCGGCTGTACCCGGATTCACTCATCCGAACTTCAACACACTCGCTAATAAAGTCTACAATCCCAAGTACTACGAGTGGAACTTCGAAGTGCAGCAGGCCTTCAGCAGCAAATACATGCTGTCGTTAAACTACGTCGGCAACAGCGGGTATCAGGAGTTGAACTCAACGCTGTTAGGCAACGCGTATTCCAAAACCGGCGTCGCGGGCTTGCCCACGTCGGCGCCTGATTCCCGGTTTGGCGAGATTCGGGAGTTGAACAACAACGGATTTTCAAACTACAACGGCTTGGTGAGTTCGTTCCGTTGGCGCGCAACTTCGAGTTTTTCGGGTCTGGTCTCTTACACCTGGAGCCACGCCATCGATACTTGCTCGAATGCCTGTCTCGAGCCGTTCAACGCTCTCACCGATGTCAGTGTGCGTTACCAGCTCAGCCCGTTTAGTCTGCGGAGCCTGAACTACGGCAGTGCTGATTACGACATCCGCCATTCCTTGAGCGCCAACTACGTTTGGAACTTGCCGGGTAATCACCTGCAGAATTCCATATTGAAAACAGTCTTGGGCGGCTGGACGGCGGCCGGCACGTTCTACTATCACAGCGGCTACCCGTTCAGCGTGGTGGACACCAATGTGCGCGGCGCCCAGAATATCACCAACGCCAGTGGCATTGCCACCCAACCGATACTCGCCGATTACTTAGGTGGTTTGACCAGTACAAGCTGTTCGACTCCCAACGTCGCCTGCTTTAATACAGCGGCGTTTGCTTCGGCCGCCACTCAAACCAACTTCGGCAACTTGGCCCGTAATTCTTTCCGTGGACCCGGCTATTTCAACACCGATCTAAACGTTAATAAAATATTCACGGTTCACGAGCGTTACAAACTGCTTGTGGGGGCCAACTTCTACAACATACTGAACCACCCGAATTTCGATTTGCCGGTCAACAATCTTGCTCAGGGCAACTTCGGAACGATAACGAATACCGTATCACCGCCTACCAGTGCCTATGGCTCGTTCATCGGTTCGGCTGTTTCCGGCCGCGTGATCCAGACTCAAGTGAAGTTCACCTTCTAATTTTGAGCCGCAAGTTTAGGGCAGTGCAAATGCAATGACGCTATCGCCGGGCGTGGTCCCGAAGAATCCCGCACCACCGGCGACCACGGCTAAGTATTGCCGGCCGTCGCGTCCACGATAAGTAACTGGCGTGGCGTACGCCGAAGTGTCCAGCGCCGCCGTCCATAGCTCTTTGCCCGTTCGTGAATCAAAAGCGCGAATATGGCTATCATTTGTAGCGGCGATGAACAAAAGCCCCGCGGCCGTCGTGATGCTGCCACCTATGCTCTGCGTGCCTGTATTCTTGACACCCTTTGCTTCCAGTTCCGGAATATGGCCCAGCGGCACGCGCCACGCAACATCGCCGGTATTGATGTTCACGGCCACCATTTCGCCAAACGGCGGCTTGGTGCAGGGGATGTGATTTTGCGGATTCCAGAAGCGCCCATACGCGCCGGATGAGCCAGCCATCCGCACATAGGTCCCCTGCTTCTGTTCCATGTGTCCCCATTGACCAACATTCATCACATTCGTAAACACATATCCCAGCGCCGGATCATAGGACAAACCGCCCCAATTCCCTCCCCCCAACGTGCTGGGAAAAGTGAGAGCGTTCCCTTCCAAAGGCATCGGCGTGTAGGGCCCTTGCGTAAACATGTGGTTCTTCACCAGCAGATCCCGGCAAAATTGCGCATGCTCCGGGGTGAGGTCGTAAAGGTCGCTTTCCTGGAAATTCATCCGTGCCAGCGGCGGTGGTTTCACCGGAAAAGGCTGCGTCGGCGAAGTCTCCTCGCCAGGCACTTTACTCGCCGGCACAGGCCGTTCTTCCAGCCCGAAAATCGGCTCGCCCGTCGTCCGGTCAAACACGAACAGCAGACTCATCTTGGTAATCTGCGCAACCGCCGGAATCGTTTTGCCATCACGCACCACATCGATCAGTGCGGGTGGCGCCGCTGGATCATAGTCCCACAGATCGTGATGGACCAGTTGCCGGAACCACTTCACTTTGCCGGTCGACGCATCCAGCGCGACCAGCGAATTCCCATACAGTCCATTGCCATGCCGGTCCGCGCCATACATGTCTGAGGTAGGGCACCCAATCGGCAAATAAACCAAGCCTCGCGCCGCATCCACAGTCATAATTCCCCAAACGTTCGTCCCGGAGCGCTGCTTCCAACTGCCCTCCGCCCACGTTTCGTTCCCTGGCTCGCCTGGCCGCGGCACCGTATGAAACGTCCACAACAGCTTTCCTGTATGCGCGTCCCAGCCCCGCACGTCGCCGTATGCGCCCTGGCTCGGCGCTAATTCACCGTTGTTGCCGCCGGTAATCACGACATTTTTGTAAATGGCCGGAGGCGACGCGAGAAAGAATTTCGCGTCCGGCAAGCCATCCGCAACGCCGCGCCTCAAGTCGATCAGCCCGTTGTCGCCGAAATCGCTTATGGGCTTACCGGTCTTAGCGTCCAGCGCCACCATTTTGCCGGTTTCGACGCCGCAGAATATGCGCCCCTCTGAATACGCGAGCCCGCGCCGGGCGACGCCTGCGCTGGCGTATTTCCAAATCACCCTGCCGGTCTCCGGTTCCAGCGCAAAGATCGCGTCGGGCGCGGTCAAATACATGACACTGTCGATCACTAACGGCGTGGCTTCCGAGCCTACCTTGCCCATATGGAATGTCCATGCCCGCTGCAATTGGCCCACATTTTCCGGTGTGATCTGTTTTAACGGCGAATATCGCTGTCCACCCGGATCATGCCCATACGCCGGCCATTGCTCCGCCCGGGGAATGCTCAACTTCAAATCAAGATGTTTGGCCGCTGCCGGAGCATCCGACGTAGCGGGCGCGACGGCGACGGGCGCGTTCGTACCAGCCTCGCCATAGTTCCGCGCCAGATAATCCACCACCGTCTCAATATCGCTGGCGCTCCCGACCGCCCCGCGCGCCACCATGTCCTGCACGACGTTTTGCCATCCTTGCCTGGACTGGCGCGAGCCGGTCACAACATCAATCGTGTGGCAGCCCGTACACATCCGCTGTACGGTTTGAACGGAAGACTGCGCATTCAGAAGAAGCGGCAGATATACGGCAAGAGTAAGCAGTTTCATTTGAACGTAAAAAGGCCCGGGAGCATCACTCCCGGGCCTTTCCATACTACTCAATTGCTGATTAGAAGCTTATTGCTTGTCGTCGCCGGGTTCGCCCTGGCCTTCGTTGATCTGCTTCATCTTCTCTTCGCGGCGGGCGGCACGTTCAGCCGCGCGCTTGACGAGTTCCGAGCCAACCAACTCCAGCTTGGCGGTTTCCGCGCCATCGCCCTTACGCCAACCCAGCTTCACAATGCGCGTGTAGCCGCCATTGCGTTGATTGAAGCGCGGACCCAGCTTTTCAAACAGCTTCTCCACGGCTTCCGGCTTCATCAGGAAAGCCGCTGCCTGACGCCGCGCGTGCAGGCTGTCTTTTTTGGCAAGCGTGATCATCTTCTCCACCAGCGGCTTCGCGGCTTTCGCCTTGGGAATCGTGGTAGTGATGCGTTCTTCTTCGATAACGTTAGTCACTAAGCCGCGCAATAATGCACGTCTGGCGCTAAGGTCGCGCTTGAGTTTAACTCCTGCCTTGCGATGACGCATTGCGATTATTCCTCAACTCCTGCAAAATTGTTGTTCTCGTTCTCGTCCTCGTCGTCATCGAAATCGGAGTGTGGAGCGGGCGGCGCTCCACCCACTAAGCGGCCTTGCGAATCGAACTTCATGCCGAACGACAGGCCCAAGCCCGATAGAATTTCTTTGATCTCGTTCAGCGACTTGCGGCCGAAATTCTTGGTGCGGAGCATTTCCGATTCGCTCTTCTGCACCAAATCGCCGATCGTCTGGATGTTGGCGTTCTTCAAGCAGTTGTAAGAACGCACGCTGAGTTCCAGCTCTTCCACCGAACGGTTCAGCACTTCATTCATTTGATTAATGGCGCGCTCGGCCGGCTCTTCAGCCGCCTCAGGCGTCTCTTCAAAGTTGATGAAGATCGTCATGTGGTCTTTCAGCAGCTTGGAAGCTTGTCCCACCGCATCCTGCGGCGAGATAGCGCCGTTGGTCCATACTTCGAGGGTCAGCTTGTCATAGTCGGTATTTTGTCCAAGACGAGCCGCTTCCACCGTATAGTTCACTTTGCGTACCGGCGAATGCACCGAATCAATCGGGATGTAACCGATGGGCAGATCTTCGTCGTAATTGCGATCGGCCGACACATAACCGCGGCCGCTCTTAATGCGCATTTCGATGTTGAGCTTGCCGCCTTCGCCCACCGTGGCGATATGCAGGTTGCGATCAAGCACCTCGATGTCGTTATCGGTCTCGATCTGGCTGCTCATCACTTCGCCGGGGGCATCCACCGTCAAGCGGGCGATGCGCGTGCCTTCACCCTGCATCTTGAACGGCACTTGCTTCAAGTTCAGAATGATGTCCGTGGCGTCTTCCACGACACCGGGAATGGGGCTGAATTCGTGCGATACGCCATCGATTCGCACGCCGGTAATGGCCGCGCCCTCAATGGAGCTGAGAAGCACGCGCCGCAAACCGCTGCCGATGGTGGATCCGAATCCACGCTCGAAGGGTTGGGCGTTGAACTGGCCGAAACGCTCGGTTAGCGTTTCGGTATTCGCGACTAAACGCTTGGGCTTCTGGAATCCTTTAAACATAGTTGGTTCTATCCTCTTCGTCGGTTTGTCGAAGCCTATTACTTCGAGTACAGCTCGACGATGAGCTGTTCGTTCAATTGAATCTGCACCAACTCTTCACGCTTGGGTTGCTGCAAAACACGCGCTCTCAGAGCATCGCGGTCTACTTCCAGCCAGGCCGGGCTGGGAGTGTGGGCGGTGGCGTCGCGCGCCGCCAAAATACTGGAATTGTTCCGGCTGCTCTCGCGGATCTCCACCGAATCGCCGATCTTCACTGTGAAGGAAGGAATATTGACTTTCTTGCCGTTGACCGTAACATGTCCGTGACGGACAACCTGACGGCCTTGCGCGCGGCTGGTGGCGAAACCAGTGCGGTATAACACGTTGTCGAGACGGCGCTCCAGCATTTCCAGCATGTATTCGCCGGTAATGCCCTTTTGATTCACGGCTTTCTCATAAAGATTCCGGAACTGGCCTTCGAGAATTTGGTAGTAGCGGCGGGCCTTCTGCTTTTCGCGCAATTGCAGGCCGTAGCCGACCAGCTTGGGCTTCTTATCCTTGCCGTGCTGGCCAGGAGCGAAGTTGCGCTTTTCAATGGCGCATTTCTCCGTGTGGCAGCGCTCGCCTTTCAAGAACAATTTCATGCCCTCGCGGCGGCAGAGCCTGCACACGGGGCCACTATAACGTGCCAATCAATAACCTCCAAAACATACTGTAGGTGCGGTTTACAGCCAGGCCTTCGTCCCGCTTATTTATTTGCAAACAAAGGGAACAGCGCAAGGCTATTCCCAAAAACATTTCTCAGACGCGGCGCTTTTTGGGTGGCCGGCATCCATTGTGCGGAATCGGCGTGACGTCGCGGATGGACTTCACTTCAATCCCAGCGGTAGCCAGGGCGCGCACCGCCGACTCGCGGCCGGAACCGGGACCCGCCACGCGCACTTCCACCGAGCGCAGACCGGATTCCTTGGCTTTGTTTGCCGCTGTGAGCGAAGCCTGCTGCGCCGCGAACGGCGTGCCTTTACGCGAACCACGGAAACCAAGGGACCCGGAGCTCGACCAGGCCAACACGTTTCCGATCGGATCTGTGAAGGTAACGATGGTGTTGTTGAACGAGGCCTGAATATGAACCGTCCCGTAAGGAACGTTCTTTTTTTCCTTCTTTTTGAAGGCCTTCTTCTTACTATTTTTTGAACTACCGGATTTTGCGGGTGCCTTAGCCATTTACTGAATCCTCTAAGTCTTGGTTGCCTTCTTCTTGCCGGCCACGGTGCCGCGCCGCGGACCCTTGCGCGTACGCGCGTTCGTGTGGGTGCGCTGGCCGCGCGCCGGAAGACCGCGGCGGTGCCGGAGACCACGATAGGAGCCCATTTCCATCAGGCGCTTGATATTCATTGAGACTTCCTTGCGCAGGTCGCCTTCAATGGCCCCTTCGCTCTCAATGAGGTTCCTGAGATGGTTCACTTCCTCTTCGGAGAGGTCACCAATTTTCTTCTCGGGGTCCACTTGCGCCCGGTGAAGAAGAGATAAAGCACGGGTCCGCCCAATGCCATAGATGTACGTCAGCCCGATGGCCGATCGTTTCTTTGCTGGTAAATCAACACCTGCTATACGCGCCATATAATTCCTTTAACCCTGCCGCTGTTTGTGCTTAGGATTGGTGCAGATGACGCGCACAACGCCGTGGCGATGGATCACCTTGCACTTGTCACACAATTTCTTGACGGACGCTCTTACTTTCATAGTTTGTTCCTCGGCCGCGCGTCAAAACAGCGCGCTTACCCCTTCGTCAATAATTCCAAAACCCGCCCGCGCGTCCGGTCTTGCGCCGAGATTGCAATGCGCACCCAGTCACCTACTCGCAAACGCACAAAATTCGCCCGCCGACAATTCCCTCGGCGGTACGTTCCGCCCCGGCCGCCTCTTCTAAATCCGTCACCAGTCACCGCGCTAGGGCCGCGACAAAACCCAAGGCCCGTTGTCCGTCACCGCCACCATATGTTCAAAGTGCGCGGAATACGAACCATCCTTCGCCACCGCCGTCCACTTATCGGACAGCACCTGCGTATCGGGACGGCCGGCGTTCACCATCGGCTCAATCGCCAGCACCATGCCAGCCTTCAAACGCGGGTTTTCGCCGCGCCGGTCCACGTAATTCGGAATCTGCGGCTCTTCATGCAGCGAAGTGCCGATCCCGTGGCCCACAAACTCGCGCACAATCGAAAAGCCGTTCGAAGTTACATGCTTCTCAACCGTTCCACAAATGTCAAACAGGCGGTTGCCCGCGCGTACCCGGTCAATCGCCAATTCCAAGCTCTCTTCGGTCACTTTTAACAGGCGCTTCACCGAATCGTTCACTTCGCCCACTGCCACGGTCACGGCCGAATCGCCGTAGTAGCCGTCAAGCAAAACGCCAGTGTCAATCGACACAATATCGCCGCGCATCAATTTGCGGCGCGCCGACGGCATCCCATGCACCACTTCTTCATTTACCGAAGTACACAGCACAAACGGATACTTGGTTCCGGCAGCCTGCGTGTAATATCCTTTGAAAGCCGATTTCGCGCCGGCTTCCGCAATCATTTTCTCAGCGGCGGCTTCCAGTTCCTGGGTAGTGATGCCTTCCACCACCATATTCTTCAAATCCTGCAAGATCCGGTAAACCAGCATTCCGCTCCGGCGGAGTTTCTCCAGTTCAACCGGACTTCTACGCACAATCACGCTGTTGCACCCGTATCCGCAGTCGGGACGGCTGGAATTAAACCAGACCGCACTAACTCATCACAAATCTGACGCCCAATCCGGTCCGGATCCGCATACCCCGCGTTCATTTCAATCACCGGGACACCGGCTTTGCGGAAGAATTCCAGGATCGGCAGCGTTTGCAAATCATATTCACGCAATCGCTCCCGGATCACCGGCTCCCGATCATCCTCGCGCGTCACAAGCGCAGTCCCATCCAGATCACAAATTCCAGCAACTTTGGGCGGGTTCGTCTTCAGGCTGTACAGCGTCTTACACACCGGACACTGCCGACGGCCGCTTAGGCGGGCTACGATTTTTTCGTAGTCAACCATCAAGTGTACCACGGCTGGACGTATCCCATCTTCTTTCATCATATCCAGCAAAACACTGGCCTGATTAATGGTCCGGGGATAACCGTCCAGTATAATCCCCTGCCGGCAATCCGGCGCGGCCAGGCGCTCCCTGACTAGGCTATTCACCATCTCGTCCGGAACCAAGTTACCGGTTCTGATCAGCCTTTGCGCTTCCTTGCCGATTTCGTCTCCGGCCGTAATGTGGTCACGCAGCATATCGCCGGTCGAAATATGCGGCCCCCGCAGGCAATTTTGCAAGAGTTTCGCTTGGGTTCCCTTGCCCGATCCCGGCGACCCGAACAAGATCACAGCGGGAGAAAATGTATCTAACTTAATAGCGGGCAATGGCTTATCTACTAACTTTCACTAGCGCCCGCGGCCCCGCTGTCGGCCGGACCGGGGCGTGAAGCCGTCATAATGGCGCATGATCAACTGCGCCTCAATCTGATTCACGGTATCCATCGCCACGCCCACCACAATAAGCAGGGAGGTACCGCCGAAGTAAAACTGTACGCCGAGTCCATTCAGCAGCCAACGCGGGAAATTCGCGTCGATAAAATTGCCAATCAAGGGAAGCGTTTGCAGCTTGATTCCCGAAATCATAATCATCGGAATAATCGACAAGATCGCCAGGTACAAGCCACCCACCACGGTAATCTTAGACAAAATCTTGTCCATATACTCCGCCGTATTTTTACCCGGCCGGATGCCCGGAATAAAGCCGCCGTACTTGCGCATGTTGTCGGCCGCTTCATTCGGATTGAAAATAATCGAAATGTAGAAGAAACAGAAGAAGACGATCAGAACGATAAAAGCAATGTAGTACAGCGGCTCAGAACCACCCAGAGCGCCCAACATGCGGCTGAGCCAGGGACTATTCTTGAACAGCGGGAATTGCAGGAATGTCTGCGGCAGAGCTAACAAAGACGACGCAAAAATAATTGGAATCACGCCGCCCGCGTTCACCTTTAAAGGCAAGTGAGTGGACTGGCCGCCCATCATCCTCCGGCCGATCACGCGTTTGGCGTATTGCACCGGGATGCGGCGCTCGCCGCGCTCAACCAGAACAATGAACGCCACCACCGCGACCATGATCACCAGAATGAGGATCATTTGCAGGACCGGCCATTGATGGGTGACAAACGTATTGTTATAAATGCTTTGAGCCGCGCTCGGCAGCCCCACCACGATACCGACAAAAATGATCAACGACATGCCGTTGCCGATGCCGCGATCGGTAATCTGTTCACCCAGCCACATGATAAACGCCGAACCGCAGGTAAAAGTAAGCGTTGTCATGGCGATGAAGCCAATGCCCGGATTCAGCACAAAATTGCCGTCCGAGCTCTGTAGCGCAAAGGCGATACCGATCGACTGAACGACCGCTAAAACTACCGTCAGATAACGCGTCCATTGAGTAATCTTGCGGCGTCCGAGCTCGCCTTCTTTCTGCAACTTATCCAGCGTTGGGACAACCACCGTCAGCAACTGCAAAATAATAGAAGCAGTGATATAGGGTGTGATTCCAAGCGCAAAGATCGTCATGCGGCGCAGCATACCGCCGCTGAACAGATCGAAATAGCCTAGAAATCCGCCCGAGGCACTGCGCGTGAAAAAGTCTTCGAATCGATTGGTATCGATGCCAGGCGTAGGCACATAGGCGCCAATGCGATAGACGGCCAGCAAACCTAACGTGAACAGCACGCGTTTTCTCAGATCCGCGATCCGGAACACGTTGGCCAGAGCTTCAAAAAACTTGGTCATTGGTTACAATTCCAGGTTTGCATGAGAGGACAGAAAATAACGTTTCCCTAACTAGCTTTCGTTTTATCTTTCGGTTTCACGGCCGACCGCTGGGAAGGATCCGGTTTGGGGAGCGCTTCACCGCTGCCTCCGGCCTTTTCGATCTTTTCGAGCGCTGCCTTTGAAAAGACATGCGCCGTCACTGTAATTTTGCGCGTGATCTCGCCGTTAGCCAGAACTTTGAGGCCCGCGCCCAACTTCTTGATCACGCCGCTCGCGATCAGCGATTCCGGAGTGAACATGTCGCCTTCGAGCTTTTCGAGCAAGCCTACGTTAACGATGGCGAAGTCCTTGTGGAAAATATTCGTGAACCCGCGCTTCGGCAAACGGCGGTGCAGCGGCATCTGGCCGCCTTCGAAACCGCGCATCTTGCTGTAGCCCGAGATGGACTTCGCGCCCTTCGCGCCGCGCCCGGCAAATTTGCCGCGGCCGGTACCCATACCTTGGCCGAGGCGGCGCTTCTTATGTTTCTGGCCCTTGGGTGGCCGCAAGTTACTTAAATTCATGTCGATGTACCGCCGCGCCTATTCCGTTACGATTTCGAGCAAATGGGGGACCTTTTTCACCATCCCGCGAAAACCGGGCGTGTCAGGGCGCACCACTACTCGATTGATTTTGTGAAGCCCTAACGACTTCACAATGTTCTTATGTTTTTGCGGCGTGCAGATTACGCTGCGCACCAGTTTGATCTTGATTGTGCCTTCGGCCATTTACTTCCCTCGCCCTCTACAGCTTATCGATTGCCAGCCCGCGCATGTCGGCAATGGCGGTCTTATCGCGCAACTGTTCGAGTGCATCAATGGTAGCTTTCACCACGTTATGCGCATTATGCGAACCGATGGATTTGGTGAGCACGTTCGGAATGCCCACGGCTTGAATCACCGCGCGCACCGGGCCGCCGGCAATAACGCCAGTACCGGCCGGGGCTGGCTTCAACAATACCAAGCCGCTGCCGAAGCGTCCCAATACAGGATGGCGGATGGTGGTCTCCAGCACGTGAATCTTGCGCAGATTCTTCTTCGCCGCTTCAATACCCTTCTTGATAGCCGAAGGAACTTCCTTGGCTTTTCCGGTGCCGAAACCGACCACCTTCGCGCCCGGATCACCCACTACAACGAGTGCCGAAAAGCTCATGTTCTTACCGCCCTTAACCACTTTGGTAACGCGGTTGATGCTGACAACCTGCTCCTTTAAGTTAAGGTTTTGCGAGTCGACCCGCTTGCCCGTTCCAGTAGATGTCATTAGAACTCCAGTCCTGCTTCACGCGCTGCGTCAGCAAGCGCTTTGATGCGCCCGTGATAAAGATAGCCGCCGCGGTCGAAGACCACTTTCTTGATGCCTTTTTCCTTAGCCCGCTCCGCCACGGCCTTGCCGATCAGCTTGGCGCCTTCCACATTACCGCCCTTGCCGCGTAAATCTTTCTCCGTGGATGCGGCCGCCACCAGGGTATGCCCCTGCTGGTCATCGATGACCTGCGCGTAAATGTGATTGAGGCTGCGGAATACCGCCAGCCGTGGACGCTCTTGCGAGCCTGCCACGCGGCTGCGAATCCGCTTATGAATGCGCAGCCGAATTTCGTTTCTACCAACGCGCGCCATTTACTTACTCCCCGCGCCGGTCTTGCCGGCCTTCTTGCGCAATACTTCTCCGGTATACCGGACACCCTTGTTCTTATATGGGTCGGGCGGCCGCATGGAGCGAATCTGCGCCGCGACGTGTCCCACTTCCTGGCGATCGTAGCCGGTCACGATCACGTGCGTGAGCTTATCGATCTTCACTTCCACACCCTTCGGCACCATCAACTCGATGGAGTGCGAATAACCCAAGTTAAACGTAGCGATGTTGCCTTTGACATCGGCGCGGTAACCAGTGCCGACGATATCGAGCTCACGCGTGAAACCAGTGGATACGCCGACAATCGCATTCGAGGCAAGCGCGCGCGTTAGTCCGTGCATCGCGGCCAGCTTGTCGTTATCGCGCACCAGTTCCAAATGACCATCCTTCTGCTCGAAGTGGATGCCGGGAGGAATCACCACGGACAGTTTGCCCTTTGGACCCTCGACCTGCAGATGATCGCCGATGTTGATTTTGACCCCTTTGGGTAACGGGATGGGCTTCTTACCTACTCTTGACATGCTTCGTTCCTTACCAGATCTGACAGAGGATTTCGCCGCCCACGCCTTCTTTGCGCGCGGCTTGCCCGGTCATCACGCCCTTCGGCGTGGTGAGAATGTTAATGCCTAGACCGCCCAGGATACGCGGAATTTCTTTGCTGCCGGCATACACCCGGCAACCTGGACGCGATACGCGCTCAATGCGCGAAATCACGGGTAAGTTGGCGGGCGTGTACTTCAGATACAGACGGATGAACTTCTTCGCCCCTTCTTCGGTCAACTTGTAATTGAGTATGTAACCCTCTTCTTTGAAGATACGGGCCAACTCATTCTTTAGCCGCGACGCCGGCACGTCAACCTTGGGGTGACGGGCCACGAGTGCATTACGCACGCGCGTCAACATGTCGGCAATGGGGTCTGCTGTCATTTAATTCTCAGCACCTTTCATTCCTTGAAAACTTATCTCCAGACGATTGATTCCAGCCAGGCCAGCGCTACGGCTTACCAACTGGACTTCGTCACGCCGGGAATCTCGCCCGCCAGCGCGAACTTGCGGAAACAGATCCGGCACAATGCAAACTTGCTCAGGTATCCGCGCGGGCGGCCGCAGTTCTTGCAGCGGTTGCGCAACCGGGTCGGAAACTTGACCGGAACCTTTGCTTCCCTGGCTTTCGCGATCTCGGCCAGCTTCTTTACTTCTTTGGCTATTTTTGCGGTAGTTGCCATTTAAATCCTTACTGGCGGAACGGCATACCCATATGCCGCAAGAGCGCCAAGCCTTCTGCGTCCGTCTTTGCACTCGTCGTAATGCAGACGTTCATACCCTTGGTTTTTTCCACGCGGTTGTAATCAATCTCGGGGAAAATTAACTGGTCTTTCAAACCGAGCGTATAATTGCCCCGGCCATCGAATGATTTCGGCGACACGCCGCGGAAATCGCGCACGCGGGGCAGAGCCACGTTCATCAGCCGGTCTAAAAATTCAAACATGCGGTCGCCGCGCAGCGTCACCATGCAACCGATAGCAACGCCTTCGCGCAGCTTGAACGCCGCAATCGATTTCTTGGCTTTGGTCACCACCGGCTTTTGCCCGGCAATCGCTGACAATTCATTCACCGCGCCGTCCATCAACTTGCTGTTGCCGGTGGCTTCGCCGAGTCCGATGTTAATCGTAACCTTCTGCACTTTCGGCACAGCCATCGGGTTGCTATAGCTGAAGTCCTTGGTCAGAGCCGGGACCACAGTTTTGGCGTAAAGGTCGCGCAGGCGGGCTTTACCGCCGCTCGAAGATTTCGGAGCTGCCGCCTTCTCCAGAACCGGACCGGAATCCGCGCTCCGGGCGCGATTTTTCTTCTCCGCTTTCTCCGCAGCCTTGGGGTCTTTTACCGGCTTTGTCTCTTTGGCCGGCTTGCTATCTGTCTTTTTCGCCATCGTTCCCTACTTCTTATCGAGCGTTTCGCCGCCCTTGCGCGCAATGCGAGTGCGCCGGACTTTATCGCCGACCGTTTCGAGTTTGTACCCTATGCGCGTCGGCACGCCACCGGCGGTCAACATCATGACGTTTGAAACGGCAATGGGCATGGGCTTTTCGGCGATGCCGCCCTTAATCTGCTTCGAGGGATTCGGCTTGGTATGACGCTTCACCATCATCACGCCTTCGACGGTCACCTTTTGGCTCAAACGGTCTACATCCACAACCTTGCCGGTCTTGCCCTTATCGCGCCCGGCAATCACACGCACCAGATCGTCTTTCTTAATCTTGATGCGGACAGGTTTTTGCTCGCCCTTTTCCTGGCGGCGTTTATACGCTATTTTCGGCATGTTAGATTACCTCCGGCGCCAGGGAAACAATTTTCATGAAACGCTTGTCTCGCAGTTCGCGCGCCACCGGCCCAAACACGCGCGTCCCCACCGGTTCACCGACTTCATTAATCAGCACCGCGGCGTTCGAATCAAAGCGGATATAGCTGCCGTCTTTGCGCCGCGTTTCCTTGCGCATCCGCACGATCACGCAACGCACGACCTTACCCTTTTTGACGCTGGAATCGGGGGCGGCTTCCTTCACGGCGGCCGTAATGATATCGCCTAACCCCGCACGTAGACCGAGATCGCCGCCGCGGGGCAAAATGCATTGCACCTTGCGCGCGCCGCTGTTATCGGCCACCTCGAGCATCGTTCGCATTCCAATCATGACTGTTCTCCTGAATACCCAAGCCCCGTAGGGAGCTACTTCTTCTTACTTTTTTTCTTAAGAGTCTTCTTCACGCGCGTATCGGCCGCATTGGCCAACGCCGGATGATCCACTGCCACCTGCACCGCGCGCCGGATCACCGAGCCCAACGCCCAGCGCTTCAAACGGCTCAACGGACGGCACTCGATGATGCGGACGAAATCGCCCACCTTCGCCGATTCCTCTTCGTCGTGCGCGTAGAACTTCTTCCGTTTGGTGATAATCCGCTTATAGACCGGATGCGACGTCCGCAGCGTCACTTCGACAACGATCGTCTTCGCCATCTTGGTCGAGAGCACCTCGCCCACTTTTTCGTTCTTATGCCCGGTCTTGTGCGCGGTTTCCGGAGTGTCGCTTGCTGCGGCCTTATTTGTTGCCACCATGATTTTCTCGAAAGATCCTTCTACTTGCTACTTCTTCTTGTTGCGCCCGAACAAGCCGGCAAAACGCCCACCCTTTTTCGGGGCTTTTTTCTTCGCCAGCGGCGCAGGTTTCGACACAGCCAGTGGCGTGATTACCTCGCCCGCCAATTCTTTGGCGCGCAACGCTGTCAACAAACGCGCCCGGTCTTTGCGCAGCATCCGGTACTTCTTTAGCCCTTCGGCTTGGCCCATGCCCATTTGGAAGCGGAAGCGGAACAGCTGCTCCTGCGAATCCTGCGCCTGGCGCTGCAATTCGGCCGTATCTAAGCCGCCTACTTTTTTACCCTTCATGTTCTTCTAGCTCGCCTTAATCGCTTCCGGCACGTTCCGGGCAATGAACTTGGTCGGCACCGAAATCTTCTGCGCCGCCAGCCGCATCGCTTCGGCCGCGGTGGCCTGTGAAACGCCTTCCATCTCAAATAAGATCCTGCCCGGCTTCACTACGACTACCCACGCTTCCGGCGCGCCTTTACCTTTACCCATGCGGGTTTCCGGTGGTTTCTTGGTGATGGGCTTGTCGGGGAATACGCGAATCCACACTTTGCCGCCGCGCTTGATGAAGCGCGTCATGGCAATACGGGCCGCTTCGAGCTGGCGATTGGTCACCCAGCCGCACTCCATGGCCTTCAAACCGAATTCGCCGAACGACAACGTGGAGCCGCGCCAGGCTTTGCCGGTCATGCGGCCGCGCTGCTGCTTGCGAAATTTTACTCTCTTCGGCATCAACATAGCTGTGTTCTCCTTCGAGGCAAACGCGAAACGCGCTTACTCGCTCGACTCCTTTGGTGTATCTGTTCCGGCATCCGCCTGCGGCTGCTCGGCTGTTGTTTGTTCAACGGCCGCTTGTTCAACCGCTGCCGGCTCAACTGCCGCCTGCTCTACCGGCAAAGTCTCAACCGCATCGGCCGCTTTCGGCTGTTCCTGCTTCCAGGACGGCGCTATCGGCGCCGACATGGGCGGAAGAATCGGCGCGCTGGCCGGCTTCGGCAAATCGGCGGGCGGCGGTTGCACCACGGGTCCAGTAATATCGGCTGCCGGCGGCGCGGAGTATGGTGCTGAGTACGGAGCGCCTGACGGCGCACTCGAAACGCCGCCTTGCGGCCGGCGGTCGCCTCTGTCCCCACCTCGATCTCCACGATCGTCACGTCCGCGGTCATCGCGCGGGTTGCGGCGGCGGCGCGGCTCGGCATCATTGCGCAGGGTGTTACGGCTGCGATTTCCGCCTTCCAGCACTTCGCCTTTGTAAATCCAAACCTTGACGCCAATCACACCGTAAGTGGTGTAAGACTGGCTAAAGCCATAGTCGATATCCGCACGCAAAGTATGCAGCGGCAGTTGGCCCTGCAAATACCATTCGCTACGCGCGATCTCGGCGCCGTTCAAGCGTCCGGAGACGCGAACTTTGATGCCTTTGCAACCGAAGCGGAGCGCCGAATCCACGGCCTTGCGCATCGCGCGCCGGAACGCCACGCGCTTTTCAAGCTGCAGCGCAATCGACTCCGACACTAACTGGGCATCGAGCTCCGGCCGGTGTACTTCCTGAATGTCGATGAAAACTTCGCGATTGGTCTTCTTCGCCAGGTCGCCCTTGAGCTTCTCGATCTCAGCGCCTTTACGGCCGATGATGATACCGGGACGCGAGGTGCGAATCGTGATGCGCAACTTGTTGCCGGGACGATCGACTTCGATCGAGCTAACGCCCGCTGCTTTGAGCCGTTCGAGCAGAGATTCCTTCAGCTCCAGATCTTCGTGCAGCAGCTTTGCGTAGTCCTGCTTGGCGAACCAGCGCGAGCGCCAGGTTTTGGTGACGCCCAGGCGGAACCCGTACGGATGTACTTTCTGACCCATTACCCTTATTCCTCTTCCGCTGCGGCGCTCTCGCCGACTTTGACCACAATGTGCGACGTGCGGCGCTGATAGCGATACGCACGGCCCATCGGAGCGGGCCGGATCCGCTTCTGGCGCGGCCCTTCATTCACATATGCTTCCGAGACGATCAACTTGTCCACGTCCACGTCCTCCGAGGTGTTTTCCGCGTTGGCGATGGCCGAACGCAGAATCTTCTCGATGGAAAACGCCACGCGTTTCTTGGTTGCGCTCAAAATATTGATAGCGTCGCCCGCCTGCCGGCCGCGGATCATATCCACCACCAGCCGCGCTTTCTGCGGCGAAACGCGCATGTAGCGCGCTTCGGCTTTGGCTATGGAAGCCGTTTCAATAGGTGCTGCCGCCATGGCTATCTCGCCGCCTTTTCGGTGGTCTTGGCCTGGTGGCCTTTGAAGGTCCGCGTGGGCGAAAACTCACCCAGCTTGTGCCCCACCATATTTTCCGTGACGTAGACCGGAATGAATTTCTTGCCGTTATGCACCGCCAGCGTGTGCCCGATAAAATTCGGCACGATGGTGGAGCGGCGCGACCAGGTTTTCACAACCGACTTCTGACTTTTGGTGTTCAGGACCTCCACCTTCTTGATAAGGTGGTCATCGGTGAACGGGCCTTTTTTGAGCGATCGACTCATTTAAAAATTCCTACCTTCACTTAACGCTTTTTGGACTTCCGGGTCACAATCCAGCGGTCGGTGCGTTTGTTATTACGGGTCTTAAATCCACGCGTCGGCTGGCCCCACGGCGTCACCGGATGACGTCCGCCCGAAGTTTTACCTTCGCCGCCGCCATGCGGGTGATCCACCGGGTTCATCGTCACGCCGCGGTTATGCGGCATGCGTCCGAGCCAGCGTGAACGGCCAGCCTTACCCAGCGACACATTTTCATGCTCGACATTGCCGACCTGTCCGATAGTCGCCATGCACTCCACCGGCACCCGGCGGATTTCGCCCGAGGGCAGCTTCAGCAGCGCAATGCCGCCTTCTTTCGAAATCAACTGCGCCTGCGCGCCGGCCGAACGGGCCATTTGCGCGCCCTTGCCGGGACGCAATTCAATGTTGTGAACTACGGTACCGCCTGGAATGTTCTTCAACGGCAGTGCGTTCCCTAGCAGAATATCGGCTTCGGGTCCGGAGGTGACGGTGCGGCCCACTTCAAGGCCCACCGGAGCGATGATATAGCGCTTCTCGCCATCCGTATAATGCAGCAGCGCGATGCGCGCTGAGCGATTGGGATCGTACTCAATCGACGCAACCTTGGCGGTAACGCCAGTTTTGTCGCGCTTAAAATCGATCAGGCGGTAAGCCTGTTTAGCGCCGCCGCCGATGAAACGGCTGGAAATCCGGCCGCGCGAATCACGGCCGCCGGTGCGCTTCTTGCCTTCGACCAGCGATTTCTCAGGCCGGTCCTGGGTGATATTTTCACGCGTGACGTACGTTTGGAAGCGCCGCGTGGGGGTTGTGGGACGAAAACTTTTAATAGGCATGGCGTGCTTCCTTCGTTAGATCTCCGCGTACTCGGGCAGCTTCTGCCCTTCTTCCAGGCGCACATACGCCTTTTTCCAAGCAGATGCGTAGCCGGTAAACCGGCCCCGGCGGCGCAGCTTGCCAGCGTAATTGCTGGTGCGCACTTCCGACACTTTCACCCGGAACACGGTTTCTACCGCCTGCCGGATCTCAATTTTATTCGCTTCGGGATGCACTTCAAAGCACAGCGTGCGTTCGGCTTCCCGCTTCAAATGGCCCTTCTCGGTAATGAGCGGGCGCTTAATCACGTCGTAAACGTTCATTACGCTAATGCCTCCGACAGTTTCTTCGCCGCCGATTCGCTCAACAATACTTCCTGGTACTTCAAGAGGTCGTACACCGTGACATCTTTGGTCGGCACCAGCTTCACGCCCGGCAAGTTACTGGAGGCGCGGGTTAAATTATGGTTTTCGCCGTTTTCCACCAGCAATACGGTTTTCTTAGCGTCAAGCGCGCCGAGCACATGCACCATGTGCTTGGTTTTGTGATCAGCCAAATCAAAGGCGTTTACCACGCGCAATTCGCCGTCACGCAGCTTAGCCGATAATGCGGAGCGCAACGCCCCTAGCATCAT
This sequence comes from Bryobacteraceae bacterium, assembly GCA_036488895.1. Lineage (GTDB taxonomy): Bacteria > Acidobacteriota > Terriglobia > Bryobacterales > Bryobacteraceae > Bog-105. The sequence goes on along the minus strand of DASXGT010000005.1, from coordinate 2,800 downwards.
CTTGCGCGGCAAATGATATTCGTAGCTGCGCGGTTGCGGACCATGCGTGGTGCCGCCATGCCGCCACAGCGGCGACCGGATGGAACCCATGCGCGCGCGGCCCGTGCCCTTTTGCTTCCACAGCTTTTTGCCGGAGCCCGATACTTCGTGGCGCGTCTTGGTCGCTGCGTTGCCGCCGCGCTTGGCAGCGGTATACTGCCGCACTGCTTCATAGAGCAGTGCTTCGTTGACTTCGGCCCCGAACACGGCATCGGAAAGCTCAATAGAGCCTACGGGCGCGTTGTTCAAGTCGACTATATTTACACTCGGCATCTTAAAATTCCCTAGCTACTAGCGCTTCGCGCGGCGAACCATTACGTAGCCGCCGTTCGGCCCCGGAATCGCACCCTTGACCGCAATCACGTTATCTTCCGTATCTACGCTGACAATTTCCAGGTTCCGCACCGTTACCTGGTCCGAACCCATATGGCCGCCCATCCGCATACCCGGAAAAACGCGGGACGGAAAACTCGAAGCACCAATGGAGCCAGGCGCGCGGTGAAACATCGAACCGTGGGTGGCGTCGCTGCCATGGAAACCATGGCGTTTCATGACACCCTGGAAGCCGCGGCCCTTGCTCGTCCCGATCACGTCCACAACGTCCTTCGGCTTAAACTCTTCAGCCAGCACGCGGTCGCCTTGTTTGAGGTCGCCCGTGGTTCCCTGCCCTAAATGAAACTCGCGCAGAAACTTCACGCCTTCCGCGCCCGACTTTGCCAAGTGCGCGGTCAGCGGCTTATTCAGCTTGCGGGCGTATTCAACCAAACCAAGCTGCACGGCATCATAACCATCGGTGGCCGGAGTTTTACGTTGCGTGACTATGCAGGGGCCCGCCTTCACCAGCGTGACCGGCACCACTTGCCCGTCCGCGTTAAACACCTGCGTCATACCGATCTTTTTGCCGAGAATTCCTGGACTCATGTTTCTTTTCCTGAACCAAATCCTACTTACTTACCTGCTGTTACTTACTTCTTGCCGAACGCTTTGATCTCGACGTCCACGCCGGCCGGAAGATCCAGCTTCATCAACGCATCCACCGTATCCTGGGTCGGCTCGAGAATATCGAGCAACCGCTTATGGGTCCGGATTTCAAACTGCTCACGCGACTTCTTGTCCACGTGCGGCGACCGCAACACCGTGTAGCTGTTTCTAATCGTGGGCAGTGGAATAGGCCCAGCCACCAACGCTCCGGTGCGCTTGGCCGTATCAACGATGTCGCCCGTCGATTGGTCCAAGATGCGGTGGTCGTACGCTTTAAGCCGGATGCGGATACGTTCTTTCATTTGCCTTATTCTTCTCTCTTCACAATTGGAGCGCCGTCTACAACGGCGCTCCAACAACTAGCTCACTTTTTCCTACTTACAACGACGGCAGAATTTCGGTTACGGTGCCGGCGCCGACCGTGCGTCCGCCTTCGCGGATGGCAAAGCGCAAGCCCTTGTCCATGGCCACCGGCGTGATCAACTCGATTTCCATCGACACGTTGTCACCAGGCATCACCATTTCCATGCCTTCCGGCAGCTTCGCCACGCCCGTCACGTCCGTCGTCCGGAAGTAGAACTGCGGCCGGTAACCGTTGAAGAACGGCGTATGACGCCCGCCCTCTTCTTTCGACAACACGTACACTTCGCCCTTGAAGCGCTTGAATGGCTTAATGGTCCCGGGCTTGGCGATTACCTGCCCGCGCTCCACGTCGTTCTTTTCAATGCCTCTCAGCAGCAAGCCGCAGTTGTCTCCCGCGCGCCCTTCGTCCAACAACTTCTTGAACATTTCAACGCCCGTCACCACTGTCTTGCGCGTATCCTGGAATCCGACGATTTCCATTTCCTCGCCGACTTTGCAAATACCCTTTTCGATGCGGCCTGTCACCACGGTTCCGCGCCCTTGGATCGAGAAAATATCTTCGATCGGCATCAGGAACGGCTTATCGATGGCGCGCTCCGGGATTGGAATATACTCGTCCACCTTCGCCATCAGCGTATCCACCGAGGCTTCCCATTTCGGCTCGCCGTTCAATGCGCCCAAAGCGCTCACTTGCACCACCGGCAGATCGTCGCCCGGAAACTGATAGCTCGACAGCAGCTCGCGTACTTCCAACTCGACCAGTTCCAGCAACTCCGGATCGTCCACCATGTCGACCTTGTTCAAAGCCACCACGATGTACGGCACCCCTACTTGCCGCGCTAAGAGAATGTGCTCGCGCGTTTGCGGCATCGGACCGTCGGTTGCGGCCACCACCAGAATCGCGCCGTCCATTTGCGCCGCGCCCGTGATCATGTTCTTGATGTAATCGGCGTGGCCGGGGCAATCCACGTGCGCATAGTGGCGGTTCGCCGTCTCATATTCCACGTGCGCCACCGCAATTGTGATTCCGCGTGCTTTCTCTTCCGGCGCGTTATCGATCGAATCGAAGCTCCGGAACTTGTTCTTCGGATTGTGCTTCGATAACGTCTTCGTGATCGCCGCCGTCAACGTCGTCTTGCCGTGATCGATGTGCCCGATCGTCCCAATGTTTACGTGCGGCTTACTGCGGTCAAATTTCTCTTTCGCCATGGCTTCAAATCTCTCCTGTCGGTCTCGTTACTTAGTTGCGACCCCGCCTTTATTGCGGTTGATAATTTCTTCTGCCAGATTGCGCGGCACTTCTTCGTACTGGCCGAAGTGCATGGTGAAGCTGGCGCGGCCCTGCGTACGGGAACGCAGCTCGGTCGCATAGCCGAACATTTCCGATAGCGGCACCATCGCCTTGACGATGTGGCTG
>DASXGT010000241.1:0-9071 GCA_036488895.1 Bryobacteraceae bacterium | reverse complement strand
CGCGAAATAGACGCGCTGGGTGGGGTGATGGGCGAATTGACCGACGCGGTCGGTATCCAGTTCCGCTTGCTGAATACCAGCCGGGGTCCGGCGGTCTGGTCGCCGCGCGCGCAGTGCGATAAGAAGCAATACCGCATCCGCATGCGGGAATGGCTGGAGAACGAGCCCAACCTGCGGATTTTGCAGGCTGAGGTCGGGGAACTGCTGTTTTTGCGAAACGAAGCCAATAGGCCAAGCAAAATCACAGGAGTACGGCTCAAGGACGGGCGCGATTTACTGGCCTCAGCCGTAATCGTGACCACCGGGACCTTCTTGAACGGCCTGGCGCACGTCGGCGAGCAGAAGAACGCCTGCGGGCGCAGCGGCGAACCACCGTCGAACACCTTGGGCGCACAGTTAAGAACGCTGGGCTTGCAGTGGACGCGCTTAAAGACCGGTACGCCGCCGCGATTGGATGGCCGAACGATTGATTGGTCGCGTTTTGAGGAGCAACCAGGGGATCCGGTGCCCACTCCGTTCTCATTTCTGACGAAAAGAATAGACCGCGAGCAGATTTGCTGCCATTTAGGCTATACAACGGACGAAACACATCGAATTTTGAGCGAAAGTATCGCCCGCTCTCCACTTTACAGCGGCCAGATTGAGGGAATTGGTCCGCGCTACTGCCCTTCTATCGAAGATAAGATCGTCAAGTTCCCCGAAAAACGCCGTCATCAGATTTTTCTGGAGCCAGAAGGCCTTGACACGCAAGAAGTTTACGTGAACGGCCTGTCCACGAGCATGCCGATTGACGTGCAAGCCGCCATGGTGGCTTCAGTTCCGGGTCTTGAAAACGCGGAAATGATCCGCCCCGGCTACGCCATTGAGTACGATGCGATTGATCCGCGCGAATTGCGGCACTCGTTGGAAGTAAAGGCCATTGAGGGTCTATTTCTCGCCGGACAAATCAATGGGACTTCCGGTTATGAGGAAGCCGCGTGCCAAGGTTTGATGGCCGGGTTGAACGCCGCAGCCAAATTAAAAGGCTTGCCGCAGGTTAGCCTTACGCGCAGCGACGGCTACATCGGAATTTTGGTGGATGATCTAGTAAACAAAGGGGCGGATGAGCCCTACCGCATGTTTACGTCGCGCGCGGAATTCCGGCTGCACCTGCGCATTGACAATGCAGATGAGCGCCTCACACCACTGGGACGGAGACTAGGCCTCGCAACCGATGCCCGTTGGGCCCAATTTCTGCAAAAACAAGAAGAAAAGACCCGCGTACTGGAACTTTTGGAGAAAACTAGGGCAAATGCCCTGCCGGAGATCGTCGGATTGCAGGCAGCCAGCGACAATCCCACTCTAATGGTCTGGTTACGGCGACCCGAAGCCAAAATCGCCCAGCTGGAAATATGGATCGCTAGAAAATTGGGCGTATTTCCGGTCCACGGCGTACTAACCACAATCGAGACCGAATCAAAATATGCGGGCTATATCGCACAGCAGGAACGGCAAATCAAGCAAATGGGAGACTCTGAGGGCCGCCAAATCCCAGATCATTTCGTTTATGAGCAAATTCCTGGCCTGTCCAACGAAGTCCGACAGAAGCTAACGCGCGTGCGGCCAACCACACTGGGCCAAGCGGGACGAATCCCAGGGGTAACGCCAGCCGCAGTAGCGGTTTTGGATGTATACCTTAGCCTCCGGCCCACTCCGGCTTCCGTATAGTTTTCCAACAGCCATGTTTCACGTGGAACATCTTTCCACTTCCCAAGGTTCCACGTGAAACACTACTAAAAATATTTGGCGCGAAACGCTCGAAATATCGGCTGATGAACAAAGTGGCCAGGCTCGGCGCGAACGCCATATTACGCCTCAAAGGCAGGCTTCACGCCCAAATCCGATGTTTCACGTGGAACATGCTAGGATCAACCGGTAAACAGTGGCACACGTTATCTCCATCGCAAACCAAAAAGGCGGAGTAGGCAAGACCACTACCGCCATTAATCTGGCGGCCGCATTGGCGGCTTCCGAACTTCGGGTGCTGCTCGTAGACTCCGACCCCCAGGGAAACTCAACCACTGGAGTCGGTGTCGCAAAATCGGACGAGCACCAGACACTCTATAACGTTTTGCTGCGGGAATCGACTCTTGAAGAAGCTATCGTTAAAACCCAATACGATTTAGACCTCGTTCCCGCGGACCAGAACCTCGTTGCGGCCAATCTGGACCTTGTGGACCAGGAAGAACGTGAAAAGCGCCTACAAGCCGCGCTAACGCCTATCCGGGGCCGCTACGACTATATCCTCGTTGATTGCCCGCCCGCACTAGATTTGCTAACACTAAACGCTCTGGTGGCTTCCGATTCAGTTTTGGTCCCCATTCAATGCGAATTTTTCGCCCTGGAAGGCATCTCCCAACTACTCGAAACAATTGACGGCATAAAAACCGCATTTAACCCCATTCTCCGGGTCGAAGGAGTACTCATGACGATGTATGACGATAGGACAAATCTGACCAAGCAAGTAGAAGGCGACCTGCGGGAGTTCTTCGGCAAACAGGTTTTTAAAACCGTGATTCCTCGTAGCGTGCGGCTGGCGGAAGCGCCCAGCTTTGGAAAAACGATCTTGGCTTACGACCCGCGTTCACGCGGCGCCGAAGCTTATATTCAACTGGCAAAGGAAATTTTGGCAAATGAGCAAAGAGCCAGACCGAAATCCGCGAAAAGCGCTGGGTAAGGGGCTTTCGGCCCTGCTTCCGGGCCGAAATACGACCCTCACACCCCACGCGTCGAAATTAACGGAGCCGGCCCCGGCTGCGGCAGCAGCCGAAGCAAAAGTAGTCGAATTAAAACCCGTCGAACCGAAACCGCCGCTGCCGGAAAGCTTCGAAGAATTTCAAAACATTCCACTTAGCCACATCAAAGCCGGCGAAGAACAGCCGCGCGACGCCTTCGACCTGGAAAAACTGGAGGAGCTGGCGCTTTCCATCAAATCCAACGGTTTGTTGCAGCCGATCATCGTTTATCGAGATCCCAAGGCGAAAGACCATTACCGCATCATCGCGGGCGAACGGCGCTGGCGGGCCGCCAGTATCGCTGGATTGACCGAAATTCCAGCACTGGTGCGCACTGTCGATAAAGACCGCCTGCTGGAACTATCCCTGATCGAAAATATCCAGCGCGAAGACCTCAATCCCATCGAAATCGCTACGGCCTTCCACCGTCTCTCTAGCCAACTCGGCCTAAGCCATGAGCAAATTGCGGAGCGAACGGGTAAAGAACGCTCCACTGTAACGAATTTCCTGCGCCTCCTGAAGCTGGGACCTGTTGCGCAAATAGAGGTCAAATCCGGACGAATCAGCATGGGACATGCCCGGGCGCTCCTGAACATTCAGAGCGAATCGCGGCAAGCCCAAATCGTGGATCAGATCATCGAAAAGCGCCTATCGGTACGCGAAGTAGAGACCCTGGTCAAGAAAATAAACGAACCCCCGCCGCCTCCACAAATTATTGATAAGAAAGGGGATGAGGACAAGGTAGACCCCAACATCCGGGCCGCTCTGCAAGAGATGGAAATGGCGTTGGGCACGCGCGTAAAGCTGATCTCTAAATCTCCGGCGGCGGGGCGTTTAGAGATCGAATATTACTCGAAGGACGACCTCGACCGTATCTATGCCGCCATAGTGAAGTCATGAGCCAAATCATGATGCCAGGTCATGAGCCAAGTCGTAATGCGGAAATGATACCCTAGACAAGAAAGCCGGCGTAGCTCAAGTGGTTAGAGCGACGGTCTCATAATCCGTAGGTAGTAGGTTCGACTCCTACCGCCGGCACCACCCGCCCGATAGCTCTTACCGGATCAGCACCCGCGCCAAACCGGCGTTATTCGCTGCATCATAGATCCGGACTACCAGCAAATGTTCGCCCGGATGCACGTTATCCAGATGCAAATGAAAGCGCTCGCGCGGCGAATCCGTCACTCCGTCGGTAGCTTCAATCGGCTGCCAGGAGCCCGCATCCATTGAGTATTCGCATAACCGCAGCGGACTAGTCGCATCCGCGCCCTCAATATCTACATCAACAGTCGCGCCATCGCGCCGGAGCCCACCCAACGTCACCAGCGGCGGCGTGTTATCGATCAACACCGGTGAGCTGATCAGCTCCGATTGACGCGCAAACTGGGCGGAATTCGCCGGTGCATCAGAAGCCACGATTTTGAAGTAATAACGGCCATCGGCAAACACGTCCGGATCCAGCAGCAGCGTGTTCTCAAACATGCGGCTGCGAATCAATTGCCAGGCGGTTCCATCTTCCGAGCGAAAATAGACCGAGTAAACCAATTTGTCGGTATCCGGGTCGTCGGCTTGCCACGAAATTTGCGTTTGCGTGGATTGCAGGCGCGATACCGATTGGCTGGCAGAAGTCGTAGTGCTGGCTGCCGGCGGCTCTCCAGTATCGGTCACCGTGATGGAGTAGGCGGAGGAAGCGTTAGCCGCGGGAGTGCCTGATTTACCGGGGTTTGAGCCGACAATGGACGTCACGCTGATGCTGTGGACGACGGGCGGGGCATTCTGCGGCAGGTATGGAATGTCCACGGTATCGAGATGAGCATTGCTGCCCGCGGGCCATTCGGCGCGCCACTGAATGAAACGCGCGGCCGGACTCCCAATCAAAGCCCCGTTCGGATCGTTCATCGGCTCAGACCATTTGCTCCAAGTGGCGTCCGGGCGAACCGAATCGCCCGTGCGCGTGCTGAATGCGATGCCGGGCCCGCCGCCATGCCATTGCAGATGCCCCCAACGCGCAACGCTGACGGAATCGTGTACGGTCGATTCGTATCTGCTCGCTCCGGCAGCCGTCGCGCCAAAGGCAATCAGGCGGCCCGGATTACTGAGCGCGGCATAGAGATTCACCCCGGATTTCGCCAGACGCGTGGTAGAACCGTCGCCAGGCTCGCTCACAAGCGCGACCCGGCCAGTGTTCCAACGGTAGACGCGCCCGTGATCGTCCGTCGAGAAAATAAAGCCGTCCCCATCCAGCAGCAGATCGTAAACATTGTCATTTTTCGAACTACGCAGCGTCTCCACCGTGCGGTCCGGCGCAATGCGATAAATGGCGGATTTTTCCACGCCACTCACCTCCGTTACGGCGGTGCCGGTGGCCGCGCCCGCAGCCGCTGCCGGGGAGCCGCTCTTCGTTTGGTCCCCGGAGACTTTCAGGGCGCTTCCGTCGGCATCAGCCGCTTCTGTCTTGGCTTCCGTGACAGTGATAACCGTAGGCGAAGCGGATACTACCGGACTGCTGGGTGGAGTGGTTGTAGAGGCAGGCGCACCAGAGCGGCTGGCCACCGCGCCGCCCATTCCGGCAGCATATACATAGCCTTTGGAATCAACCGCTAGAGCGCGGATCTCGGGTAAAGATGAATCGTAAAGGATGGTGGCCTGTTGCGGAGCGGTGATGTCGTAAATGATGCCGTTGGGGTCGGTGCCCGCATAAAGATGCCCGGCCGCCAGCGCCAGCGCCGTAACATTGCCTTGGCCGGTTTCATAATAGAGGCTGGCCGTGCGATTGGGCGCTAAACGGTATACCCGGCCATGCTCACCCGTGGCGATAAACAGCGCGCCATCAGCCGCAGGCTGAATGGCCCAAATATACTTGTCCGGAGAATGCCAGACCTCCGTGGCCCGGCCACCTTCAATTCGGTAGACGCCGCCGCTGGGCGATGTCCCGGCATACAGCACGCCTTTGGCATCCACGGCCAGCGCGAAAATTTCCGACTGACCGGCGGACCAGAGCAGGGAAGGCTTGCCATCGGCGGCTACACGATAGAGCCTTCCGGTATGGCCCGTTCCCGTGTAAATTGAACCATCCGGCGCGGCGGCAATCGACCAGAGAGCGGGCTGATCGAGCGCGCTGTTCCAACGAACAACAGGGCCCGGTTGCAAAACGCCGTCGGCGCTGAGCGAGAGGTTGGTCAAGCGCCCTTTGAGGAAGTCGGAAAAACCGTTAACTTCCCAGGCGGTGCTGGTGGCGGCGGAAGCCGTGGCGGCGAATACGCACAAAGCGAGAGCAAGACGGTGTTTCAAGCTAAGTCCATGGTAAGGGGAGATATTTTTCGCCTTGTTCTTCTCTTTGACATTCTACCTATACCGCGCTATATGTAGAACAACATAGAAAGACATGAGAGAAGCGCTTGCCAACAGATAAATCCGAACTGCTGCAGGGAACTTTGGACATGCTCGTTTTGAAGATTGTGGCGCTGGGGCCCGTGCACGGCTACGGCATCTCGCAGCGCATCCGCCAGATTTCGAAGGAAGTACTGAACGTGCAGCAAGGCTCGCTTTACCCGGCGCTGCATCGGCTGGAGAAGCGCGGCTGGCTGGAGGCGGAGTGGGGCGAATCGGATAACGGACGGCAAGCGAAGTTCTACAAATTATCGGCCAAAGGGCGCAAGCAATTGGCGGCGGAGCAATCGAACTGGAATCGTTTGTCTGAGGCCGTCGCATTAATCATGAAGACGGCGCAGTAAGGAGCTTGCGATGAATTGGTGGAAGGCTCTCTTAAGAAAAAATGACGCGCCGCTCGATTCCGAACTGCGTTTCCACATCGGCAAGCTGACCGAAGACAAAATCATAGCCGGCCTTGCTCCCGAAGAAGCGCGGCGGCAAGCACTGCTTGAATTTGGATCTCCGGAACTGCTAAAAGAAGAGTTGCGCGATGTGTACCGGTTCATGCCGGTTGAACATACCATCGCGAATTTGAAATCCGCCGTCCGGTTTATCCGCAAATCTCCGTCCTTCGCAGCCGTGGTCATCTTGACGCTGGCGCTGGGCATTGGCGGCAACAGCGCGGTATTTTCGGCCATTGACGCCATTTTGTTAAAGCCATTGCCGTTCCCAGAGAGCGCCCGGCTGATGACGCTGCATCAACTAAATCCCAAGCTCAAGAGCGCGGAGACATTCGTTGCGCCGATACGGATTGAGGATTGGAACCGGATGAACACAACGTTCCAAGCGATCACGGGCTATTACACCGACGACGTTACCGATACCTCCGGTTTTCTGCCGGAGAAAGAAACACTTGCCTGGGTTGCGCCACGTTTCCTGCAGGTGTGGGGTATTGCGCCTGTGCTTGGACGCGACTTTAGTTCAGAGGAACTGACAGCGGGGGGTCCGGCGGCGGTGCTGATCAGCGAGCGGTTTTGGCGGAGGCGTTTTGCGGGCGACCCGAACGCGGTGGGCAAACAGCTGCGTATCGGGAACGGTTCATTTCGCATTGCAGGAGTGATGCCGGCGTCTTTTCTGTTTCCAGTTTCTGACGTGGATCTATGGTCTCCAATCCCTCCACATTCCAACGGGTTTCGGGAGCAGAGGGATGCTACCTGGTACACGGCCATCGGTCGTCTGAAACCAGGCGTCACTCGCGCGCAGGCACAGGCGAATCTAGCAGTCGTACAGGCCGCTCTTGGGAAACAATTTCCAAAATCGGATGCCGATTTGAGCGTCGCGCTGGAACCTCTGAAAGAACAGACAATAGGCGGCGTGCGCCGTTCGCTCTGGGTTTTGTTCGCGGCGGTTTCGCTGGTGCTGCTGATCGCTTGTACCAATATCGCGGCACTGCTGTTGGCGCGCACGACTGACCGTCAACAGGAAATCGCCGTCCGTTATTCCTTGGGTGCATCGCGAACCTCCGTGATGGCGCAGCTTTTGACGGAAACACTAGTGCTGGCCCTTCTGGGGTCGGCTTGCGGAGCATTCCTGGCTTGGGGAGCATCCCATTTCCTCCGGGCTCTCGCCAAGAGTCTGCCGCGCGCCGGAGAAGTGACGCTGGATTGGCGCTTGATCTTGTATACGTTCGGTTGCGCGCTGGTTGCCACCTTACTCAGTGGACTCTTTCCAGCCATTCACGCCACGCGCCGGAGTCTTTCAAGCGCTATGGCCCACGGCGGACGAACGCAGGTTTCGGCAAAAAGTCCAATCCAATGGCTGTTGGTAGGCATTCAGGTGGCGCTCGCCGTTACGTTGCTGGTGGGCGCGGGATTGCTTCTGAGAAGTTTCCAGGAATTGGGGCGCGTTTCGGCCGGATTCGATTATAGCCACATATTGACGATGCACGTGAGCGGATCATGGGCCGAGACGGCGAACATGAAAACGCTCACGAGCCGAATCGACCGCACTCTGGATGTCTTGCGCGCCATGCCGGGAGTGGAAGCGGCGGCTACTGCGGGTAGTTTACCGGGCGTGCCGGGCAGACAACAAATCCAGTTGAATATAGTGGAGCAAAAAGCAGACCAAGATCACAAAATAATGGCCATTAGTCCTTTTGTCTCGGCGAGTTATTTTGCGGTAACCCGCATTCCACTGTTGGCGGGACAGCCTTGCCAAACAATGGCAACCAGCCGTTCCGTGATGGTGAATCGCAGCTTCGCCGACGCGTATTTACCAGCCGGGCGGGGAATCGGCCGCCACATAGAATTCCCGCTTGGCAACTCGGCCGGAGAAATCTTTTCCGGCGAAATTCGCGGGATTGTGGCGGACGCACGCGACGGCGGACTCAATCGAGCTCCAGCACCCACGGTCTATTGGTGTGTGAGCGCGCCAAGGCCTGATCCGAATTATTTGATCCGCACGCGCCTCGAACCGATGACAATGGCCGACGTCATTCGCCGCAAGATGTATTCTTTGGAACCGGGACGCTCCGTCTTTGACATTTCCACCCTGGAACAACACCTCAGCGACTCTTTCGACGAAAACCGCTTGCGGACCTTGCTGCTGTCGCTCTTTGCGCTGATGGCCATTTCCTTGGCGTGCGTGGGCCTCTATGGAACGCTCAGCTATTTTGTCAGCGTGCGGCGGCGCGAAGTGGGTTTGCGGCTAGCGCTGGGCGCGCTGCCCGGTGAAATTATCAGGCGATTCCTGTTTCACGGACTCGGTGTTTCACTACTTGGCTGCGCGGCGGGTTTGGTTTTAGCGGCCGCATCCACCCGCGTACTCGCCGGAATGCTGTATGGAGTGGGAGCTCTGGATGTAGCAACCTTCGCCGGGGTAACGCTGTTGGTCGCCACGGTAGCGGCCTTTGCGTCGCTTTTCCCA
>DASXGT010000176.1:0-29012 GCA_036488895.1 Bryobacteraceae bacterium | reverse complement strand
AATTCCGGCACGAGTACGGGACCGAGATGCAACAACTCTTCGCGGAGCGCCTGCAACATGAGCCGCGCCTGTGGCTGTGGTTTGAGACGCTGTCGGATCTGGGAATCAGCGCCGCAAAAGAGCACTTACAAATTCTGCATTCTGACATCAGATACGGATTACGTGTTCTGGCCGCCGCCCCCGGCTTTACGGGAATCGCGCTGCTCGTCATGGCGCTCGGAATCGGCTCTGCCGTTTCCATCTTCAGCGTTGTGAATGCCGTCTTGCTGCGTTCGTTGCCTTATGCTCATCCGAATGAATTGGTCTATCTCTGGAGTCCAAACCCCAACTTAAAGGGAGTTCCACAAGAGATGGGTCCGAACGTTCCGGATTTCTATGAATGGCAGCGCCTCAGCCGCAGCTTCTCCGATATGGCCCTGTTCCGGCCGGCCGTGCTCAGTCTGGTGCAAAGCGGCGCGGCCAATCGAGTAAGAGCGTCTTTTGTAACCGGAACTTTTTTTCGTACGCTCGCTGCGTGGCCGATCCTCGGTCGAGCGCTCGGTCCAGCAGACGACCGCCCAGGGCATGAACATGTAGCCGTAATCAGCGACGCCCTCTGGCGTTCTCATTTCGGCGCAGCACCCGCCATCATCGGCCAACAGGTCCAATTAAATCGTCAGAATTACACCGTCGTGGGGGTCATGCCGAAGGACTTCGGATATCCGTTTTCCGGAGACGTTCCCTATGAGGAGTCCGAGTTCAAGCAGACCGATATCTGGCTACCTGCCGCTTATACGTCCGCCCAAAAGACAGATCGAAGTAACTTCGCCAGCGCCGATGCCATCGGCAGATTGAGAAACGGTATCCCGGCGGCAACGGCGCAAGCTGAGTTGGTATCCATCGAACGGAGAGTGCAGCCGCTTTATCCGGACATGTGGAAAGGTTGGACTGCTCTAGCCTCGCCGCTCGTGCACACCATTATCGGACCCGTGGAAGAGATGCTCTGGCTGCTGTTGGGCTCGGTGGGAATCGTATTGCTGATCGCCATTGGCAACACCGCCAATCTCTTGCTGGCGCGCGCCGCCGTACGCGCTCACGAACTGGGAATTCGCACGGCTCTGGGAGCGGAGCGCAGCCGCATAGTGCGTCAACTGCTCACCGAATCGCTGCTACTAAGCTGTTTGGGCGGTGCTTTGGGCATCGGGCTAGCCTACGCGGTTGTGGCCGTATTAGTCAAATTGAATCCCGGTGGCATTCCGCGCTTTGACACGGCCACCGTTGACGCCAGAGTTCTGTTGGTAGCATTAGTGCTGTCTATCGGCGCAGGCGTCGCCGCCGGTCTTGCACCGGCTCTTTCGGCCTCCCGCGCAGGCATTACAGATTTAATAAGAAGAGGTGGACGCGGTATCAGCGGCAGCGTAAATACCGGACGATTCACACTGATTGTTTTTGAAGTAGCGCTCTCGGTCGTCTTACTAACTGGATCTGGGCTCTTGATCCGCAGCTACCTGCAACTGGAAGCCGTAAATCCCGGCTTTTCCCCATCTACCCTCACCTTCAAGCTCAATCTGGACGAGCGCTATAACAAACCCGCACTGCGGACTGCATTTTACAAAGAGTATCTTGAAAACTTACGGAACCTACCCGGCGTCCAGTATGCCGGTTCCACTAATTCAATCCCCTTGAGTAATCATGAATCGGTCAACTTCGCCTATATTCGAGGTTTCGGCGAGTCAACCTCGATGATAGAAGGTCGCTCCGTCACGCCTGATTACCGCAGAGCTCTCGGCGTGCCCTTGCTGCGTGGGCGCGATTTTAATGGAAGTGACGTGAACTCGAAAACCCCGGTAATCCTGGTGAATCTGAGTTTTGTGGACCAGTATTTTCACGGCCGTGACCCGCTGGGTGGACAGGTCCGCATTGGGATGGGCGATCTTGCCAATGCGCCTTGGTCCACCATAGTGGGCGTCGTGGGAAATATACGGCACACCAAGCTGGAAGAAGCAAGCCAACCCCAAATGTTTCAGCCCACGGACAGCGATGACAACTTTGCGCTGCAGTGCGGCATCCCGGCGGAACAGGTCACCAAGCAAGCGCGCGCAGCGCTACACGCGCTTGACCCGGTCCTGGTGCTGGAAGGTGTTCACACCATGCGCGAGCGTATGAACGATAGCACGGCCCGCCGCCGCTTCCAGACCTCTCTACTGACGGGGTTCGCGGCCATGGCGGTAGCCTTGGCCCTGGTGGGCCTCTATGGCCTGATGTCGTACACGGTGAAGCAGCGCAAAGGCGAAATAGGAGTGCGCCTGGCCGTCGGTTCTTCCCAAGCCCAGGTGGTCGCTCTGATTTTGTCGCAAGGCCTGCGGCTCACCGCATACGGCTTGTGCATCGGGCTGATCGGAGCTTTCGCGCTCACGCGTCTAGTCAAAGGATGGCTTTTCGGCGTGAGTACCTTAGACCCAGCTACCTTCGTCATTGTGCCGCTGCTCATTCTGGCCGTTGCTTGTTGCGCTTGCGTGATTCCGGCGTGGCAGGCAACGCGCATCGATCCAATTCAAGCTCTGCGCGCGGAGTAGGTCGATGCCGATAGTCCGCGTCAATTCTGAAACTGAGCGGGAAGCGTAAGCGACCCACTCCGTTCCGCGCTTAATCATGGCGCAGCGCCGCCATCGGATCTACCCGAATCGCACGGCGCACTGGAACATAAGCAGCCAGCAGCGCGATGGCGATGATAATCACACCGCCGAAAACCAATGGCGTCAGGCCGTCAGGCCTCAAATCCTGAACCAGTCGCGCCGCGAGTGGCCGGCTCAAAAGCACCAGCAACATCCCAGCTATAAGTCCACCGCACACCATTCCCAGCGCGTCCCGCAACACCAGACTGCTCACATCCGCCGCCGTCGCGCCCAGCGCAATCCGAATGCCGACTTCGTTCGTCCGGCGCGCCACCGTATACGCAAGCAGCCCGTAAAGTCCAATGCCGGCCAGCGCCGCGCCCAGCACGCCGAAAAACTGCGACAACGTGGCGATCAGACGTTCGGGAACAATGTTCGAGTCCACTTGGCCGGCGAGCGTTGTAACCCGCGTGACGGGCACCGCCTTCAAAACGTCTCGTACGATTAGCCGTACCGTTCTGGAAAGAGCAATCGGATTTCCCGTAGTATGCAATTCAAACTGATCCATCAACTGGTTCTCCTGGAACATATCGAAATACATGGTCGGATAAGGTGGGTCGCGAAGCTCGTACGCTTTGGCGTCGCCAACCAGTCCCACGATTTCGTAAGGTTGATCATTGCCGAACCACCCCGGCTTTGAATTTTTATCGACGGTGATGTGTTTGCCGATGGGATTAACGCCAGGGAAATAACGCCGCGCCATCGTTTGGTTAATCAACACGGCGCGAGATCGTCCCGCATCTTGGAATGTGAAGTCACGTCCTGCCAGGAACGGTATGCCCAATGTGTCAAAGTATTTTGGCGACACAAACGTCACGCCCGCCCGCCGGCGATCCTCAACCCGCTCCGGGTGCCCTTCCGCAAATATGTAACGGCCTGGAGTACCGCAGCCTTCGAGCGGCGTACAACCGCTGATGGAAGCCGAGCGCACCCCTGGAATAGCGTCCAGCCGCGACAGCAGAACTTGATAAAAAGCCGCCAGTTGCTCCGGCTTGTACCCGCTGTGGCTTGGATCGAGTGTCGCCAACAGCACATGGTCGCTGCGAAAGCCGAGATCGAAATTTCGCAGCCGCGATAAATGGTTCAAAAAGATGGCGGCGCCAGCCACCAGGAAAATCGCCAGAGCCACCTGCGCCGTCACCAGGCCTTTTCCAAACAAGCGCCAGAGCCGCGTATCGCCGCCTTTTCCGCTCTGCCGCAAGGCCGACGCCGGATCGAATCGGAACGCATACCACGCCGGCGCTAGCCCGAACACCAAGCCTGTAAGTAGTGCGATTCCCGCGGTGAAGAGCAGCAGATGAAGATCGGGTTGGACTCGAATTTCGATGTGCTCAAACGCACGGCCGCTGGCCAAGATGCGGACCAGGAGGCTTGTTCCGAAATATGCAAACAGAATGCCCAACAGCGCGCCGCCCAGGGAAAGCAATACCGCTTCGGTCAGCATTTGGCTCGCCAAACGGCCGCGGCTGGCGCCCAGTCCCACGCGCAAGGCGATTTCGCGCTGCCGTCCGGCGGATCGCGCCAACAGCATGCTAGCCATATTGATGCACGCGAGCAACAGGAGCAAGCCCACCACAACGATCATTAGCACCAGCGGCTTCCCGTATTGATCGCGCACTCTCACCAGACCGGCGGCAGCCGGCAATAATTCCATCCTGCTTTCCATCCGATGATTCTTGTCGCGTGTGGTGTCTTGTTCCAGCAGGCTGCGGTACAGCACGGCAATTTCGGCCTGTGCATTCTCAATGGTCACGCCAGGCTTCAAACGTGCCAGCATGGTAAGAGGGCTGTGCGCCGCTGGAATCCAAAGATCAGTACGAGATCCGACTCGCGGCCCTACATACCCGCGCGGTGCTACGCCGATAATCGTCTTCAGCGTGTCGTTGTAAAAAATCCGCTCACCAAGAATCGCCGGATCGCGATGGAACCGCTGGTTCCAGTAAGACCAACTGACCACCGCGACCTCTCCATTCCCGTCGGCCGGAACATCTTCCGGACCAATTAAGCGTCCAATGGCAGCTTTTAACCCAAGCACCCGGAAGTAATTTCCGGGCACGCTCTCCAGGATTAATGTTTCTGGCTCGGTGCCCTCCGTGTGTACCGATGCGAGATTATCGAACGACATGCCGGTGATTCCCGAAAAGACGTGATTGTGATCGCGAAAGTACTCATACTTCTCCGATCCCCAATACCCAGCCCAATGAAGCTCACTCGGAGAGTTCATCACCAACTCCACAAGTTGATCCGGATGCGCCACCGGTAGCGAACGCAGCACAATGGTGTAGAACAAGCTGAAGATCGCGGTATTCGCGCCAATTCCAAGCGCCAGCGAGAGCACCGCCACGGCCGTAAATCCCAGACTGCGTCGCATCAGCCGGAAAGCATAACGGATATCATTCCAAATCATAAGCGATAGTATATCGTTTACTACATAGCGCCTTACAGATCCAATCTGGTGAGCCGCCACGATGGCGTCTCTTCAAACTGAAGCCTCTCGATTTCCACCTCCGCCGCTCGTGAGATTCGCCAGAAGGCCGACGCAGCGATAGCTGCCAGCGTGAGGAAAAGGACGGCGTAACCGGTAGCGTTCTCCAAGGCCCGTTGTTCCAACTCCGCTCCTTGCAGGACGATCTCCAAAATAAAAATAACGCCGGCCCAAAAAGCAATATGAAATTTCGATTTGCCCGGCAGCCAGGAACAGGTAAATGGAATTTTTTGATCGCCTTGCAAGCAGAGTTCAGCCACCATCACGCCGAACAGTCCAAGCAGAATCAGATGTTCCACTGCTGGCCGCCAAGGCAGCGTCGCTAGAAATACAACCGCCGAGCCTACCCAGGCGGGAGCCACGGAGAGCAGCCACAGCGAACGCCGCCTGGCTGTTACGCAATCCGCTCCGGCCCGCATCGGTGTCATGCGGAAAATCCAGTTAGCGGACAAATCGAGAGGCAGTGAAAAAACGGCGCGCATGCCGACCACCCACAAGCCCATCAGAATGATGCTCGCGGCCAGCAGCGGTTCACTCCATTGCTGCGGGCTTCTTAAAAGACAAGCCGAAACGGCGAATCCAACGCCCAGATAGAAGGCAAGTATCACGCGATGCTGTCGGCTGCGGAGCAGTGTTCGAATCGTGAATTGAACGAGAGCTGTTTGTGGCAAAGTACCAAAGCTCGGAAGCAGGCTTTCCCGCCGGGTGCTTGGCAAAATGTCCGGTTCTTCAATGATTTTGCGCAGCGAACGAAAGTAAGATAATGCATAACCTACGACGGTTGCGCCAACTGCAGCTGCCAGCCCAATCCACGCACGTGTAGCCAGCGCAGCCAGCGCGGGCGAGCCGTTCAACTGCTGAAAGAGGCCCAGAAACCAATATGACGGCGACCAGCCCGGCATCCCGGCGCTCTGTATATCGAAAGGGTTTGGCGCAGCCAGCAGCGGCTGCAGAAAGTACACGCTCACTAATACGCAGAAGGCCGCCAATTGCAGGAAGGAGGATACACGCAGAAAGAGCTGTCGCGGAAGCAATTGTGCCGCCAGTCCTTGCACGCCCAACACACAGCAATAAATGAACGTACTAGCCGCGAACATGGTAATCCAATAAACTGCGAATAGGCGCATCGCACCTTTGGCTCCGCCGCTCGCGGGGATATTGACGTTGGCCAGCGAATGCGCCGGCAGGCCGGCTAGTCTTTGCCGAAGGTGCGCGCCCACCAATTGTGCGAACAGACTGTTTGAAAGAACAATCCCGGCATAGTCTTCTTTCGGATTGAAAAATACGAAGCTAGTGAAGCCCAGGCTCCCGCCGTCATGAAAATAGGTGCCATCCGGGCTGTGTAGCCAAATCAAGCCAATGCGCATCCCCGGCCCGATCCCCACGCTTCCTTCTACGCCCCCGCGCAACTTGTGCGTTTCCCGTAGAGCCGCGGCTAGCACGCCGCCCTTTGCCTCTGGATGCAGATTAGCTTCGAGATAAGCCAGCATATCGTTAGCCGTCGAGTGCAGCGCTCCACAGCCGGCCAACGCGTCGAAATCCCAAGGCGGAACCGCATCGCCGTATCCATGCGGTATCTTTCTGTATCCATCCGGTCCTTCGCTGAAAGTATTGTGTCCCTGCAAAAACCGGCCGCGCTGCTCGGGCGAAAGCGACACAACCGTATCTTTCAGGCCGAGCCGGTCCGTCACTTCCTTCTTCACTAAGTCCGCATAACTCATCCCGGCGCGGTCCGCCAACACTTGCCCCAGCAGCCCGACGCCCACATTACTGTAATGGAAGGAGGCGTCTGCCGGTTTTCTGACGCCGTGCGCCGCCAGGAAGTCATAAAGATCGGCCGCATGAAAATCAGCGAAAGGATTATCTGGGTTGGCGGCATGAAAACTGCTGGGCATGCGCGGCAAGCCCGAGTGGTGCGTGGCCAGATCGAGCAGCGTGATTTCCTTGCCGTCCGGTTTTTCCACGGTTCCCGGCGGCAACAGCTGCCGGACCGGCTCATCCAGCTTGACCTTGCCCTGTTCCACCATCCGCGCCAGCGTGAGAGCGGTAAAGGTCTTAGTGACCGACGCAATTTCGAAAATCGAATCCGGTTTCGCTGTGCCGTAAGTAAACACTCGCCGCTCGCCATGCGTCACCACGCCGATGGCAAGACCCGCCTGCGCAAAGACGCCGCCCCGTCGCGCTTGCTCCAAATCGCGATCCATCACGGATTGCATTTCGGCCGCCTGCACCGGAGCTATCGCTGGGTCAGACGCGAATACTGGCAGCGTTTGTGCCACCAGCGGTTTATTGAAAGCAAGTGGCCAGACAATGCCGGCCAGCGCATGCAAAGTAAAAATCGTCAGGCCGAGTGCTGTTCCGGCCGCCGCGATTTTGGCCAAAAACAGCGTGCGTGTGCGCACCGGCAAAGGCGCGAGAATCAAAAGATCGCGCTTATCCGGAAAGGTAGAGTTCCAGGTCAGCACAGCGAATAAGCCCACCAGCAACATGCTTGTTGCAATAAGAAAATGCTCTAAACTCCAAACCCCAACCAAAAACATCTGGCCCTGCACCGCCAGCTTCACGCTAAAGAATAGAGCCGGTATCGAAAAGAGCAAACTGATAAAAAGGAGCAGCGCCGCAAACTGCCCCATCAGCGTGCTCGCGTCTCCGCCCGCGTGAACGGACAAAACTTCCAAGTCGATCATGCGCCGGAGGAAGTCGCGATAGAGAACCCGGAATTGCATGCTATCTATGTAGCATACTACTCCGAGCCGTGACTAGGCTTGCCGATAGTCCGCGTCAATTTCCCCCAGTCCAAACGACTGAAACTGAGCGGGAAGCGTAAGCGACCCACTGCATTCGGTCGCTCACGAACGCCTTTAACCCCCAAGCACAGATAATATCCGGGTACTAACTGACATAGGCTTTACCCTGTCAGAGAAAAGTAACGCTCTCCGGCCTGTTTGGTTCCGGCTTCGCCGGCTTAGGGAGCGGCAACATATACGCCTCTAGACCAAGCGCAATGCGTATCGCTCGCTCAGCCGGCGAATAATCACCATCAGCGCGCTCCAACTGAAATGGCGCCGCCATACCGAGCGGAGGTTGAGCCAGGAAACGCGGCTCGCTCCCATGATGCGGTTGCGCGGCATGCACCAGAAAGGGATGGCAAAGATAAACCGTGCCCGCTTCTCCGGTTGCCAGAACCTCCGGTCTATCAGCGCTCTCATCCAATCGTTTCGCCAGTTGCATGAACGACATGCCGCTCTCACCGGCCGGAGCGAGTATACGGGCAACATCAAAATGCGAGCCCACGCGAATTCTGGTGGGAGCGTCCGCTATTCCTACGTCTGAAAAAAGGAACAGCATGAGTAACGCGCGATCCCGGGAGAATATATTGATACGCCACTGGAATATGCCCTGGTCCGCTTCCCCGCTAGGCGGCGGATAACTTGCATCCACATGCCAACCCGTGTCACCAGGGTCTTGTTCACTAGGAAAGCGCACGGGGAATGTACCCAGGCCTCCACGCGGCAACCATCGGCCTGCTCCAATGAGTTGGTCAAAGGCCGCAACCAAGCGCGGTGAATTTGCGGCTTCTTGAAACGGCGGATCGCTATAACCGCCGAGCCGGATGACCGGGCGATTCCAGGTGCCGCGGTCCAAAGGATCGCATCCTGTATCCCGCCATAAAATTGAACGGCCCTTCGCTGCTGTCGCTCGCGAAAAAGCCCCGTCTATCCGCACGAAGCCGTTCTGAACGAAGGACCGAACGTCCTGATTATGATAATCTTCTGCCAGATTCACCACGTCCTTCCGACGTCATCATCATCTGAACTTGGAGGAATTCACTTGAAAGCGAAATCATTATGTTATTCAACCGGTTGCATCGGCGCAGCCGTCAAGAGCCTATCGGCTCGCTGTTCGTACATCGCTCTCTGTTTTTTGCTGTGCTTAGGAATGTGCCGGGCGTCCAGCCTTTCGTCCTCATCCCAGGCCCAATGCCTCACGAATCCGCCGGTTACTTCGCAATCAAGCTCGGCCCCAGTGGCCTCCAGCAACGCAAGTTGTTTTGAGTCCTTCTCTTTCTCTAATGTTAGTGCGGGCGCATCTGGGACGGCTTCTTACGGATCGCTGGCGGTAACCGGGAACGATGGTTCCAAGGACCTAAGCGCCAACTTCCAGGCTTCTACATCCTTTAGCGACACCTTACATCTTTATGGCGTCAACCCCAACAGCAGCACCAACGACGTCCTCGCGCAATTTACTGTCAAAATTGTAGGAAATCCGGCTGATGAGAGCCCTTTGCCATTTCCATCGCAAGGGTTTTCCGCCACATTCACCGGCGGAAATCCCGCGGTATCGGCGAGCGAGAGTTGCACCTTCAATTGCCCGCCGTTTTCACAGGTGTATGTGGTTACCCAGGATGATGGAGGAACTGGCGAACTCTCCTTTTCGGCTGACTTAACGGGCTTTGGCTCGGAAAGTTTGGGTGGTGGTTCTGTTACTGCATCCCTAGACCTGCAGTCTATTGTGCTTCTGGACCCCACATCCGGCCAGCCGCTGACCGGCTTCAGCTATTCAAGCGATTCAGATACTGCCTATAGCGTGAACGCCACGTTTATTCCCGAGCCCAGCACTTTGCTTTTGCTTCTTCCCGGAGTTGCGCTGCTTGTCGCCTTTCGTCAACGAACTTAGCCGTATTTCGGCATTGCCGCTCGGCAAGTTATTGGTATCTCAGAGCCCAAATACCTGGATGCCTCGCTACAATACCTTTCTATGGCTAAGACGACCCGTTGGGCGTTCCACTTCGCGGCAGCACTGCTACCGGCGCTCCTCATTCCGCTGCTGATCCCAAGTCAGGCGAACGCTCAAACCGCGCCGCTCTATCCGAACTACCCCAGCGAGACACCAACCGCTTTCCGGCAGCCCACCTACGGCATGGATCACGAGCGCCGTGAAGTGATGATCGCCATGCGCGACGGCGTCAAATTGCACACCGTCATTCTTGTGCCGAAAGGAGCGAAAAACGCCGGCATCCTGCTCACGCGAACTCCCTACAACGCGACGACTCTGACTACCAACACGCCGAGCGTGCATCTGGGCACAAGCCTGTGGGGCTACGATAACGCAACCGAAACCATCGTTGCCGGCGGCTACATCCGCGTCGTGCAGGATATTCGCGGCAAGTACGGCAGCGAAGGCGACTATATAATGAACCGCCCGATCCACGGCCCGTTGAACCCCACGCCGGTAGACGAATCGACCGACACCTACGACACCATCGACTGGCTCGTAAAGAATCTGCCGGAGTCAAATGGCAAAGTAGGCGTGCTCGGCATCTCCTACGATGGCTTTCTATCGCTCATGCCGTTGGTTCATCCGCATCCGGCGTTGAAGTGCGTGGTCCCCATGAACCCGATGGTGGATGGCTGGCGCGGTGACGACTGGTTTCACAACGGCGCATTCCGCCAGCAGAACATGCCCTACATTTATGAGCAGGCCGCCACCCGCGCGAACGACGCGCATTGGCTGAGCAGCAATTTTGACGACTATGACACCTACCTGAACGCCGTCTCCGCAGGGGCCCTGGGCGAGCAGCGCAACATGGACCAGATTGGCTTTTGGAAAAAAGTGACGCAGCATCCGTCCTACGACAGCTTCTGGAGCGAGCAAGCAGTCGATCGCGTGCTGGCGCATGAGCCGTTCACCGTTCCCACCATGCTGGTGGCAAGCCTGTGGGACCAGGAGGATATCTACGGCGCGCCCGCGGTTTACAAAGTGTTAGCGCCCAAAGACAACCCACACGACAAGCTGTTCCTCGTGATGGGCCCATGGCATCACGGGCAAGAGATTGAGGAAGCCGATTCGCTGGGCCCCATCAAATTTCGCAGCGATACGGGCCTCTACTTCCGCGAGCATATCTTGGCGCCCTTTCTCGCACACTATTTGCAGAATGGCGCGCCCGCCATGAATCTCGCGCCCGTTACCGTGTTCGAAACCGGCGCGAATCGCTGGCAGCGCCTGCAATCCTGGCCCTCCGGATGCGAAAGCGGGTGCGCTCCAAAGCCCTCGCCGCTTTACCTGCAGCCCGGCGCAAAGCTCGCCTTCACGGCCCCGTCGAGCGGAGAGGCCTTCGATGAGTATGTGTCCGATCCAGCCAAGCCCGTGCCGTTTCGCGCTCGACCGAATCAACCCGTCGGCTATACCTCAAACCTTTCATGGGTGCGCTGGCTGGTCGATGACCAGCGTGAGTTTTCCGGCCGGACGGACGTGCTCGCCTTTACCACGGATGTACTCACCGCGCCCGTCAAAATCAGCGGCGAGCCGGTGGCCAACCTGATTGCCTCCACCAGTGGCACGGACAGCGATTGGGTCGTCAAACTGATTGACGTTTATCCAGATGAAGTCCCCGGCCAGCCGGAGCTCGGCGGTTATCAACTCGCCGTCTCGATGGATATCTTCCGCGGCCGCTATCGCGAAAGTCTTTCGCAGCCCCGGGCCGTCACGCCCAACGCTCCGCTGCTGTATCAATTCGCGCTGCCCACCGCGAATCACGTGTTTCTGCCCGGTCACCGCATCATGGTGCAGGTGCAGTCAAGCTGGTTCCCGCTCTACGATCGCAACCCGCAGACCTTCGTGCCGAACATCTTTTTTGCCAACGCTAGCGACTATAAGAAGGCCACCGAACGTATCTATCACGCGCCCGGACACGCCAGTTTTGTGGAGCTGCCCATCGTAGCGCCGGAACGCTAAAAGGCCGCGCAGGCGAAATTGGCGGCGTCATTCACGTCGCCCGTTCCCTTGTACTTCGCAACCTGCGGGTACGCGCAAAGGGGCCGCGTCATGGCGACGCCTTTCGCCGAACTGTCCGCTACATATTTCGTGGCGATAACGTCTCCTGGCGCGGCGCCCGTTTCCACCCAATTCTCCAGTGCGGCATAAATCCCATGCTCCGCGCCCTTCGCCGTGACCGTGCCGAGCTGTCCGAACCAGTTCGGTCCCGGTCCTCCAATGCAATGCTGCATGCCGGGGATCATATATAACCGTGTGAAACTTCCCGCTTTGCTTTCGCCCATCTTCGCGGTCACGCTCTGGTAGTAGCGAATAGTGTTGAGCGGAGAAATCGCCGGGTCGCTCCAGCCGTGATAGAGAATCAGCTTGCCTCCGCGCTCCTCAAACTTGTGGAGATCAGGATCGGTAGCATCCAGCGCGTGCCCCGTCTTCTCGGCGGCGGCGCGTTCCGCCGTTTCCACCGAAGCGGTCAAGGGGTTCCAGGCGGGATCTTCAAACACCATATAACGGAAATAATTCTGCAGGTAAGAAGCACCCGAGTTTCCGCCAGGACCGTGCCCAATCACCCACGAACTCCAACCGTTGGGCACATCCTCGCCGCCTGGCGCAAACCCGCCCGCCGTGTACAGCACTTTCAGCGCGGCAATCTGCGGCGCGGTCAGACAGCTTCGTGATTCCTCGCCTTTGCAAAGCAGCACCGTGGGATCGAACTGGCACTTCGCCGGATTGTTGATGATTCCATCTTTGACCCCGTCTTGCGCATCACAAGCCGCGCGAACCGCCGCGCCTATCGCCGGCAGCTTCATGCTTGAGATGTACCCTGCCGGATTCTTGCCATAGGCCCCTTGCATCACGCCGATGCCGCCCGCCAACATATGTGTCCAGTAGTTGGCCGGAGCGCCCGCCAGGATACCGTCGAAATCTTCCGGAAACCGCTGCGCTTCCATCAACGCTTCCCGCCCGCCATCGGAACAACTGTCAAAATATGAATGTCCCGGCGCCTTGCCATAGAAAGCTGCAATCAAGACTTTCGCATTGGCCATTGTCTCGTGCAGCCCGCGATACCCAAAATCCGTCACTTTTTCAGGATGATGAAACGCCCAGCTCGCATCCTCGGCATCGCCCTCATGCCCTGTATCCGTGGAGGCCGTGGCATAACCACGCCGTAGGTTGCCGCCCATCCCGCCGTAACCGATGGAACCGGCGAACCCGCCATTACCCACGCCCAAAAACTTCTGGTTCCATCCGGAAGCAGGCATCCACACCTCAAAACGGATATAGGAATCGCTGCTGGGCTTGATCACGCCCGCCACTCTGCAGAACGCGGGAATTTTATCCAGCGGCGGCCCCGAAGGCGGAGCGAATTTGCCGGCCGGCACGGATTCGGCAGTCGTGAGCGTAGTGTGCGGAAGCGTAGTGCCCATCAGGCGTCCGCATGCATCACCGGGTTCGCCTCGCGCCGCAACGCAGCATGAGATTACAGCAAGGAAAATAAGGGCGGAGGTTCGCATTTTAGGGCCTGATCATACCAATGCCGAATCATATCAACCTTGCGCAATACTCCCCAAATTCGCCTAGTCTCGGCTTATGAATAAACTGGGGCCTATGACCGCGTATCTATTCCTTCTTGCGGCTGTGGTTTTGCCTGCGAAATCACAGGACGCGAAAATGCCTGTGCAGCCGCGTGCCGAATTCGAGGTAGCTTCCCTAAAGCCGTCGGGATCAACCGGGGGGATGATTGGCTATCTCGTCTATCCGGGCGGCAGAGTGGTGATTGGACATTCAACGCTGCAAATGTTGATCGAATACGCCTTCGATGTTCAGGCGTTTCAGGTTGCCGGAGGTCCGGCCTGGATGCGTGACTACCAGTACCGGTATGAGATAGAGGCCCGGCCACCGTCAACCTCGAAATCGAGTAAGTCCAATCCATCAATGCCTAAAGCTCCGCTCAATGAAGAACAACGCGAGATGCTGCAAGCGCTGCTGATTGATCGATTTCATTTGCAATTTCACAGTGAAACCTGGCAAGGTCCGGTTTACCTTCTGACATTGGGTAGGAGGGCACTCAAGCTAAAGGAGGTCAAAGACAAAGGCGAGTTCGAGTGGGTTGGGAGCGTGCAAGGCGCAGCGATAAATGGTGACGGTCTGGCCGGCAAGAATATTTCCATGCCGGTGCTGGCACAGCGACTCAGTTGGTACCTGAAGAAACCCGTGTTTGATCAAACCGGGCTGAAGGGGTTTTTCGATTTTAGATTTGAATACGCTACGGACGAAGCGCAGCCGGACGTCATATCTTGTATCGTGACTTCCCTGCAGGGGATCGGTCTGAAGCTAAAGCCGTCTCAGGGACCCGTTGAGACCATTGTCATTGATCAAGCTGAGAAGCCATCGGCGAACTGACTGCCTCCATTCACCCGCGAATTCTTCTGACGAACCCCAAATTCATGTTCTATTGCAAACACAGTCTTCAAAGCCCTCCGGCGAATGATCACAAATGGTGTCGGCTCATCGGGTTTTCGGCCTGGACCCACGCCCGTAAGAATGGTCGTACCCGGCTCGCCTTTAACCCGTAAGGTCAGGGTAACGTTTTCATTTACCCATTGCGCGGTCCATTCGCTATGCGTCGCCGCTTGCCTCAACTGTTTAAGATGCTGATAGCCGTTGCTCTCGCCCAGCGCTGATTCCCGCACGCTTGTCCCCATCGAGAGGCTCAATGTGCCTGAACAATGAAAGGCCCAATCGTATACATGTTCCGTTGCCGACTCGCAGGCAAATAACTCCGTAATCTTTTGCCCCTTCAGTTTTAATTCTCTCCGCAGAGCAACGCCCGGATACACATCAGCGAAGCCCTTCCACAAGGTCTCCTCCGCATTTTGTGACCATTCGATGAGATGGCCATCCGCGTTGGATTGAATTTGCTGATCGACAGAAACTGTGTTGTGCGCAATGGTGCTGCGATACCACTCCCGGTGCAAAGGTGAGCCATAACCGATTGATCCAGGATCCACGCCGAATAATTTCCCGTCTGCGAAAGTCACAACATTCAGCATGTCCGGATGTCCGTGGCCGCCTCCGTGCAAGCCAAATCGCACCGCCGCGGTAACGTCTCTCGACCGCAACGCCGCAAATCCTGACTTCCGAAATACAACACTGCGCTTCGGAATAGGATCGCCTTCAGGCAGCGTTTCTTCGCCAAACAGCAGTGCCGCCAGAGTATTGCGTGAACCTAACCGAAGCACCCGCCCATGCTCGGGCACTTTCAACCGGGCATACGCCAATTCATAAACTTCGTTCCACTCAGCGAGCGGAACACCCGGATTATCGTTAAATCCCGGCGGCTCGCCATCGGGCAGCGCCAGCCCGATCGGTCCATCAAACAAAGACCGGTAGTTATCGTTGGCGTAGAGGTCTGTTCCATTTCGCCGGGCCGCTTCCGCCAAAGGCCATAGCGCCCGTAACGCGTATTGTTGATAGCCCAGACTCCCCTCAATCCACAGGCCGCCTTCCGTAACGTCGCGCGCCATCAGGACCCGAAACCCGCGAATCGGATTATCGAGTGCCGTGGAAACCAGCGAATGATCCTGCAGAGCGTATCCCACGCAGCCGATCGCGCTATTCTTCCAGCACTGAATGTTCGGAAGATTGTCAAAGCTGGGCCCAATAATAGTTTCCGTCGCCGGATACAACAGATCTTTCTCGATGCGTTCGCGGCGAGTTGGATCCAGTGTCTCGCGCACTAATGTATAGGCCCAGACCACCGGAATCAGCCAAACGCTTTCATCCAGCGTCTGACTCGTCACTCGCCCAGCCGTCACAGAATCCTTCCCGTTATTGTCATGCCGCGGATACGAGCGGTAACGGCTGGAATACGCCGCCAGCAGTTCACTCGCTCCGTTCGCAAATTCCCGCTTGCCCGTAAACCCAAAGGACACGGCTAAATCCAACATCGCCGCGCTGTTCGCGGAATGCACCCGCCCAATTACCACCGAATCATACGGCTCACCAGTATAAATCGTTCCGCAGAATGGGCACCGGTGCCGCGTCGGCGAGTCCGTCACCAATTCCACGCCATCCTTGCGGCAAACGTACCAGTGTCCCCACTGACCCCCGCGATCCGGCACATACATCGGCCCTTTGACGTGGGCTTCGGCGTTCTGCTGTATCTTACGGCGGATGGCCTCCGCCCAGGGATAGCGTGCCGCCTTCTCGCGCGCTCTTCGAAAATCTTGCGGACCCGCCAGACACGCTCCGCTTGCATCATCCGCTCCCGCATGAAACGGAACGACGGCGCCGGTCAGGCTCAAGAGAGCCGAACGCCTCGATATTGGGTAAGTCATGACAAAAGATAGGACAACTTCTTTATATCAGCAGCTTCTCACGTTATTTCTAATTTATAGATAGACCTGCGGGTAGAAGCTTTGATATGATTTCCGCTCAATGGGTTCGGCCACGATGCTTATGCTCAAACAACTTAGGCTTGTACTATTGTCTCTTTTATTTATGCCCACGCTTGCACTTAGTCAGTCGCAAACGGGATCGCTATCGGGCACAATTCTCGATTCCTCCGGTGCTGCTATGTCCGGTGCGATTGTTGAACTCCGCAAAGGTGACACGGGCCTGACCCTAAACACGGTAACAACCGACAGTGGCCTGTATGTCTTTCCGGCCGTTCCCGCGGGTGTTTGGTCCATTTTATTTCAAAAGGCCGGCTTTCAGCGGGTGAAACAAGACAACATAGAAATATTTATTGCGCAGCGGCAAACGGTGGACATAACTCTCCAGGTCGGCGATGTAAAACAGATTCTGGAAGTAACTTCCCAGCAAACCCAACTGGATCTCGAAACAAGCGAGCGCGGCCAGACCTTCTCACGAAACTATCTGCAGACGCTGCCCTTGTGGAGCGGCGGCCTACAAAGCTCTGAGGCGTTTCTTAGCTATATGCCCGGTGTTAACAGCGGCGCGGAAACCAGCATTTCAGGATCGACAGGCCGGGCGCGCGAAAGCCTGATCGACGGCACCAGTAATGTGATCCCCGAATCAGGGGGAACCGTCTTCAATCCCCCCTCCGCCGAAGCATTCGAAGAATTTAAGTTGCTGACTGACACGTATTCAGCCGAATATGGGCGAACCGGCGGCGGCATCGAGATCTTTACCTCGAAATCAGGCACCAATGGTTTGCATGGAACCTGGACTTACAATATGCGGCGTGATATCTGGAATGCCGCGGGCTGGAGCGTCAATCAAAATAAATCGAACGCTCCTGGTTATCGCCCCAAAGATCGCTTTAACGAAACCGGCGGCGGCGTGGGCGGCCCGGTTTACATTCCCAAAATTTACGACGGCCGCAACAAAACTTTCTTCTATTTCTCCGATGACAACGATTTGCGCCCCGTAACACCAACTTCCATCGTCAATACCGTCCCAACCACGCTGGAGACTCAGGGCAACTTCAGTCAAATCCCGCTGATCGTCTATGATCCTGCTTCCACCGTAGGTAGCGGAACATCAGCCGTTCGTAGTCCATTCGCCAACAACACCATTCCGGTAAGCCGTCTGAGTGCGGTATCTTCGAAGATCATTCCTTTTATTGCTGCACCCACCGGATCGCAGCTGAATTCCAATCACTCGTACGTCAATACGCAACATGTCACCGATCATGCCTGGACCCTAAAGTTCGACCACATGTTCAGCGAAAAGAATCGAATCTCCTATTTTCAATCGCTGGACTCGCAGACCATTAATACGGTCTCCGATTTCAACGGCCCGTTGGGAACCGGCCTGGGACTCCAGTATCAAAAACCACAGATCTTCCGGGTCAATCATGATTACACCATCTCTCCCACTCTTCTACTTCATTCCACCTACGGCTATTCCACCACGCGCCAGAGCTGGGCAAGCCCCGCGCAAAGCGGCTTTGCTTCGCGGATTGGCTTACCCCTAAGCGGTGACTCCGACACAACTCCCTACATCTCGTTCGCCATGGCCGACGGCTACACTCCCTGGGGCAACGCACAAGGTAAGGTCAACAGCGGATTTCAAAACAACCTGACGCATCAGTTCGGCCAGGGCTTAACTTGGATTCACGGCAAGCACGAAATAAAGACCGGTTGGGAGGTACGGCAGATGTTTACCAAAGCTAACGATCTTGCCGGTACCAATGGCGCTTATACTTTCGCTCGGAACGAAACAGCCAATCCAGGAGCGCTTGCCACCAGCGGCAATTCCTTTGCCAGCTTCCTGCTTGGCCTTCCCGACAGCGCGTCCGCCACGGCGCTTCCGGTGCCGAAGACGAACGTTCGCTATCAATATTACGGTTTTTATTTGCAGGACAATTGGCGCGTCACAACTAAGCTAACGCTGAACCTCGGTTTCCGTTATGACATTCCCATTAACTGGTATCAATCGACAATGTCGTCGGTCTCGCTAACCACGCCCAACCCTGCTGCCGGCAACCGCCCCGGCGCGCTCATCTTTGCCGGAGACGGAACCGGCCGTTCCGGACTCACTCGTTTCTGGCCGACTGACTATGGCGAGGTTGGTCCACGCTTGGGGTTTGCTTATCGCCTTACACCAAAAACCGTGCTGCGCGGAGGAGCGGGTATTTTCTATGAAGCCACCAGCAACGGCGGATGTGGATGCGTGCTCGGAGCCGGCGGATCGTTTAATCGTATTTCGCCCGATGGCATCAGTGCCCCATTCCAATGGGACAACGGCATTCCAACACCGGCCGGGTACAAACCACCGCCATTTCTGGACCCCACGTATGGTAACGGACTCGCGGTCGACTATCTGGGACCCAAGTTCGGCAAGGCTCCTCGCATCTATAACTGGAGCTTCAATCTTCAACGTGAACTCGGTAAGTGGCTCCTCGATCTTGCCTATGTGGGCAATCGCGGCACGCGCCTGAATTCAACGATTGACCTGAACCAAGTCAACCCGCAATATCTGTCGCTGGGGCCGCTGCTAGGGCAGCAGATCACCTCACCCGCGGTCGTGGCAGCCGGATTCACAGCACCGTATCCAGGTTTCACCGGCACCCTGTCGCAAGCTTTACGTCCCTATCCCCAATACCTGAATGTCTACTCGCGCAACTCCGGCCAGGGCCGAACCTGGTACGACTCGGCGCAATTCAAAGTCGAGCGCAGGCTCGGCGACTGGACTTTTACCGCCACCTACGTTCGTTCCAAGACCCTGGGCCTGTTGACTTACCGGCAGATTTTCTCCCAAACTCAGGTCTACCCGCAAGATACATACAATCTCGGCCAAGCGAAATCATATCTCCCGTTTGACCAGCCGAACGTCTTCAATGTGCTCAACAGCTATGCGCTGCCGCTCGGCAAAGGCAAACGTTTCCTCAGCAATGCCAATCGCCTCGTCAACCTGTTGGTGGGCAATTGGACTATTGCTGACTCGCATCAATATCACAGCGGCTCGCTAATTGCGCTTAACTGTCCCAACGCTCTTGGCGGCGGGGTACTATTCACTGACGCGCTTATGTGCAATGCGAACGGTGGGAATGTACTGACGGGTGCCGATCGCACCTCGCTCAACCCTAACAATCCACAAAGTGTTTACTTTGCACCAGGCGCTTTTTCGGTTCCGGCTAACTTTACCTTTGGAACCTCCTCGCAATACAACGGCAAATTCCGGCAACCGCCCATCTTCACTGACAATGTCGCCATCATCAAGCAATTTATCGTTTGGCCGGGTCCCGATGGTGATCGCATTCATCTTCAGATTCGCGCCGACGCTTTCAACGTACTCAATCGAACAAATTTCGGCGTCAACGGTACGGTCGGCAATCCGAATTTCGGGCGCGCCACTGGACCTCAGGACGGTCCACGCATCATCACGATGGGCGCAAGAGTTTATTTCTAGCGGATGACTGCTGCAATCAACTTCTTCGCTTCGTCAATCTCGTTCTGGCTGATAGTATGCGGCAACCCAGGGTAGCGCCGCAAAGTCACTCCTGCGCCGAGCGACCTTAGGACCGCGGCCGATTCCTCCACGCGCTCCCAGGGAACATGCGGGTCGGGATCACCTGTCCCCAGAAACGCCGGCATCTGGGCCAGGCTGCCGGGATAGCTGAACTTGGTTTCCGGAGGCCCAATCAGGCCTCCGGTAAATGCAATCAATCCGCCCAAGCCGACCCCGTGCCTGGCGGTAAATTCCGTAGCCAGGCAAGCGCCTTGCGAAAATCCGGCGATGACAATCTTCTCGCGAGGTATGCCCACTTCCATTACATGCTCCACGGTCGCCGCGATTTTTTTCAATGCCGAGGAAAGCCACGGCTCATTCTTTTCAAAAGGCGCCAGGAATGAATAGGGATACCAACTATGTCCCGCCGCGCCCGGCGCAAGATACGCTAAGCCAGGGTGCTCGAACGCATCACCCAGGCCGAGGATATCCTCGGCCGAAGCACCCCGGCCATGCAGAAGAATCACCGCGCCCTTGGCCTCCGCCAAGGGCTTGCCCGCTTGCAGCACAGGTTGATCGCGATGTGGATCGGGTGTCATTTCACGCTCCTTGTTGTTTTATGCAGTTCGATAGGAGGCAATACTTTTTCGATCTCATCGCGGAAGTGCTTGAACGATTCCGGAAGTTTAAGCGCTTCGCCCAGCGATTCCACCGGCTCGTCGATGGCAAAGCCTGGAGGATCGGTCGCCAGCTCAAACAACACGCCGCCTGGTTCCCGGAAATAGATCGAATGGAAGTAGTTGCGATCCTGAACAGGAGTCACGTCCAATCCATGCTGGATCAAATCTTTCCGCCACTCCAGTTGCGATTCATCGTCCGCCACGCGAAAGGCGACGTGATGCACCGTTCCGGCTGCCACGCTGCCATGCCTGCCGGTGGGCAGCGCCAGAACGTCGACCCGTGTTCCGTCGCCGCCTTCTCCCACTTCAAATCGAAACCGGTTCCCCGCCTCGGCTACCTTGTGGAAACCCATGGTTTGCAGTGTGCCCGCCGTTGCTTCCAAATTCCGCTCCGCAAGCGTCACGCTGTGGAAGCCGCGAATCGAATGTTCCAAGGGAACATCGGTTCCAGTCCACGTCTGCACCTGCCTTGCATCGGCATGCGCCACAATCTCAAGCTTCAGTCCGTCCGGATCGGCAAAGGTCAGTACATCCTCATCGAAACGCTTGCCCGATGCTTCCACTGGCACTCCGGCCGATCGCAAACGCCCCTCCCAATAGGAGAGCGAAGGTTCCGGAACGCTGAACGAAGTCACCGTCGTTTGTCCCACGCCGGCCCTGCCCTGTCCGGCATTAGGCCACGGGAAAAAGGTCAGAATCGTTCCCGGTGAACCGGTCTCATCCCCGAAATAAAAGTGATACGTGCCCGGATCGTCGAAATTGACGGTCCGTTTCACCAGGCGCAACCCCAGCACTTCCGTATAAAAGTCAAGATTGCGCTGCGGGTCGGTGGCAATCGCCGTTACATGATGTATTCCTAAAATTGGTTTGGTCACAAGAAACTCCTTTGTTTAATGTTTCGCGGCTTCCGCCGCCAGTCCTAACTTCTTTAAACCGCGATGCAAGGCCGCCCGCTCCGCCGCTGACAACCCGCTCATAAGCTGTTCCAATTCCCGCTCATGGCGTCGGTAGATTTCGGTGATCGTTTTTTTGCCTCGCGGCGTAAGTTCCACCAGGCGGACACGGCGGTCTTCGCTGCTATTCTTCCTGACCGCCAACTCTTTCTTTTCCAGCCGGTCGATAGCCGAGGTCATCGACGCGTTCGCCAACAGTACCTTTTCTCCGATAGCCGATATGGTCAGCGGGCCTTTATGCAGCAGCACTTCCAAGACCATAAAGTCGCCCAGGCAAAGACCTTCCCCCTCCACCTGCTCTTCCACAAACGCCGCCATGGCGCCGTGCGCCCGGGCCAGGACAACCCAGACTTTGGGGGCGGAAATTGAATTCACATCGCTCATTACTACGATATGAGATGTTTCGATATCGAAATAAGATTCAAAGCACAATGAAACGAATTGAGCCCGTTGGGGCTCTTACAAACTGGATAAGGATAGAAAAGTATGATTCGGACCAAACTTTCCGGGTACGATCTGCTGAACAATCCACGGCTGAATAAAGGCACGGCCTTCACTGCGGAAGAGCGCGACGCCTTTGCTCTGCATGGCTTGCTCCCACCTCACCAGGGCTCGCTTGAGCAGCAGTTGGAACGGCGCAAGAAAGCTCTGGAAAATCAGGCCACCAATTTTGACAAATACTGCTTCATGCGTGATCTGCAGGATACGAACGAAACATTGTTTTATTCGTTCATCGCGCACAACATTGAGGAATTGCTGCCCATCGTCTATACGCCCACGGTAGGCGAGGGCTGCCAGCGTTTTAGCGAGATCTGGCGCAAGCCGCGCGGCCTCTTCATCAGCTATCCGAACAAAGACCGGATGGAGCAGATGTTCTCCCATGCGCGTTATGACGGCATCCGCTGCATTGTGGTCAGCGATGGAGAACGAATTCTCGGGCTCGGCGATCAGGGCGCCGGGGGCATGGGGATTCCCATCGGCAAGATGGCCCTCTATACCGCTTTGGCGGGCATTCCTCCCGAACACTGCCTGCCCGTGTTGCTGGATGTGGGCACGGATAACGAAGACCGGCTCAACGATCCAATCTATATAGGCTGGCAGCACAAACGCGTGCGCGGCCAGGAGTATGACGATTTCGTGGAAGCCTTTGTGGCGGCCGTGAAGCGGCGCTGGCCGCACATCCTTTTGCAATGGGAAGATTTCGCCGGCTCCAATGCAGCGCGCTTGCTCGAACGCTATCGCGACCAGCTTTGTACGTTCAATGATGACATTCAGGGAACCGCGGCAGTCACCACCGCGACGCTGCTGGCCGCGGTGACTGCCACCGGCGTTCCCCTAATTGAACAGACGATTGTGATTCTCGGTTTCGGGTCCGCCGGAATCGGTATCGCAAACCTGCTTGTCACCGCCATGCAAGCAGCGGGCTTAAGCGCCGAGCAAGCCTACCAGCGCTTCTACGCGGTCGACCGCTACGGTCTGCTGGTGGAGGGCGGGAAAGACATTCATCCCGGACAACAGCCTTTTGTACGGAAGAGCGCGGATCTCAAAGGGTGGACGCTCTCCGGCGGCGGCGAAATTTCGCTGCTCGACGTCGTTCGAAACGCGAAAGCGACAGTCCTTGCCGGCGTCTCCGGTCAGTTTGGCGCATTCACTGAAGAGGTGGTGCGTGAAATGGCCAAACACGCGGACCGCCCCGTCATCTTCCCGTTGTCGAATCCGACTTCGCGCGCCGAAGCCACGCCGGCGGACCTGTTGAAATGGACAGACGGCCGCGCGCTGGTCGGCACGGGCAGTCCGTTCGCTCCGGTCAACGTCAATGGCAAATTGATCCACGTTACCCAGACCAACAACTCCTATATTTTTCCGGGCCTGGCGCTCGGCATTCTCACATCGAAGGCGAAACGCGTAACGGATGGGATGATTATGGCGTCTGCCAAGAAACTGGCGGAATTGTCTCCCACGCGGCGAGACCGGAATGCAAGGCTATTGCCGCCCATTTCGGATTCCCGAAGGGTCGGGCTGCTGGTAGCCGAGGCGGTTGGGAAACAGGCGCTCTCTGATGGCGTGGCCGGAGTCGCCGATGAAAAATCGTTCCGGGAAGCGCTCCGCGCCTACGTGTGGGAGCCGGTTTATTTGCCATATGAACGTGAATGAGGAAAAAAATGGCTAAAAGCGTAAGCGAAGTATTTATTGAGACCTTGATTGCAGCAGGCGTGAAGCGCGTGTACGGCGTAGTAGGCGATTCTCTGAACGGCCTGACCGACGTGATTCGAAAAAGGAAAGAGATCGATTGGCTGCATGTGCGCCATGAAGAGGCGGCAGCCTTCGC
The DNA here is from genome assembly GCA_036488895.1 of Bryobacteraceae bacterium. GTDB lineage: Bacteria > Acidobacteriota > Terriglobia > Bryobacterales > Bryobacteraceae > Bog-105. Next base: position 5,220 of record DASXGT010000176.1, on the reverse strand, counting down.
GGCTGGAGCCGACGCACTGCTAACCGGGCAAATTGCCGTTTGCGCGGGCAGTTGCGGTCCGGGAAATCTTCATCTCATCAACGGGCTGTTTGATTGCCATCGCAACCGCGTTCCCGTGCTTGCCATCGCCGCGCAGATACCCAGCGGAGAGCTCGGAAGCGGCTACTTCCAGGAGACGCATCCGGAGCAGTTGTTTACCGGTTGCAGCGACTACTGCGAATTAGTGTCGCAGCCGGAACAGATCCCGCGCGTGCTGGGCATCGCCATGCGCACCGCGATCTCGAAGCGCGGCGTGGCCGTGGTGATTCTGCCCGGCGATATCGCCTTGCGCGACTGCCCCTCTCCGCCGCTAGCTCTAGGCCTCGACCACGGCGCATCAAGTACGATTCCGCCGGGAGAAGCGCTCGCGCAGGCAGCGGAAATTTTGAACAACGCGCGCAAGGTTGCGATTTTGGGCGGCGCCGGCTGCGAAGGCTCGCATGCCGAGCTCATCGCCGCCGCCGATCGGCTGAAAGCTCCCATCGTTCATGCCTTGCGTGGCAAGGAATTCATTGAGTATGACAACCCCTACGATGTCGGCATGACCGGCCTGCTCGGCTTCGCTTCCGGTTATCACGCCATGATGAGCTGCGATGCGCTGCTCATGCTCGGCACCGACTTTCCGTATCAGCAGTTCTATCCCAAAGACGCCAAGATCATTCAGGTGGATTTGCGTGGCGAGCAAATTGGCCGCCGCACGCCGGTAAACCTCGGATTAGTGGGCAATGTGAAAGAAACCTTGCAAGCGCTCACCCCCCTGCTGAAAGAAAAAACGAATCGCCGTTACTTGGACGAATGCCTGAAGGACTATGTAAAGTCGCGCAAGGGGCTCGATGAACTGGCCGTGGGCGAGCCCGGACGCACGCCCATTCATCCGCAGTACGTGGCGAAAGTGTTGGATGAAGTTGCGTCGGATAGCGCCATCTTCATGTGCGACGTGGGCACCCCCACCATTTGGGCGGCCCGGTATTTAACGATGAACGGGAAGCGCCGCTTATTAGGTTCGTTCTCGCACGGCTCCATGGCCAACGCTCTGCCGCAAGCCATAGGCGCGCAGGCCGCATTGCCGCAGCGGCAGGTGATCAGCCTGTCGGGCGATGGGGGCATGGCCATGTTGCTTGGCGATTTGTTAACACTGAAGCAATTGCGTCTTCCGGTAAAAGTAATCGTGTTCAACAACAGCTCACTAGGGTTTGTGGAACTGGAGATGAAGGCCGCCGGATGGCTCGCTTACGGTACCGATCTGGTCAATCCGGACTTCGCCAAGCTGGCCGAAGCCGCCGGCATTCTAGGCATTCGGGTGGAAACCCCCGAAGCTCTTCGCCCGGCATTGCAAACCGCGCTGGCGCATGATGGTCCATGCCTCGTGGACGTGATCGTCAATAGAAACGAGCTTTCCATGCCTCCCAGCATTACCGCGCGCGAGGCGTTGGGCTTTAGCCTCTATATGATTCGCGCTGTCATGAACGGACGGGGTGACGAAGTAGTGGACCTCGCCAAGACGAATCTGCTCTTTCGCTAAGGGTACGGCCCGCGCGCTATACTCAACCTGGCGACGTAATTCATCGAAGCCGTCCGAGCGTCGTTACTTAAGATCGACGCTCGAATCTTCCCCACACACTTAAGCGCCGCACAACCTGCCGCGCCCTGCCCAACCCCGGAGTCAACATGTCATTAAGAAGCGGCGATCGCGCCCGCGCCAACAAAGTCACCCGAAAACGCCGCCTGCGCCGCAGCCAACTGCGCCTTCTGCGCAAAGTCTCCGCCCCCGCCCGCGAAGAAAACACCGAATCGCAACCCGAATAAAAAAACTCTTGCACCGGCGACTCCGAGTCGATGAAGGAAAACGTCATCACCAAACGAATTGAAGAACTACAAAGAAAATAAAGCCCAAGCCGATAATTCGCGCCTGGGGCGGACGCCCCGGTCCCGCTCGGCGCGTTTTCGAATTCCGATGACTGGGCTTATCGACAGCAGAGTTCACCGGCTAGGTTTGTCCCTCTGGCGTCTGCTCCGGATAATAGAACGCATGTATTGCCTTAATCTGTCCGTCTACGATATGAATCCGGTCAAAAACGTGATCCACTCCATTCACTGTCTCCATATCGAAAACAGTTGCAACGTAGTCTCCCTCGACGATGTGCTGCTTTAACTGAATACCCCTGACCATCGGTAAAATATGCGTGAGAAATCCGAGTATGGTTGCCCGGCCCGTCAACTTTGGCATGCGCGGGCCTTCAAATGTTACGTCTTCGGCAAAGGACACCTTGGACAAGTCCTTAGTTGCAAAGCAATCCAAATAAGCTTCAACCACAGCGACTTTCTGTTTTCGTGACATGGCTTCTCCCCGCTCGCATATGATCTCAGACGCGCTATATCTAAAGGGAGCAACCGATAGCAGCATGTTTTAATCCATTGATAGGGAGCGCCTATCATCGATGGAATTAAGACACCTTCGTTACTTCACCGCTGTTGTTCGGTGGAAAGGATATCGCGAGGCTTCACGCCACCTGTATGTGGCCCAACCCTCAATCAGCGAGGCCGTATCCAATCTTGAGAGCGAGATCGGCATCAAACTCTTTTCACGGGAAGGGCGCGTGGCTCGGCTTACTCCTGAAGGCCAAGTTTTCTATGAGGAAGCAATCAAGACGCTCGCGCAGGCGGAGAGATCCATTGCTACCGCCCAGCGTGCCGCCAAGGGAGAGAACGGCAGGCTAGGGATCGGCTTCATCGGATTTGCTGCTTATCCGTTCTTGTCCGGTCTGCTGCGCAAATATAAGACTTGCTATCCGGGAGTGGCGTTGCGTCTTGAAGAAAATGTGCCAAGCGGACAGGACATCGCGTTTGATCGGGGAGAGATCGACATCGGATTTACGCGTCCGCCGTCAAAAGACCGCAGTTCCTTCTACGAGTCGCGCCTGATTTTTCGCGAGCCCTTAGTGGTCGCCCTTCCCCGAGGGCACAAGATAGCCACGAAGCGCATTCGCATCGCGGACCTTGCAAGCGAGCGCTTCGTTATCTTTCAGCGTGCTAGTTCTCCGGAAGTGTTCGACACCATCGTCGGCGTGTGTAATGCAAACGGGTTCTCGCCCCGTTTGCATAACGAGCTGAACAACATGCAGTCGGTGCTGTCTACTGTCGAAGCCGGTGAAGGAGTTGCTATTATTTCCGCGACAGCCCATAACCTGCGGGCGGACAACGTCTCTTTCTTCCGTCTGCAGCCCGACGACGTTCGCATCGATTTTGTCGCCGTATGGCAGAAGAAGGAACCTTCGATCGCTCTCAAAGCGTTCCTCGAGCTGCTCGACGAAGAACTACCAACAATTCGAAAGAAGATATGTTTTCCGTGATCGCATAACGATAGGCAGTTCCTATCACATGATTGGAACATACGACGCATCCCTATCAGACAGCGGCGAATCTCCTGTGGTGTACGGCAATAAAAGCCGGCACAGCCGAAAAAGGAGGCTGATATGAGCACTAAACAGAGAACGGTCATCGTAACGGGCGCATCGCAAGGCATTGGTGCGGGTGTGGTGCGGGCGTTTCTTGATCGCGGCTACAACGTGGTAGCCAACTCACGTAACATCACAAAGTCCAGGGCGTTTGCTGAGTCCGCCCGGCTTGCACTGGTGGATGGCGATATTGGTGAAAGCCCAGTGGCGGCCAGGCTGGTGGAAACAGCGATCAGCAGGTTTGGATCGATTGACGCGCTGGTGAACAACGCTGGCATCTTCTTCACCAAATCATTCACCAGCTACACAGCGGAGGACTTCAAGGCGCTTTCCAACACGAATCTAGAAGGTTTCCTCCATGTAACGCAGGGAGCCGTGAAGCAGATGCTTTCGCAAAAATCGGGCGGCAGTGTCGTCAGCATAACCACGTCACTGGTTGTGAATCCGATTGCCGGCGTTACCGCTTCCGTGCCCATGATCACCAAGGGCGGTATTGAAGCCGTGAGCCGGAGCCTGGCGAGCGAGTACGCAAAGGAGCACATCCGCTTCAACGCAGTGGCGCCCGGTGTCGTGGACACTCCCCTTCACAAGAACAACCCCAAAGAGTTTTTGAAGTCGCTCTCACCGATGGGCACCATCTCAGACGTAAGCGATATTGTGGATGCAGTGGTTTATCTCACAGAAGCCCGTCAGGTAACAGGGGAGGTGCTGCACGTGGACGGTGGTGCGCACTCGAGCAAATGGTGAATTCAAAGGGCCCGCAACCGTCAAACGCGGAGCGCCGGCTTGCGGAGCTCGGCATTGAGCTGGCGTCCGCCCCCACTCCCCTGGGCGCGTATGTTGAAAGTCTCCAAACGGGCAATATGCTTCATCTCAGCGGCATTCTCCCGGTCATCGGGCATGAGCCGAAGTTCGTAGGCCGGATGGGCGGAAAGTACAGCGTCGAACAGGGACGCGAAGCAGCGCGCTTGGCGGCGTTGAACGTACTCTCGACCGCGAGAAACCACCTGGGCTCGCTCGATAAGGTGACCAGGGTTGTCAAGCTGACGGTGTATCTGGCAACCGAAGAGGACTTCCGGGCGCTGCCGAAGGTGGCTGACGCTGCCTCGGAGTTGTTGCGCGATGTCTTTGGAGAAGACAAGCTGCCGGTTCGGATGGTTCTCGGTGTTGCCACCCTTCCACTCGGGGTGCCGGTCGTGCTGGAGGTCCTTTTCGAAATTGAACCAAGGTCGAATTGAATCGGGTGTGATGTTATTCACAACACACGGCATGGAGTAAAAGAATGAGACTTGAACTCGTCCCCCCGACTCGGACACAGAGCCGCGTCATTGGGTACGGCATGATCAGGCTTTCGCAATGATGTTGGGGCCTGGCTCAATTGAGTGGGGCTCGAAGCGTTCCGCGCTGGAAAAGTTCGACTACGCGGCGTGCGACTTAGCATTGTGCCATCGTCATGAGGGAGACAGGTCGGCAGCCAAACCCGACGGTCACGTTCGATTGGATATTTTGCTAGAGTCTGGGCAGGCTCTGCGTAATCTGCGTGGAGTGCCTTGGAGGATTGATATGGCAAAGCCGCCACTGATTCTTACGTATTACATTGCGGCCCCCGTCGAGAAGGTCTGGGATGGGTTCGTCTCGAAAGAGGCGAATCAAAAAATCTTCATGGGCGCCGACTTTGAGTTGGACCTGAAGCCTGGCGGCGCGATGACTTGGTCGGGGCCGGGCA
>DASXGT010000169.1:0-5598 GCA_036488895.1 Bryobacteraceae bacterium | reverse complement strand
TGGCATTCCAATCAACCGCTTGACCAACGTCTGATTGATATCGCCCGGATACCGGAAGACAATAATATCGCCATGTTTTGGGTCTTGATAGGGCAGCAAATACCTACCGATTGAACCTGCCGGCGCGTAAGCCAGCTTGTCTACTAAAAGGTGGTCGCCAATCAGCAGAGTGTCTTGCATGGAGCCGGTGGGGATGACAAAGGCTTGGGCCAACGTAGTTGTCCCAAATAGAAGCAGAAGAATTGTGACGGCCCACTCTGCAACGCTGTTTCGTTTTGGTTCCTGGTGCGCACTGACTTTTCCTGACATATGAGATATCTCATGATATCGTTGCCGCCCAGGCTGCATGAATAACCGCGAGTCCAGCCACTGCTGCCGTCTCCGTGCGCAAAATGGTTTTCCCTAGCGAGCAAGGCTTCCATCCGGCTACAACTGCTTGCGTCCGTTCCGCTTCCGTCCAGCCGCCCTCCGGCCCCAGCATCAGCGCAACCCGATCGGTTACGATCTTCGCTGCGGGAAGACACTGCAAAATCGGCGTCCCACCGGCGTTCTCATCCAGCAGCAGTTTGATATTTGCGTCCATTGCCACAACTTCGCCAAACCGAGCCGCCGGCAACAATTCGGGCAAGCGCAAACGCCGTGATTGCTGGCTTGCTTCCAGCGCTATCTTCTCCCAACGCGCCCGTCTCTTTAGTGCTGCTTGGCTCAATCCCCGCTCCGTGCGCACGGCCTCAAACGGTTGAATGGCCGTCACACCCAGTTCCGTTGCTTTTTCCACCAACCATTCAAAGCGGTCGAACTTGATGAGGGCCGCTGCCAGCAAAATCTCAACCGTTGCCTCCGGCTCCGGCAATTTCTCCAGAATTTTAAACGAGAGCAATGTTTTCCGCGCCACTTCTACTTCGGCCAGGTATAGCTGTTGATTGTCCGAGATTTCGTAAACTTGTCCTACCTCAGCCCGCAGCACGCGAACCAGATGTTCGGCCTCTTCCCCGTGCAATTCCGCCACCCCGTTGCGTACTTCCGAAACAAAAAACCTACGTCGCGCCATGCCGTCATTTTACGGATGTGTGCTGCATTTCACCCGCCGATTACCATACAGGGAGGATGACCCATACAAAATCGAGCGCAAAGAGTACGGAGTTCGTCTCTTGAAAGCACTCGTGAAATCGCGCCCGGAACTCGGCCTTTCTCTAGAAGACATACCCGCGCCCACTATCGGCATCAATGATGTCCTGATCCGCGTGACACACACCGGCATCTGTGGCACGGACCTGCATATTTACGAATGGGACGATTGGGCGCGCGCCACCATTCCGGTTCCTATGGCGATCGGCCATGAATTCGTTGGCGAAATCATCGAGGTGGGCTCCAACGTCAATGATTTTCATCCCGGCGAAGTGGTCAGCGGCGAAGGCCACGTGGTTTGTGGACGCTGCCGCAATTGCCTGGCGGGCCGCCGTCATCTTTGCGCGCATACCCAAGGCGTTGGCGTAAACCGGCCTGGAGCTTTTGCTGAATTCATCGCTCTGCCCATGAGCAACATTTGGCGGCATGATTCTAAAATCAATCGCGAAGTGGCCGCTATTTTTGATCCTTTCGGCAATGCCGTACACACTGCGCTTTCATTTCCTTCGCTTGGTGAAGATGTGCTCATTACGGGGGCGGGTCCTATCGGGCTGATGGCCATCCCGGTGGTTCGCCATGCCGGCGCGCGCCACGTGGTTGTTTCCGATCCTAATCCCGTCCGCCTTGATCTCGCGCGCAAAATGGGGGCAACACTCGCGATCAGCCCCAAAGAAACTTCCATTGCCGCGGCGCAGAAGCAGCTTGATATGCAGGAAGGCTTCGATGTCGGTCTCGAAATGTCGGGCAACCAGTCAGCCTTTAGCGACATGATCGCCAATATGAGCCACGGCGCAAAAATAGCCATGCTGGGTATTCCGGCTAAAGAAATGCCTATTAACTGGCGTCATGTCATCTTCAATATGCTCACGATTAAAGGCATCTACGGCCGTGAAATGTATGAGACGTGGTACAAGATGTCGGTCATGCTCGAATCTGGCCTCGACATTACGCCAGTCATCACGCACCGCTTCCACTACACCGAGTTCGAAAAGGGCTTCGAAGCCATGCGCTCCGGCAATTCCGGCAAAGTGATTCTAAGCTGGGTTGATTAAGCGAGGTTGCATGAAGACCAGCATCTTCGATCTCTTCAAAATCGGCATTGGCCCTTCCAGTTCACATACCGTCGGCCCCATGCGGGCGGCGCGACAGTTCACTACGCGCCTGCGCATGGCCGGATTGCTTTCGCGTACATCCCGCGTCAAAGCGGAACTATTCGGCTCCCTGGCGTTAACCGGTATCGGACACGCTACCGATAAAGCGCTGCTACTGGGACTCTCCGGTGAAGCGCCCGAATTGATCGAACCCAGTGCCATCGAATCCATCATCGCCAATATTCGCTCCGAAGGCCGCATGCCGCTCGGCAATGAAAGGCTCATTCGTTTCGTCGAAGACCGCGATCTTCTCTTTCACAACGATTCGGTTCTGCCAGGCCATCCGAATGGCATGCGCTTTACCGCGTATGATGCCGGGGGCGCTGTGCTATTGGAAGATGTTTATTATTCTGTCGGCGGCGGTTTCATCGTGCGCGAGGGCGATACTTCCGCTGCAACCACCCCGGCGCTCCCGGTGCCATATCCATTTGCCAGCGGAGCGGAGCTTCTAGCGCAGGCCAACCAACACGGGCTTGCCATTTGGCAGATCGTTCTTGCCAATGAATGCACTTTGCAGAAAGAAAATTTCGTACGGGCGCGGCTCTCGCAAATCTGGTCGGTCATGAATGAATGCATCGATCGCGGCCTGCGCACCGAAGGCATCCTGCCCGGCGGGCTAAATGTACGCCGCCGCGCGCCACGTATTCTGGCCAAGATTCAAGCACGCCCCGTTCGCGACCCGCTGGAAGCTATGGACTGGGTCAATGCCTTTGCCATGGCGGTGAATGAGGAGAACGCCGCGGGCGGCCGCGTAGTGACTGCTCCTACCAACGGAGCCGCTGGCCTGGTCCCGGCGGTGGGCCGCTATTACCTTCAATTCGTTCCTGGTGCTTCTCAAGAAGGTCTGCTTTAGTACTTGCTCACCGCCGGAGCCATCGGCATTTTATATAAAGAGAACGCCTCCATCTCCGGAGCCGAAGTCGGTTGCCAGGGTGAAGTGGGTGTAGCCTGCTCCATGGCTGCCGGAGGTTTGGCCGCAACTATGGGCGCCACGAACGAAGAAGTGGAACACGCTGCCGAAATCGGCATGGAACATCATCTAGGCATGACTTGTGATCCCATAGGCGGCCTGGTCCAAATTCCCTGCATTGAACGCAACGCCATCGGGGCCGTCAAAGCTATTAATGCCTGCCGTATGGCGATGCAGGAATCCGGCCATCTTGTCTCGCTGGATCAAGTCATCCGCACCATGTATCAAACCGGCCTCGACATGCAATCCAGATATAAAGAGACCGCGCTGGCCGGTCTAGCCGTGAACGTGAAGGACTGTTGAAATGTATTCCAATATCGAACCTTATCTATCTCAGAAGCTAAGCGAAATCGAAAAAGCGGGCCTTTTCAAACACGAACGCCTGTTGCAAGGTCCCCAGCAAGCTGAGGTCAACGTTGCCGCGGGCGCCACGGTGCTGAACATGTGCGCGAACAACTATCTGGGCCTGGCGAACCATCCGGAAGTAATTAAAGCCGCCCATGAGGCGCTGGACCATTGGGGATATGGTCTTGCTAGCGTGCGCTTCATCTGCGGCACGCAATCGATTCATAAGCAGCTCGAATCACGCTTGAGTGAATTCCTGGGAACGGAAGATACTATTCTCTATGGCTCCTGCTTCGACGCAAACGGCGGCCTTTTCGAAACGCTGCTGGAAGCGGAAGACGCTGTCATCTCAGACGAACTCAATCACGCCAGCATTATTGATGGCGTTCGTCTCTCGAAAGCCGCGCGCTTCCGTTACAAAAATGGCGACATGGCTGATCTTGAAGCGAAGCTGAAAGAAGCACAGGGTGCGCGTCACCGCATGATCGCGACGGATGGTGTTTTCTCCATGGACGGCTATATCGCCAAACTCCCCCAAATCTGTGATCTGGCGGAAAAATATCAAGCTCTGGTTATGGTGGACGATTCGCACGCAGTCGGATTCATGGGCAAACACGGCCGCGGAACGCATGAACATCACAACGTGATGGGCCGCGTCGATATCATCACGGGCACGCTCGGCAAAGCGCTGGGCGGAGCGAGCGGCGGTTACACTAGCGGCCGCAAAGCCATCATTGAGTTGCTGCGCCAGCGTTCACGTCCTTACCTGTTTTCGAATTCGGTGGCGCCGCCGATTGTGGCGGCTTCGTTGAAAGTTCTGGATCTGTTGACCGCAGGTTCAGGTTTACGCGAGCGCCTCTTCTTTAATACCGAACGTTTTCGCCGCCGCATGCTCGCCAATGGTTTTCAAGTGCTCTCCGGCGAACACCCCATTGCGCCGGTCATGTTTGGAGACGCTTTCGCCGCTTCCCGTATGGCTGCATTGTTACTGGAGAAAGGCGTCTACGTGATCGCGTTTTCCTATCCCGTGGTCCCGCAGGGCAAAGCGCGTATCCGCGTGCAGGTTTCCGCTTCGCATACTCCGGACGAACTCGATTTCGCCGCCGATCAATTTCTATCCGCCAAACAGGAACTCGGACTATGAAACGCATCCTTCTTCTTTTCGCCGTTGCGCTCTCTCTACGCGCGGAAACTATTCTTCTGTGGCCCAATGGCGCGCCACTTGCGCAGGGTACCGCCGATGAAGACAAGCCCTCGCTCGCTCTCTATCCCGCCAAGGGCGATAACAAAATTCCCACCGGTGTTGTCGTCTGCCCCGGCGGCGGCTATGCGCATCTCGCCATGGAAAAGGAAGGCACGCTCATCGCCGAGTGGCTCAATCATCTCGGCATCAACGCGTTCGTGCTGAAGTACCGCTTAGGGCCGAAATATCATCATCCGGTTGAGTTGGATGATGCGCAGCGAGCCATTCGCTACGTGCGCGCCAATGCGAGTTCGCTCGGCGTTGATCCCGGGCGCATCGGCATCTGGGGTTTTTCCGCCGGTGGTCATCTGGCGTCCACTGCCGGAACTCATTTCGATAGCGGCAATGCATCGGCGGCCGATCCCATTGATCGCCAAGGTTCCCGTCCGGACTTTATGATTCTGGCCTATCCGGTTATTACAATGCAAGAACCCTTCGTTCACAAAGGTTCGCTGCACATGTTACTCGGCCCCAATCCCGATCCTGCTTTGGTGCAATTACTCTCGAACGAGTTGCAAGTAACGAGTAACACCCCGCCCACGTTTCTCTTTCACACCACCGAAGACAAAACCGTTCCAGTGGAAAATAGCGTGAATTTTTACCTGGCTCTACGCAAAGCCGGCGTTCCGGCGGAAATGCACATCTATCTAAAAGGCGCGCATGGGGCCGGACTTGCTCCGGCTGATCCGATACTCAGCACCTGGCCGGGGCATTTAGCCGATTGGCTCAAGGTGCAAGGCTTCCGGTAAGCCGGATTCAAC
>DASXGT010000151.1:0-19197 GCA_036488895.1 Bryobacteraceae bacterium | reverse complement strand
GGTTCCGAGAGAAGATAGACATCGGCGTGCATCCCGGGCCGGATGTGTTTGATTTGCGTTTCACGGAAATTACCGATCACCCACCAGGTGCGCGTATCAATCAACGTAAAAATCTGTTGGCCAGTATGCGCGTACGCGCCTTCAGAGATGGTGAGATTCGTAACGCGAGCGTCAAACGGAGCGTAGATACGGCAGTTATTCAAGTTGTATTGCGCCGTATCGATAGCGGAGCTTCTGCCGGAGCGCTGTGCCGTCAGGGGCTCCAGGGTAGTGACGCCGTGCGTGGATTGTTGCACTTGTTCGTGGCTCTGCTCCAGCGCGGCTTTCGTCTGGTTCGCCTGAGCGAGGGATGATTGCAGCGAAGCCTGCGCCAGTTTCAATTGCGAGCGCGCCTGCTCCAGGGCCTGAAGCCGGGTGGCCTCGGTCGTGCGCGCTTGATCCACTTGATCCACCGTGACAAATTGCTGCTTCAGAAGCGGTTCAATGCGGTGTAGGTTGTTACTCGCGTACGCTAAATCGCTCTCCGCGCGGCTGACGCCCGCTTGTGCATTGGTTACGCCGGCGCGCGCTTCGTCTACCGCCGCGGCCGATCTGTCCACATTTGCTTCCGCGCTACGCGACCCGGCCTGCGCCACCGCTACTCCGCTGTTTTGCGCGGCTATGGTGCGCCGTTCATCCACAATCTGTCCTTCGAGCGCCGCCTGTTCCGACTTGGCCCGCTGAAGTGCATACGCGTACGGGCGCTCATCAATCTCAAGTAATAAATCGCCTTTTTTTACAAATTGGTTGTCAGCGACGTGCAGCTTCATGATGGGTCCATCCACCTGAGGCGCGATGCCGATAAAATTGGCGAATACCTCCGCATCATCCGTGCGCGGATTGAAATTCGTTTTTTGCAGCACGATCAGACCGCTCACCAGCGCGTATAGCACGATCACGGCGCTGACCAACCTCCCCAAAATGCGCTGGGTTTGGATGCGCGGCTGCTGTTGGGATTCTATTGCCATAAGTCCTCCATCACTGAACCCTGACTAACTGAAAAAGACAAGCCATAGCGTGAACGCGCAGGCTGCGGCCAGGCATGGATAAACCACGATGGCCGGTTTCAATTCCTTTTCAAAAGCGGTGCGCAGCAAAAGTGCCCGAACAGAGACCGCGATTACAATTCCCGCGGCAATACACAAGATCCAAACCGGAAAGAACGACCCCACGATGCTGACAGAGGGTGCATGGTTGCAGCCCGACAGCGGGAGTAACAGCATGAACCCTGCAAACTTAGTAATTGACTTACCCGGCAAAAACACGCATGTCTCCTTGAAACATCCTCTTGCGCAAATCACGGCCGCGGCCTTACAGCTTGCGCATGCAGCAGATCTCCGGTGCGGAAAGCAAGATTGGCGATCTGGTTTAAAACTTGCGTGCGGGCCGATACGTTCGCCGTGCGTGCCTGCGCCAATGTCCTTTGCGCGGACACCACATCCAACAGACTCCGCACGCCATAGTTGTAAGCCTGCAGAGCGGAAGAATAGGACTGCTGGGATGCTTCAAGCAACGCGGCCGCGGCCTGCTGCTGGCGGAGCGCTGTTTTGGCGTTGGAATACGCTGTCCACACTTCGTTCGCGATCTGATCGCGCAACGCGTCAATCCCTGCCTGTGCCTGCGCGTGCTGCGCTTTGGCCTGCGCGATCTCGCTCTCCCTTTTGCCGCCGTTGAAGATTGTCCACTTCAGGCTTAACTCGGCCGTCCACAACTTGCCTTGTGCATAGGTGCCGGGAAACGCATCCTGTTGCCCATAAGCCCGAACCCAACCGTTTTCACTGGAGAAAGACAACGACGGAAGATAAGCCGAACGTGCCTGTTCCAAGGCGCCGTCCGCCGCCCGGATGCGGGCTACTTGCTGCATCAGATCGGGCCGCTGCTCGAAAGCGCGGTCAATTGCTTGATTGGCTGATTCCGCCAGTGCCGATGGGGTGGCCAGCGCCTCAATTCCCTGCACCGGGAGCGCCACGCCGGGCCGCAATCCTAGCGACGTGGAAAGATCTCCTTGAGCGATGTCCTGCGCTCCTATGGCCGCTTGCAGATCATATTCCGCCTGCGCGCGTTGCGCCTTCGCCTCCAGCACATCCGGCGCAGTCGCCAGTCCGTTACTCAACCGCTGCTCGGCATTCTGTTGCACCGCTTGTGCATTCGCCAGGCTGGCCTGGGCCGCGTCCTGTTGGCCGACCGCGTTCAGCAGGCGGTAGTAAGCGGATGTCACTTGGTAAATGATTTTGAGGTGGGTGTCATTGAACGCGAAATTGGCGTTAAAGAGGTTTGCCTTCGCTGCGGCGATAGCGCCGGCGCGGCCCCCGAAGTCCAAGATCAAATAGTCGAGGTTGATCGTTGGCTGAAACAAGCCGATGGTCTGAAGATGAAAATCGGCTCCAATGAGCGGCCCGGAGCGCTGTGTGGCGGCCAGCGCCACGGCTGCAACAACCGGATATAAAGCGCTTTTGGCGATACCTAGGGAAGCGGCTTGCGTCTTGGCAAACTGCCAGGCAACACGCGTCTCTGGGTTGTGCTGTTCCGCGAGATCGACAAGGTCGGCCAGCGTATACACCTTGTTTACGGGTAGACCGTACTGAGGCTCGGGCAGCGCTTTCAGATCACGGGAAAACGTGCTCTCCTGATCGGAATGCCAGGGATGCTCCGGGGAAACGGGCGCCTTCTGGGCAAGGCCATGCGTCATGGCCAGGAAGAAACTGAACAAAATTGCCGCGATGATTCGGCTGGCGTTCCTCATAAGACAGGCTGTAAGCTTCGGCGTCTAACGGGAAGCGTGCAGGTGACCATACTTCCTGCAAGTTTAGAACAGCGCCCCGATCGTTTGCTTCTGAAAATTCGAAAACAGAGCGGAGAAACAGAAAATACCGGGGCGGCCGTTTAGGTGCAACCTGGAGTCAGGAGATCACGAGAGATATGCTGCCAAACAAACTCGACAAAAACACAAGCCGACTCGGATTCATCGGGCTAGGGCTGATGGGAAGCCGGTTAACGCGACGCTTGCACGCTGCTGGTTGGAATATTTCGGCATGGAATCGCAATCCTGGTCCGGCCAAAGCGTTGAGTCACGATGGGGTCATGATTGCCGCATCGATCTCCGAGCTCGTTGCCGGTTCGGATGTGGTGCTTACCTCGCTGGCCAATGATGCGGCGGTGCAAAACGTCTACTTCGATAGCGGCGGTGTGTTTTTAGTGGCAAAGGCCGGAACCGTCATTCTCGAGATGAGCACGATTTCGCCCGAGTTATCGCGCATTCTTCATCAGGAAGCCGCCGCACGGGGCATTTACTTGCTTGATCTGGCGGTCTCAGGATCGACGCCCGCCGTGGAGGCCGGGTCGGTCACGCTGCTAGGCGGCGGTGACCGGGATACGTTTGAACGCTGCATTCCTCTTTACGAGTCCATCGCGAAGCAATGGTTCTTGATTGGACAAGGTTCTTCCGGCATTCTGATGAAGCTAGTGGTGAATCTTCTCTTGGGCGTCGATATGCAGGCGATCGCGGAAGCCGTATCGCTCGGCGAGCATCTTCAAATCGAACGGGATGTTCTGCTGGATGTTCTCTCTAAAACAACAGTCATACCGCCGGCGTTTGCGGGAAAGTTTCGCAAAATGAAGAACCGTGATTACTCTCCGGAATTTCCGCTGCGGCTGATGAGCAAAGATATGGACCTAGTAATGGAAGCGGCGGAAGCCTCAGGCGCCGATTTACCCGCGGCCAGAGCGGCCCAATCCGTCCTCGCCTCGAATCTTGCGGCAAAAGGCGATTTGGATTTGTCCGCGATCACTGCTTCCGGCCCGATAACGCAACTTCAAGATTAATGATCCTGAAATCTATAAGGATTACACGAATTAGCGCAACTTATCCCGTATCACAATTTGCAAATTTACTTACGCTTCAGCCGACGTTACCGTTGAAGCATGGGAAGAGAATACACAGTCGCAATCGTCGGCGGTGGAGTTAGCGGCGCATTGACTGCTTATCATCTTGTTGTACGCCGCTCTGTGCCGATACGTGTAGTTGTGATTGATCCTCGTCCGGAATTGGGGCTCGGATTGGCTTATTCTACTCCGAGCCTGCGGCATTTGTTGAACGTGCCTACGGGCAAAATCAGCGCGCTTCCCGATGAGCCTGCGCATTTTCTCAACTGGCTGCGCACCCACTATGACCCGGAGATGACAGGCGCGGACTTTGCTCCGCGCGCGATCTTTGGGCAATATATTCAGTCTCTACTTACAACCGCGCCCGGCATTGAGCACTTGCAAACAACCGTCCTCGATTGCCTTGTGCAAGGGGCACAAGCACTCTTAACACTGGCGGACGGTACAATGCTTACGGCGGATGCGGTTGTGCTTGCGCTTGGCAACTTCAATCCCGCGGCGCTGCCAGGCATCAGCGAAGAAGTCATTCGTAACGGGACCTATTGTCAATCGGCATGGGAAGACGCGACCTACGCAAACCTGCCGGACGATGCGCCGGTCACGCTCATTGGTACGGGCCTCACGGCGGTCGACGTACTGCTGCGATTGAGAGAGCGGGGACACCGCGGCGCTGTCACCGCGATATCGCGGCATGGCCTGTTTCCCAATCGCCACGCGCCATGTGAACCGTTAGAAGAATGCGTAGTGGCGGGTAAGCCGCCGGTGAAAGCGCGCGAGCTACTCCGTGCCGTGCATCAAGCATTGAAGGCGGGCAAACCTTGGCGCGCCGTGATAGACAGCCTGCGCCCTAGAACGAATGAGCTTTGGCTGGCGCTGCCGCTGGCGGAACAGAAACGCCTGCGCCGCCACTTACAGAGGCGTTGGGAAATCGTCCGGCATCGCATGGCGCCGTCGATTGCCGATCACCTGGATGCGGAGTTATCAGACGGCACGCTGGTGCTGCGCCAAGGCAGTCTGCATGCGGTTCGCCCAGTTGACGGCGGGGCTATCGTTGAGTATCGAAGCGACGGCCGGATTGCCGCGATCGCGGCGGCGCGTGTCATCAACTGCACCGGCCCGGATACAAACTATCACCGCGTGGGCTCACCTTTACTCAACAGCCTCTTTGCGCAAGGACTCATCGTCGACGGCTCGCTTGGCGCCGGACTCTGGAGCAACCAGAACGGAGCCTTACGTGCTGAAGATGGAACGGCCTCTTCTATTTTGTTCAACATTGGCCCTGGAAGACTTGGAACCTTATTTGAATCGATTGCCGTGCCTGAACTACGCGCGCAAGCAATGGAACTTGCCGGATTCCTGGCTGCGCAAGCATCCAAAACTGTTCAAGGCAAGCGGAGCCGCGTCTTGGCATCATAATGCGTATAATTCCCCCAAATTCGGCATTGAAGCAAGTGCTCTGGGCTGTACTTGCTGGCCTTATTAGCAGTCTCGGCTGCGTGGCCGTGCGGCTAGCCTTTCAAGGATTGCAATGGCTCTTCACCGGCCACTCCGGGCTTCTGCCTTCCGCGGCCGCCGGATTGCCTTTGTGGCGCCGGGCCATCACCCCAGTGTTGGGAGCATGCGGAGCTTCATTAGTTGTATGGTTCGGCCGGCGCGTTCAAAAATCCAACCAGTTTAGTGAATATGTAGAAGCGGTGCGCTTGGATAACGGACGGATTTCGTTTGCGCCCACCTTCTGGCGAACTTTATCCTCGGCCTTTTCCGTCGCCACGGGCGCCGCCATTGGCCGCGAAGGCTCCATGATTCAATTTGCCGCCGCCCTCACATCCTTACTTCAGCCACGGCTAGTCGCATGCGGAGTGGCGGCTGCAGTTGCGGCTGTGTATCAAGCTCCTGTTGCGGGCATTTTCTTTGCGGTCGAAATTGTGATGGGCAAAATTGTCTGGAGCGAGATGCCGTTCCTGCTTGTTTCTTCATTCACTGGCATCGTTGTCAGCAGTCACCTGTTGGGCCGCGGTCCACTCTTCGCCGTGCGTGCACCCATCGCATTTGACTTTTCTTACCTGTGGCTCGTTCTGTTGATTGCGGTGCTGCTCGGAGCGGTTGGTCCCGTCTATTATCTAGTCATTCACAGCATGAATTTCGCTCGAAAGTGGCCCTTAGCGCTACTCTGGAGCGGCGCGTTAGTAGGCGCATTCTCCTTGAACCGGCCTGAAGTATGGGGCAATGGCGACGGGGCGCTGCTTCACATCATGCAAGGGTCGCCGGCCGTCGGTACGCTATTCCTCCTGCTCGGGCTGCGGCTGGGAGCTACGGTATTTTGCGTGGGAACCGGGACCGTGGGCGGCGTGTTTACGCCCACATTATTCGCGGGTAGCGCCATCGGCTTACTCGCGGGACGGCTGCTCCACGTTCCGGACCCATTGCTTTTCGCGGTTCTGGGCATGGCTTGCCTGCTTGCCGCGGCCACGCATGCTCCTTGGATGGCTGCGTTTATGGCGGTGGAACTCACCGGACAATGGCCGTTGCTTCCGCTGCTCTTGCCCTGCACTCTCATTGCCTGGCAAGTGGCGCGCTATCTCTCGCGGAACTCCCTGTACGCCTTGGCGACGCCGGAGCCGGCCAGTGATGGTAGGATGAGCAGCTTGACAGTATGGAAAACTTTCGACTTAAAGTCTTCCGTGTAGTAGCCAGCCATCTGAATTTCAGCCGCGCCGCCGAAGAGTTGTTCCTAACGCAGCCGGCCGTCACGCAGCAGATCAAAGCTCTAGAAGACGAATACGGCGTCCCGCTGTTCGATCGCAGCGGAGGGCGCATTACGCTAACCGCCAGCGGTCAAGCCCTGCTGCCCTATGCCCTCAAGTTAAAGGAGATCTCCGAAGAAGCTTACACCGCCGTTGCCAGTGCTTCCGGGAAACATGGCGGCAGGCTAGCCCTCGGGGCGTCGCAGACCATCGGTCAATATATCTTGCCCAATCTGGTCGCCGGGTTTCTGCGCGAGAATCCGCGCGTTTCCGTCACCGCCACCAGCGGGAACACCGACGAAATTCTGGAAGCGCTCGCCGCTCGAAAAATTCACCTGGCGCTGATCGAAGGGCCGGCCTTGCGCAAGGACATCCATATTGAGCCGTTTATGGAGGACCTGATGGTGCTGGTTGTGCCGGCTAGCCACGAATGGGCAGACCATGAGGTAGAGTTGGACGCGCTGAAGGGCGCGCCTCTGTTGATGCGCGAGTTCGGTTCCGGATCGCGCCGCGTCGTCGAGAATGCCTTGGGCCGTGCCGGGCTCGGTAAAAAGGATCTTAAGACCAGCATGGAGCTGGATTCCACGGAAGGGCTGCTGAGCGCCGTGGAAGCCGGCTTGGGCGTAACGTTCGTTTCGCGCTGGGCGGTGCGAAATCAACTTTCGCTGGGAACTCTCAAGCTCGCCCAGGTGCGCGGCCTGACGCTGTCGCGCATGTTTTCCATCGCTTATCCGGCCGGTCCGGAACCCACTGGAAACGCCAGCGCCTTTCGCTCTTTTCTGCTTGCACACTCGCCGGAATTAACACCGGTGATGACAAAGCATGCTTTAAAGAAGATTCGCTCTTAATTAACTTAGCGCTTGTAAATAAATGTTAAGCTCTCTTACTTTAAAGCAATAAATACATATCCGCAAAATTACTATATAGAGTCGCCTTTTCAGCCTGCAGTGCACCCTCAGTACTAGTCCTCTAGTCCTACTCTCTGCTCAGTTTGGGCTGTTGCAATTCCCTTTCCTCGGGTCTCATTCGAACAACTTCAAGCCAGCCACTACTTCCTAGTTGACGTTTTCAAGGAGTCCAGGTCACGCGAAAACTACTAGGAATCTAGTCATCGTCGCTATGAGCTATGTAATCTATCCCACCGAAGGCATCAAAGCAAGTTATATATCCCAACCTACTCCGATTAGTACTACCGATTTACATTTTTCGGCTAAGATGAGATCACTCGCATGGCGCTAAATAGAAACACGATCGACGATGATGTTGACTCTTTGTGCACACACTTAGGTCTGGATCCCGCCGCCTATCATCACTTTTCAAACGACGCTGCTCCGCTAGGCACGGCGTCTCCAATTCACGACGCTGATCAGCCGGTAGCCGGCAAGGCAGCCTTGCCTGTTGAAGCGCCCGCTCCTTCGGCCGCGCTTACATCTAATGAGACTGCTATTTCTAATAACGCACCAACACCTCCGGCAACACGCTGGCCCAGCCTGCGCGGGCTTGGCGGAAGCCTCGTGAAGAGTTCAGAGATAACCACGAACCCCGTTGCCTTTCATCCGGTCGGAGGCGGAGTGGGCTTAACCACCGTTTTAGCCACAACCGCGAAAGCGCTCGGCATGATGGGGAAAAGAGTGTTGGTGGCGGACGATTCGCCCCGTAGCACCCTACCATTTTTTTTCGGCGCGCGCGACTTACTGAAAGGGAATAATTCACTGATTGTTTCTAACGGTATTCCTACCTATCTGCTATTACGTGACTCGACGCTTGACACAGATTCTACCGACGAATGGCTGTGGAGCAACGTTGCGCAGCTCGATACCAGCATAGACGCCCTGTTAATGGAGGTCGGTCCGCAAATGGCGCCGCGCACGCAAACCTGGTTGTATTCCACCGGCGTTTCCATTTTCGTGCTGGAGCCGGATATGCGTTCAGCCATGGCTTTGCCGCAAATATTGGACGTGCTGGCGGCTAGAAAGGCGCGTTTTGCGGAGCCGATCGCCACTTACTTTTTACTTAATAAGTACGACGAACAATCTCCCTTCCATGTCGACATGCGCCGCTGGCTGCGGGATGAACTGGATGGGATGCTGGCGCCCGTTGTGTTACGGCGGGATCATCGCGTGAGCGAGGCCCTTGCGGAAGGAAAAACCGTTCTTGATTATGCACCAGATTCGGAAATTGCCGGGGATTTCCGTGCGCTTGCGCAATGGCTGAAATTCGCATGGCAGCGCTAATCCGCTTTTTTGCGGTCGCTGCGTCTCTGGCGCTTATGGCGGTGGTCGCGATGGTGCCGCTCGATTGGAAAGGTCAACTCGAACTGGGCGGAGTTTTCGTGGCGATCGCCTTTGTTTTGCCAAGGTTATCCGGCCATCGAAGAATCACGCTGGTGCTCATTATCCTTTCCGTCTTCAGCTCCACCAGATATGCATACTGGCGCGTCAGTGAGACCGTTCTGGCGCTGCGCGCCTCCCCCGGCGATGTTTATTGGCTTGACCTGGTTTTCATCTTTATGCTGCTGGCGGCGGAAGCCTACGCCTTTGTCATTCTAATTCTCGGATACTTTCAGACGCTGCGGCCTTTAAAACGTCCGCCCATACCGTTGCCGTCCGCCGTGGAACTTTGGCCGACCGTGGACGTTTACATTCCGACTTATAACGAGCCCTTAACAGTTGTCAGGCCGACCGTCTTAGCATCGTTAAGCCTGGATTGGCCGCGTGAAAAGATCAGGGTCTATATTTTGGACGATGGGCGGCGGCCGGAATTTCGCGAATTCGCCGAACAGTGCGGCTGCGAATATTTAATTCGTCCGAATAATCACCACGCCAAAGCCGGCAATATCAATCATGCTCTAACGCAAACACACGGCGAGTATATTTCAATTTTCGATTGCGATCACATTCCTACCCGATCATTTCTTCAAGTAGCCATGGGTTGGTTTTTGCAAGATCCGCGCCTCGGCGTGCTGCAGACGCCGCATCACTTTTATTCGCCCGATCCGTTTGAACGAAATTTACGGACGTTCCGCGAAATACCAAATGAAGGCGCGCTCTTTTACGGCGTTGTGCAGGATGGAAGTGATTTCTGGAACGCCGCGTTCTTCTGCGGCTCTTGCGCGGTTTTGCGCCGTACCGCTTTAGAGGAAATCGGAGGCGTCGCGGTTGAGACGGTCACCGAAGATGCCCATACCTCGCTGCGCATGCAAAAATGCGGCTGGAACACCGCGTATATTAATGTGCCGCAAGCGGCCGGCCTCGCCACGGGCAGCCTGGTTGCGCATATCGGGCAGCGAATTCGCTGGGCGCGCGGCATGGTGCAGATTCTGCGGACTGAGAATCCACTATTTGCAAAAGGCCTGCGCTGGCCCCAACGCCTGTGTTATTTCAACAGCGTCGTCCACTTTCTTTATCCCATTCCGCGCCTGATCTTTTTAACCGCGCCGTTGGTTTACATTTTGCTGGGCCGCACGAACTTGCTGGGGTACGTGCTTGATATTGCGGCCTACGCCTTTCCTCACTTATTTTTGGCCACCATGACCAATTCGCGGATACAAGGACGGCACCGGCATTCGTTCTGGAATGAAGTTTATGAAACGATTCTGGCGCCGTACATCCTGCTACCCACCACCGTTGCGCTATTTTTCCCGAAATTGGGCAAATTCAATGTAACGTCCAAAGGGGATGTATTCGATAGTGCGTTTTTTGATTGGCATATCGCGAGGCCATATCTCGCCTTGCTGGCTTTAAACTTTGCCGGAGTTTGCGTCGCTATTTACAAGCTGGTGAATCATTCCGCCCCTGTAGAAACCATTGCGGTGAACTTACTGTGGCTGGTTTTTAATTCGGTGATTCTGGGCGCTTCGATTGCCGTTGCGGGTGAAACGCGGCAAGCCCGGGCAACGGTACGCATAGAAGTCCAAATCCCGTTTGTGCTGGCTCTTCAAACGGGCGACGCGCTAGCCGCCGAGACCCAGGATATATCCATGGGCGGCGCGCGCCTGCGGGTTGGTAAAGTCAGCAATCTACAAGTGGGAGACAAGCTCAAGCTGGAATTCTTCACGGCTGCCCAGCGAGTGGAATTTCCGGCTATCGTGCGGCAAAGCCTGGGCGACGTGGTTTGCGTGCAATTTGAGCATCTCGACCTGGAAACCGAGAAGCATCTGGTCCGCATCATTTACGGGCGCGCGGATACATGGTTGAGCTGGCGCCGCGGCCACGAAGATGATCGGCCCATGCGAAGCCTCGCAGCCATCCTGCGGCACGCAGCCGGCGGCATGGGCGTGATGTTGCGCGCCACTCTGCCGCAAAAGGCCAAAGCTGCGCGCGCCCTGGCCAAGGCGGCGTCCGTCATTCTGGTCATTGGCGGCGCTCTCTCTCTGTCCGCGCATCTCGGTGCGCGGCCGCTCGCCGGGACAGCTGCAAATGCAGCGTTTATTGCCGGGCCGAACCGTACCTTCAATGAAACTCACGACCTAGCGTCTCTTGGTGAAAAACAAAACCTGATGCTGCGCGGCGCGGAAGCCGGCTCTTCCGTATTTTTTCAAATCCCACTTACAAAGGTAGTCGATCATGTAAGTCTCGATTTGCAATACCGGGCTTCCGCCAATGTTACTCCGCGCACGAGTAAATTGGAAATTCTACTGAACGGCAATTCGATCGCGAGCGTGCCGGTGATCCCGAATCCGGATTCGCCGGAGTCGCTCATCACCGTGCCGATTGAGTTGTCGGCGGTACATTTGACCAGCGACAATGTCATCCGCTTTCAATTCCAGGGACAATGTTCTTTCGATTGCGAAGAGGATGGCGCCGCCAACTACTGGACCAGGATTGAACTGTCCACGCGGCTGCATGTAAGCGGCTCCATTCTCTCGCTCGCCAATGCATTGTGGCTATTGCCCGCGCCTTTCTTTGACAGTTCGCAGCAGCGCGCCGTGCAAGTGCCATTCGTTTTCGGCGGCTCGCCCAGCACTCAGGAACTCGAAGCAGCGGGTATCGCTGCCTCCTGGTTTGGTTTGGTTGCCGATTACCGAGGAATTCACTTCCCAGTAAACTTGGGCGCCATTCCCCAAGGGAACGTTGTTCTGGTTGCCACGCGCGACTCTCCTTTGCTTGCCTCGTTCGGACTAAGCCGGATGTCCGGACCTGCTTTAGCGATACGAACGAATCCGGCCGACGAGTATGGAAAAGTATTGGTAATTACCGGCGACAGCGGAGCGCAGTTACTCACAGCGGCGCGCGCCCTGGCGGAACAAAAATTTCCGAAAACCGGAGACTTGGCCTCACTTGATGAGAGCGGACCACCACCGGCCAGAGATCTTTACGACGCACCCCGTTGGCTTAGCACCAGCCGCCGTGCGGGCCTCGGCGACTTTTCAAGCAGCGAGCAGCTCAAGATCTACGGCAACGGCGGCATCGATCTGTATTTCCGTTTTCCGCCGGATCTGTATTTTGGAGAGCGGCGCGCCTTGCCCTTGCGCATTCGGTACCGCTGCACGGGCATTTCCTCCACGCTAAAAGGGCAAATTGCCATTCGCCTCAACGGCCGACTGATCGCCTTGAAGCCGGTGGATCTTCAATCGGTGAACCAGGTGGCCACTCAGGGAGTGTTGCTTCCCGTCGAATCGCTGGCTCTCAACAATACCGTCAATGTTGAGTTTTCCTTCGGTAATCTCTCCGCCATGACAGGCGCACGCCGGCGTTATCCGGAAGTGACCGTAATGAAGAGTTCAGACGTAGACATCAGTTCGATTCCGCATTTTGTGGAAATGCCGAAGCTGGAACTGTTTGCCAATACCGGCTTTCCCTACACGCGCTCCGCCGATTTGGCGCAGACCGCAGTCATTGTGCCGGACCATCCTACACAACCCACAATTGAAAACGTTCTCGACTTACTCGGTTTTTTCGGCGCACGTACGGGTTATCCGGGCTTACGCGTAACTGTCGCGCATCCGGCCCAGGCCCTGGCTCTAAAAGACAAAGATCTTCTGGTGGTCGGCAACTCCTCCGAGGAAACATTTCAGGAACCTTGGCTATCGCGTATTCCATTCCGGATGGCGCAAGGGCAAGTTACTCTAGCGCCGCCGGCTAGTTGGCTGAACCGGCTGAGTCTTTTCCCGGGAAGCACGTTCTCTCACGACCGGTCAAGTCTGGAAGATTGGGCGGCTCGGGGAACGCCCGATCTTCTCTTGGAACAATTCCCCACGCCCCAGAATTCACGCCGTATCGTTACATTTCTAGCGGGAAACTCGGCACAAGAACAAGCGGCGCTCCAATTGATTACGAGCGGCGATCCCGCGGTATCCAAACTGTTCGGCGAAGTGAGTTTATATCGGGACGGAGCGTTCCGTTCCTTTCTGCTGGAGCCAAGCCGGGCGAGACTCGGTCAATTGCCTCCGCATGAGCGCTTTAATTTCTGGGCATCCCGTTATTTTGTCGGCATTCCCATCATTCTGACCGTTATTGCATTGCTGCTAGCGGGCATTGTGGACACGCTCTTGGAGCGGCGGGCGAAAGAACGTTTAACGGTGGCATCGTCATGAAATCCTTCGTCCGCGCGTGCACCGTTCTGCTGCTGTGCCGTGCCGCTCTCGCACAGGAGATTTCCGCCATGAATGGCGCCTGGCCGCTTTGGAACGCCTATGTCGCGCATTTTTTAGATCCGCAAGGCAGAGTGGTCGATCATGATGCGGGCGACCGGACTACGTCCGAAGCCCAATCTTATGCGCTTTTTTTTTCTCTCGTGGCGAATGACCGCGAGTCCTTTGAGCGCCTGCTTAAATGGACCGGCGACAACATGACCAAAGGCGGCTTGACGAACCAGCTGCCGGGTTGGCTCTGGGGCCGTGGCGAAGACCGGCAATGGAAACAGTTGGACGTCAACTCAGCTTCGGATTCCGACTTGTGGATCGCCTACACACTCATCCAGGCCGCTCGCTTATGGCGGGAACCTTCCCTGCAGGCGTTGGGTGAAGCGCTCCGCGACCGCGCCGTGAAGGAAGAGGTCGTCGCCATTCCGGGTCTGGGAATGACATTGTTACCCGGAAATTTCGGCTTCCATGCCAGCCCGCAAGTCTATCGCTTGAATCCCAGCTATTTGCCTTTGCAGGTATTGCTTGGCTTGGCCAAAGACATCCCTGACTCTCCTCTCCGGAAGTCGGCGGCAAGCCTGCCGGACATCTTGCGCGGTTCTTCACCGGCCGGCTATGCCATGGATTGGGTGACTTACCACATCACGCGAGGATTTGCCGGCGCCCAGGAGGCTGGTAGTTATGACGCAATCCGCGTCTACCTTTGGGCTGGCATCGCAGATGAAGAGACGCCACATAGAAATGACGTGCTGTCGTGCTTGCATGGCATGCAAACTTACCTGCGCAATAACCCCATGGCGCCGGTGCAAGTAAGTCAGGCCGGCGCCGTCACCGGGGGCAAGAGCGGTCCGGGCTTCGCGGCCGCCGTCATTCCTTTTCTAGACGCCGTTAACGAAAGCAAGGCGCGAGAAAGTCAAGTACAGCTTCTGAAGTCGCAGTTTGACGAAGGCACGGGTCTTTATGGCAAGCCTGCACGCTACTACGACCAGAACCTGGCCCTATTTGCAATGGGCTGGGCGGAGCACCGGTTCCGGTTCGACCGTGAAGGAAATTTATCAGTAGTCTGGAGTTCACAATGATGTTGTTTAAGCGCTGCCTTATAAGTGCCATGTTCTCAGCGATGCTAATCACAAGTGCCGCTGGTTTCGCCGAAAGCCCGGCGACCGAGACGCTCTTAAAGAAAGCGCGCGTACTCGAAGGCGAGGGCCGCTTGGATTTGGCGACGCAGACCTGGAAGCAATTGTTAATGGCCGATCCGAATCAGCAGGAAGCGCTGGCGGGTCTAGCCGCCGCCGCTAAACAGAACGGCAATCAGGCTGAGGCCGCTACTTACTTGGACCGTCTGCGCAAACTCAATCCCAATCACCCGGCCCTTGCGCGAGTGGAAAGCATGAAGACAATATCGTCTCAACGCGGCCGCTTGGAAGAGGCTGGCCGTCTGGCTAGCAGTCAGAAATTTGAAGCCGCCATGCAGATTTACCGCGACGTCTTCGGCAATAGTCCACCGCCGGGCGGCTGGGCCATCGCCTATTACGACACCGAAGCCTCTACTCCAGGCGGCTGGGAAACGGCTACTGCCGGGTTGCAAAAACTGAACAAGCAATATCCGGACAATCAGGATTATCAACTGACCTTGGGCAGGCTCTACACCTACCGTCCGCAAACCCGCGAAAATGGCATGAAGCTTCTTTCGGCGATTCCGGAGAGCAGCCCGTTGGCCCCCAAAGCGCAACAGGCTTGGCGGCAAGCCTTGATTTGGGCCGGCGCTGGCGTTCAGCCTGTCTATCTGCGCGGTTACATGGCGCGCTATCACGACACCGAACTTGAGCATCAGCTAACACAGTCAAAGGAACCGGGATCGGCATCCGCCGGGCCTCCGGTGAGCAAGGAAGAGGCCGCGATGGGCCGTGAGAACAAGAGCGGTTTCGCCGCCTTAAGCGCCAACCAATTACCGGAAGCCGAGAGTCATTTCCAGACTGCCCTCAAAACCAACGCGAATGACTCGCAGGCGCTGATGGGCATGGGCTTCGTCAAGATGAAGCAGGAAGATTTTGAATCGGCTGAGACTTATTTCGCGCACGCCAAGACCGTTACTCCAAACAACAAGACGCTGCTGGAGTCTTTCGATACCGCACATTTCTGGAAGACGATGAAATTGGCGAGTAAAGCAGCAGCCGGCGCCGATCCGGCCAGCGCAGTTCCGCTCTACCAGCAGGCACTCGCCATGCGCCCCAAGAGCCTGGATGCAGTGCAGGGTTTGGCTGGCGTCTATACACAAGTGGATAATGCCACGGCCGCCATTCCTCTTTGGCAGCAGGTCGTCGCCGCGCAGCCTAGCAATTCGCAAGCATGGCGCTATCTGATCAATGCCCAATACAAAGCCGGCAACTTTTCAGACGCGCTCGCG
Source organism: Bryobacteraceae bacterium (assembly GCA_036488895.1). Lineage (GTDB taxonomy): Bacteria > Acidobacteriota > Terriglobia > Bryobacterales > Bryobacteraceae > Bog-105. The sequence goes on along the minus strand of DASXGT010000151.1, from coordinate 3,542 downwards.
ACGGCTCATCAACTCGCGCCGGCGGTGCAAACCGTGTTGACGAAAGATCCGGAGTATCTGATGATGCTGGCGTTTATTACAAGCGAAGCCGGCGATACAAAGCAATCCTCTGACTATTTCCAACAGGCGCTGGCGTTAGCGCATTCGCAAAAAAAAGACCTACCCGTCGAGTTGCAATTGGAGTTTGCCGGATTGTTTCTGCGCTCCGGCAAGTCCAACGAAGCGGCTGCGGCCTTTCAACGAATCACGGACGCCCGGCCCACCAACGTGGACGCCTGGCTGGGGCTGCTGACCGCCCTGAACCAGCGCAAGGGCAACGAAGTCAAAGCATTCGGCGCGGTGCAGCGCATGCCCAAAGAGATCTATGCGAAAGCCGCGCGCAGACCGGATTTCCTGCGAGCGGTCGCCACGTTGTATACCAATACCAAACGATATGACTTGGCTTTGCCGTTTCTGCAGCGCGCCATCGAATTAGAATCAGCCGGCGATCATGAGGTTAGTCTCAATACTCAATTGCAACTGGCTGATCTTTGGACGAAGACCTCCCAGAGCAGCAAAACCGAAAAATTACTCCAGCACCTGACAGAGACTCACCCTGAATCCGCTGAGGTCTGGAACGCTTGGATTACCAAGCTGCACAGCGACCAGCGCGATACCGAAGCCTTAACGGAAATGCAGCGCATTCCAGAAGACGCCGCCCGCAAGCTTTCGACAGATTCCACATTCATTGGGTTGCGAGCGTCTGTCTACGCGAAAGTGGGACGGCAATCGGAAGCGCTGGAGTTGGTTCGTAATGAGATGTCACGGCTCTCGGCGGAAAGCCGTCCGGCGCCGGTGGCGCTGGAGGCCCAATTGGCCTGGTTATTGCTGGATCAGGAAGAAAGTCAGCAGGAGCTATATGCACTGCTGCAAAGCGAGCTCACGCGCCATGATCTTACGCCCGAAGACCGGCAGGCGTTTACTGATATATGGTCGGTGTGGATACAGCGGCGCGCCCAGGCGGCTGTCGAAGGCGGCGACCTGAACAAAGGCATCGGCATCTTGCGGGCCGGCGCGCGCTTCCTGCCGAACGATCTCAAGATCCGGTCAAATCTGGCCGGGAATCTGATGAAGGCCGGGGATACACGAGCGGCCTTTGAAATTTATCACGCGTGGGGATTGCAGGGTGCGCCCGCGACGGACTACATCGCGGCCGTGGGAGCCGCCATGGGCGTGCGCGATTCCAGCGCGGCCAATCAATGGCTCAACAAAGGATTGATGTTATATCCGCGCGATCCGGGGTTGCTAAATTTGGCGGGCAAGCAAGCTGCCAGCAAGGGAGATTACAAGAAAGCCGAGAGCTTTTGGAGTGCGGCGCTGCAGAGAATGCCCAAAGACCCCATCGGCGGATCGGTGGGCACGAACAGCCCGTTGCCGGGACCTGACGGCAATGCATCGACCGCAACGCGGGAATTAGGCCAACTGTTGTTAGACGGTAAGCCTGGTTCCAGCGGTGGTTCAACCGGAACCATGAGTGCGCCGCCTTCCGCTTATGTTCCGCCCCGCTTGGCGCTGCCGAATGCCTCGCCCTCTCCCAGTGCGCCTTTGAATCCCGCAAGTGATCGCACAGAGCCTATTCAATACCCTGCTCCTCAACACTCTGGCGTTCAACTGCGTACGATTGCCTTTGCAATGGCGCCTCCTAATGACGGTGCGCCCGTTCCGGCAGCGCAAAATCCCACATCGGTGTCCGAGCCGCCGCAAGATCCGTATGCTCCGCAAACAGACGCCGATTTCTTGCACCGCTTGCTGAAGTCGGTTGAGCCAAAATCCAAGGTGACGCCCGGCAATTCGGTGGCCTATGATGTGCCCGCGAACCTAGTGCCTATGTCCGACGATGGAACTTCTATCGCCACCAGCGGTGCGTCTCCCGGAACAGGCAATCCGGGGCCAGGGTCTCCAGCCGGTGGCGCTGCGTTAGTTTCACGTACGCCTAGAGAAGAGGTCGAAGACCAAATTGCCGCCGTTGAGGGACGTAATACGCCTTATGCGGGTATGGGAACAACCGTGAGCGGGCGCAGCGGCATGGCCGGCTACGACAAGATGACAATACAGCAGGCCAATTTTGAAATCAGCGGAACGCTGAACAATCAGATCCGTCTTAGCCTGCTGGTGCTGCCTACATTGATTGACTCGGGAACTTTCTATGGAACCCCCACGCAACCGTTCGGGACCCTGGGCGCTACCGTTGCGCCTCCCGGTCAATCCGCATCGGGCATCGCGGGCGAAGTGCAGCTGTCCACCGAAGACTTCGGCCTGAGGTTCGGCCAAAGCCCGAATGGCTTCCTGGTCAAAAATTGGATCGGCGGCTTGCGCTACCGGCCAGGCAAAAGCCCTCTCACCTTCTTGATAACGCGCGACAGTGTTAAGGACTCCATGCTTTCCTACGCCGGCGCAAAGGACCCCGGAACCAACACCGCGTGGGGCGGAGTGATTGCCAACGCTGCGCAAGTCATCGGCAATTGGGGAGACGGTAACTCCGGATTTTATGCCAATGCCAGCTACCAATCCATTTCCGGAACCCACGTAGCCCACAACACGCGTTTAGACGGCACCGTGGGCGCGTATTGGAAACTCTACAGCGGACACGGTGGAGCTCTCACGGCGGGAATGAATTTCTCGGCCATGCATTATGACAAGAATCTGAGCTACTTCACCTATGGACAGGGGGGCTATTTCAGCCCACAGCGCTATTTCTTGTTTAGCGCTCCGCTGCGTTGGACCGGCACTTGGCGCCGTCAGGTTCAATATGCGATATCGGGCAGCATCGGTTCCCAATATGCGAACCAAGCCACCACGCCGTATTACCCACTTTCGCCGTCGATAGGCTTCGGCATTCCGTACTTTCCGGGCCAGACGACTACCGGCGCGAACTACCTTTTGGACTTCCGCGCGAGTTACCAGATCTCTCCAAACTGGTTCTTAGGCCTCTACGCCAACGTGAATAACGCGCGTGATTACGCTTCGCAAACGGCCAGCGTTTACGTTCGCTACATGATACGCCCGCGGCCGCTCGATACCGATCTCATGATCCCCTCCCTGCCGGATTGGCGCGGCACGCAACCATTCGCTCTGCCGTAGGAGGCAGGCATGGACCGGACGCCGCGCCGGTGGCACTGCTTGTACAATAAGAGTAGAGCAGCTTTGGGATACAATGGCCACCGGTTTGATTCAACAGAAACAGCAAGCCCACTTGATGCTGGATTTACTCCCGCCTGAGAAGTTGTCCGCGGTTGTCAATTTGCTCGAAGTCATGCTCGATCCAGTCTCGCGCGCTATCACCCATGCTCCGGTTGATGATGAGCCACTCACTCCAGAAGACGAAAAGGCCCTTAACGAAGCCCGCGAGTGGATGAAACACAATCAGGGCATTCCTCATGAGCAAGTACTCGCCGACCTCGGCATCAGCCAGGAAGAGATCGAAAATTACCGGGATTCGGCTTGAAGCAGATCGTTTGGACTAATCAAGCCCAAACCGATGTGCGGGCTCTCGATAAGCCCAC
>DASXGT010000102.1:0-2709 GCA_036488895.1 Bryobacteraceae bacterium | reverse complement strand
CGCATTGCAGAGAAGCATGGATTGTTGCCGCAATTTCCGCTTTCGACGCGCGAGCTTTTTGAGCGGCATGCGCTGGAGGAGACGCCGAAGTCCGACGATCAGGCGTTTTACCGTTCGCGCTGGTGGACGATCCTGTCGAACCAGACAGCGGTGGAGCAGGCGAGTGCCGCGGCCGAGAGCGCCGGATTTGCTGTGCACGTGGACAACTCCTGTGATGATTGGGATTACCAGCCCGCTGCGGAGTATTTGTTAAAACGCCTGCGCGAGTTGAGAAAACAGAACCAGCGCGTTTGCCTGATTTCCGGCGGAGAAGTTACGGTTAAAGTCACGAACGGTGGGGGCGTTGGCGGACGTAATCAGCAATTTGCGCTGGCATGTGCCGAGCGGATTGCCGGAGAAAATATCACTGTGCTCAGCGCTGGTACCGACGGAATCGACGGGAACAGTCCCGCGGCCGGAGCAATCGCGGATGGAACCACGGCGAAGCGTGCCCGTGAGTGCGAGTTCGACGTTCGGCAGGCCGCGAAGTCGTTTGACGCATTTCCGCTTTTTAAAGCGATCGGAGATTCGATTGAGATTGGCGCTACAGGGAACAACATTCGAGACCTACGAATTCTGCTGGCCTATTAAATCTGTTCGAGCCGCTTCCGCCGGCCAGAACCAGACGGGACAGCCGAGGCGGTTGTCCCCACGCGTCGGAGATGACGCTACGCCGCTTCGCCTTTTACCTGGATTCCAGCCCATTTTTCCAGCAAAGTCAGGGTAGCTGCATAATCCAGGTCACGGTGGCCTTCTTCTGTCGCGAGGTCGTAAATCTCTTCGACGGTTTCAAGCGCGGGCAGTTTTACGCGAGCTTCTTTGGCGGCTTCGAGCGTGAGGCGGATGTCTTTGTGCATCAGGCGCAGAGGAAAGTTAGGAGTGAAGTCGCGCTGCAGGACGAACGGAGCTTTGTATTCTACGACGCCGGAACGCACCATCGTGGCCTCGATCAGGGAGACTAATTGCTGCGGGTCCACGCCAAGTTTTGTGGCAAGCGTGAGCGCCTCGGCGAAGCCTTCGAAGATCAAAGCAATTTGCAGATTCATCGAGAGCTTCGTAGCTTGCCCTTTACCAGTCTCGCCCATGCGGAAAACTTTTTTGCCCATCGCTGCGAAAAGGGGCTTTAGTCGCTCGACGATTGCTTCGTCGCCACCGACCATAAAAATTAGAGTTGCATTGGCGGCGCCGACCTTCGATCCTGTCATGGGAGCATCGATATAAGCCGCGCCCTTTTCCCGCACCCGCTCAGCAAACTTAACGGTAGCCGACGGCGAGATGGTGCTGGAGTCGGCGATGATCATGCCCTCGCTCAAAGATTGTTCGACGCCCTCGGGGCCAAATAAAGTTTTCTCGACGGCGACGGTATCGGAGACACAGAGCCAGATAACTTCAGCGCCTTGTGCGGCCGCTGCTGGATTGGGCGCGATGCCGGCGCCTTCCACCATCTTCCCCGGCGTGCGGTTCCACACGGTAACTTCGTGGCCGGCTTTGACCAAATTCGTGGCCATGGCGTGCCCCATAATTCCCAGACCTAAAAAAGCGACGCGCATCGAAGTTCTCCTAAGGATGAAACCGCTCTTTGAATTAGAAACGAGCAATAGGATCAAGGTCAAGCAACCCCGGCTTGGAAGGTTTCTTCGGGTTATCGCAAGATAAACGCGATTTTATGAAGATCATGCTCTAAAATAGAGTCAATATTGGGCAGCATTCATCCAAAAAGTAGGGCAGTTGAGGTGGGTGTTTTAGGATGATCAAGGCAACGCTTCGCAATCGGGCTCTCCGTAAGCGCGTGTCGCAGTTTGGGCGATTGGTAAGGCATTCCGCCGTCACCCGCCTTTCCGGAGAAACGCACAAACCTCGCTTAGCCTCGAACGGCGAGCTGGGGGTCACTTTCGTTGGCCATTCCAGTTTCTTTGTGCAGATCGGCGGGCAGAGCGCGATGATCGATCCTAATTTCGCGCGCTGGTTGTTTGTGCTGAAGAGATTGCGGCGTCCGGGTGTTCGCGTCCGGGATTTGCCGGCCATTGATGTCGTCCTGGTTACGCATGCACACTTTGATCATCTGCACCGGCCTTCGCTGCGTGCGCTGGTGCAAAACAATCTGCGAACCCGTGGGACCGCTCCGGCCATTATCATTCCGAGCCATGTGACAGATCTCGTGTCTGATCTGGGCTTTTCCGAAATCATTGAACTGGATTGGTGGAACAGCTCACGGCACGGCAGTTTGCAGGTGACGCACGTACCTTCGCGGCACTGGGGAGCGCGGATTCTAAAAGATTCGCATCGGGGTTATGGTGGTTATGTCTTGAAGGCAGGGAAGCACTCGGTCTATCACGCTGGGGATACGGCTTATTTCAATGGCTTTCGCGAGATCGGCCGGCGACTATCGCCGGAATTGGCATTGCTTCCGATCGGAGCTTATAACCCCCCGACCTTCCGCAATGTTCACACCAATCCCGCTGATGCTACTCGCGCATTCCTCGACCTGAACTCACGCTGGATGGTTCCCATGCACTATGGAACTTTCCGGTTGTCGCACGAGCCGGTGGATGAACCTCTGCAGTTGCTGGAGGAGGAGGCGCGTTCAGCTGGCATTGAGGACCGCGTGGTGGTGATGGAAGAAGGCGTTACGAGATTTTTCTAATTTTTGGCCGGAAGACGTCCATTTCT
>DASXGT010000044.1:0-5433 GCA_036488895.1 Bryobacteraceae bacterium | reverse complement strand
ACCGGCAAGCATGCCGTGGTGGTCGGGCGCAGCGACATTGTCGGTAAGCCCATCGCGCTGCTGTTGCTGCATCAGAATGCTACCGTGACCATCTGCCATTCACGCACGCCGAATCTGGCGGAAGAATGCCGCCGCGCGGATATTCTGGTGGCCGCAATTGGGAAACCAGCCGCTATCGGCCACGATCACATCAAGCCCGGCGCGGTGGTCATCGATGTTGGCGTGAATCGCTTGACGGACAAAGATTTGGTGGCGCGGCTATTTGCGCATGATCCGGCGCGCCTGGCCGCTTTCGCCAAAAACGGCAGCACGCTGGTGGGCGACGTTCATCCGAAAGCCATGCAGGAACTTTCGTCTTTCTACACGCCGGTCCCGGGCGGCGTTGGCCCTCTTACCATCGCCATGCTCATGGCGAACACCGTCCATTTGGCGGAACAGCATCTCGGATGCTAAAGGTGGGCTTGACCGGTGGCTACGCCAGCGGAAAATCATTCGTCGCCGCGGGACTGGAGCGCCTGGGTTGTTTTCTCATCTATGCGGATGCGCTGGGCCACGCCGTGCTGCAGCCGGATGGAGCCGCTTACCGGCCAACGGTCGACTATTTCGGTCCGGAAATTCTCACGCCGGAAGGGACCATTGACCGCAAAAAGCTGGCCGCCGCTGTTTTTCCATCCCCGGATTTGTTAAATAAACTCGAGGGCTTCGTGCATCCGGCTGTTCGTCAGAAAGAAGAGGAGCTGATGGCCGGATTCGCGGCCCGCGAGCCGAAAGGGATTGCGGTCGTAGAAGCGGCTATCCTGATAGAAACCGGCCGTTATTCGGATTTCGACAAGCTGATTTTGACGGCGTGCGATCTGGAAACGCAGGTGACCCGCGGCATGCATCGCGACAAATTGCCGCGCGCGCAGGTGATGGCCAGAATTGAAAAGCAAATGCCGCTTGAGGCAAAAAAGCGCTACGCGCAATACGTGATCAATACGGACGGCGCAAAACAGGACACGCTCCGGCAGGTGGAAACCGTATTTCTCGATTTGCGGCAATTGGCGGAGGCTTCCGCCGCATGAGCATACGCACTCTGTTCTGGGCATTTGCCCTCGCGTTTGGCTTCATTTGGGCGACTTCCCATTCCAACTGGAGCGTTCGGAGGCTCACAGCGCCGCTGCTTCGTACCGGCGTCTCCTGGTATGAACCGAAACCGGTGCAGGGCGCTGCCCTGACCCCCGATGAACAAAACAATATCGATATCTACAAAGCCGCTCGTGTAGCAACCGTGTACATCACCAGCACTACGGTGCGCCGCGATTTTTTCTATCAACCGGTGGCTTCGCAAAGCTTGGGCTCCGGTTTTTTGATTAACGAAGACGGGCTGATTCTCACCAACTTTCACGTAGTTTCCGGCAGCGCTAAAATTCAGGTGACGCTTCCCGACCAATCGCAGTTTTTTGCCCAACTGCTGGATCCCGACCGCTCGGACGACCTCGCTCTCATCAAAATTACTCCGAAAAAGAAAGTCTCATTTCTGCATTTAGGGGATTCCGAGCGCTTGCAGGTCGGCCAGAAAGTGCTCGCGATTGGCAATCCGTTTGGTTTGGAAGGGACGCTCACCACTGGTGTGGTCAGTTCCATCGGCCGAGTCATTTCCGGCGAAACCGGCCAACGGATTCAAGGCATGATTCAAACGGACGCTGCCATCAACGGCGGCAACAGCGGCGGACCGCTGCTCGATTCCAGCGGCAACGTGATCGGCATCAACACGGCCATTTTGGGCAAGACCAACATCGGCATCGGCTTTGCGCTCCCCATCAATCGCGCCAAAGTTCTGCTGGAAGATTACCGCGCTGGACGCGTCACCGAGCGCCCTAAGGTGGGCATCACCACCGAATATGTCGCGGGCGATCTGGCCGAAGCGCTACGCCTGCCGCGCCGCGGTGGCTTGCTGGTGCAGGAAATCGCGAACGGCTCCTCGGAAGCAGCTGCGGGCTTGCGCGGCGCCACGCAAATGGTGGACATTGGCAATGTCGAACTCGGATTCGGCGGCGATTTGATCGTAGCCATCGACAATCATTCTGTAGACCGCGAAGACGCCTTGGTGCGAGCCGTCTCTCAAAAGCGCGTCGGCGACGTGATTACGCTGACCATAGTTCGCCGCGGCGCAGCTATGAATCTGCCGGTTAAGCTACTGCGACCACCGGCGGATCAGGAATAGAACCGTTTATTTCGGATGCGCGATTACTTTCTGCTGGGCCTTCTCGAATCTTTCGCCGTTCTGGTCTCTAGCGCGGCAATAGCTTCTTCGGCTTTCACGTAAGGCCCATGGGTACGTCCTTGCGCAAGATCCAGCAGACCTTAAGCCAGATGTTTATCTATAACAGCTTTAGGCGTGAAGGTAATCTTTCCGTTTTCCGCGCATTTCCGGCGTCAAGCTGCTGGTCGCGGTTCTTCCATCTCACTACGTTTCGGAATTCGCTGAATGGCCTTGCCGTTTTGCTGCCGCGCCAAATCCAGTTCGTAAGCGCTCTGTAGGTTCATCCAGAAATCTGCAGACATACCGAAATACTGACTGAGGCGTAGGGCGGTATACGCCGTTATGTTCCGCTTTCCGGCGAGAAGCTGGTAAAGGCGATTTGATGGCACTTCGATAACATCGGCCAATCTCTTTGCAGTGAGACCGATCTCTTCAAGTTCGTCCGCGAGAATTTTCCCGGGGTGTATGGGTGTGCGAGCCATGGCTTCTCTCCTCAATGATAATCGACAATTTCAACGCTTGAAGGACCTGACTCGTCCTTCTCCCATTTAAAACAGATCCGCCACTGGTCATTGATCCGAATGGAATATTGACCTTTACGGTTTCCCCTTCAAAGCTTCCAGACGGTTGGAGTTAAGGGCAGCTAGATCGCCAAGCGATGTTGCCGCATCGAGAATACGAGTGACGTCGAGCATATAAATTTCGACCCCTCGCGCCCTGTCCTTTTTCAGAAGCAGATCAATCACAGATAGCTAAAAACAACCGCCCGGCGGTTCTTCTTCACGCTCGCGAACCACCGGCAAGCCGGGTATAAAACCAGAACAGTCCCGAGCCAAACTGCATAGACAACCGGCAAACTGTACCCATAGCCGGGCGGTAGCGGATGAGGCGATCCTTTGATTCCCATCAAGTCTTGACATAACCATGATGCGCTGCCGTAAGCCGCGAATGAAAAAAGGACGGCAATCGCATGGAGTAACGGCAAGTGCAACACATAGTAAAAAAGCGGAACACGGCCGAAATCCCGGAAGCGCAGGAACCAACCGTCGGCGCCATCAATCAGCGCAAGAACGATCAGCGCGGGACTGAGCGTCATCAGCAGGTACAGGAGCGAAGGCGGATACTTGCTGCAGCGTAAGAAGGACATGACCGAAAAGATGGGCGATGCCTGCGTCGACCAAGGCAAAGGATCGCCGTAGACATTGGATGCACGCAGGATCACAAACAAAGCTGTAAGCATCCCTCCGAGCCAAAAGAGTGATCGGCGGCGGCGCACAGCACTGAACGTTAATACCTCTCCCGCCGCATAACCCGCCATCATCACGCCAACCCAGGGAATCAGCGGATACAGCGAGGCAACAATTTTGTGCGGCCATGGTTCGAAAAAGCTAGTCTGATGCAGGATTTTCCATACGCCGCCCGTGCCGTCCAAGAGGTCATGGGCGAAGATCATCACGAGGCCCACCCCGCCGATGATCCGTGAAGGCCATATCAGGATGAGCCCGCCTAGCAACATCATCGAGACGCCGATCACCCAAATGACCTGAAGGCGCGTGAAGCCAAAGCTGAGACTGAAAGACCAGCCCAAAGGCGAGACCACAAAAATCTCCAGAAAAATAAGCCACAGGCCCCGAGTGATCAGGAATTTTGCAACGTCACAGGTGTCCTTGTGGCCTCGCGCCAGGGACAAATAAGCACCTGAACCGGCCAGGAACACGAAAACGGGCGCGCAAAAATGCGTGATCCAGCGGGTAAAAAATAGCAACGGGTTGGTCCGGGAAAGATCAGTGGGGTCAAAGAGCGCAGCTGAATTAGAGAAGAAGTCTCGCGTGTGATCGAGGGCCATGATCACCATGACCAGGCCGCGCAAAATGTCCACGCTTGACAGTCGAACTGTTGCCGCCGCTGACTCGCTAACCTGGGACATCGGTAACGCAGACGCATTCGCCATTATATGTATATACATATAGATCGCTTCAAAAGTCAACTGGCAAAGCCGTGATATATGTGTATGCATGCAGCCTTGCGTTTGCTCTACCCTTCGTAAAGCCACGCGCTCTGTTACCCAGATTTACGACCACGCACTCCAGCCCAGCGGCCTGCGGGCGACTCAGTTTCACATTCTTTCGGAAATTCGGCGCGCGGGCGAGGCAACTATTACGGAGCTGACCAAGTTGCTCGTCATCGATCAGACCACGCTTACAAGAAGCTTGGCCCTGCTGGAACGGGACGGCCTGCTGAAAACTATTCCTAAACCGGACGGCCGATTGAAGTCCGTCCAGCTCACGAAGAAGGGCGAGAAAACGGTCCTGTCCGCGCAGCCGCTTTGGGCCTCGGCTCAGAGAAAAATGTTAAACACAATCGGGCCCGAAGCTTGGGCGTTGCTTAGCGGCGAACTGGACCGGCTGGCGCGGAGCTCGGAAAGCTAATCTCGAGCGCAGCGAAAGCCGATGTTCGTTGTCGCGCTATCGGGAGTGTTTAACGTACGGGCAGCGACACGATAACGATTGCAATAAGAGGCATGGCATAAATACGAACCGCCGCGCATCGATTTCGCAGTGCCTTCAGCGGGGCCCAGAGGATTTTGTCGCGTCGCGTAGAGATGGTAATCACGCGAAAACCAATCAGCGCACCACTCCCAAACGTTTCCGGTGATAGTTCCAAACCCAAAGCCATTGGGCGGGTATGCATTCACCGGCGCGGGACCCGAATATCCGTCTTCCGCAGTATCAAGATCCGGGAAATTCCCCTGCCAGATGTTACACAAGTGCTTGCCGTCAGGATTTAACTCATCGCCCCAGGGAAAGCGCTTTTGTTCCAGGCCGCCGCGCGCCGCCCATTCCCACTCCGCTTCCGTCGGCAATCTTTTCCCGGCCCAAGCTGCGTAGGCAGCCGCGTCATTCCAGGAGACGTGAACAACCGGGTAATGTTCCCGGCCGGTAATGCTCGTGCCAGGACCTTCCGGATGCGACCAATCCGCGCGATCCACCCGGCGCCACCAGCGCAGCCCGGGAGGATGCTCGCCACCTTCATCGTGAGGCAAATGCCCTTGAAAAACGAAGGACCAGCCGAACCGCTCCGCCTCCGTTTGGAACCCGGTTGCGCGCACGAATTCAGAGAACTTTTCATTGGTCACCGGATACCGGTCCAAGTAAAAGCTATCCAATGTCACGCGGCGCACTGGGCCC
>DASXGT010000034.1:0-34703 GCA_036488895.1 Bryobacteraceae bacterium | reverse complement strand
CGGCCCATCCCCGGTACTACAAACGCATAGCGGAGGACGGCCGCGTAATCGTCCGGCCTGATGCTCCCGTTAAGAAAAAGGTCGGTATCGTTTCTGGCGGCGGCTCCGGCCATCTCCCTGTTTTCACTGGCTACGTCGGGCCCGGTTTGCTGGATGCCTGCGCCATCGGTGATGTTTTCGCATCTCCCGGCGCCGACCTGATCGCGGACGCTATCCGCGCCGTGAACAGCGGCGCCGGGGTTCTGAATTTATTTGGAAACTACGGAGGCGACGTCATGAACTTTGAGATGGCCAGCGAAATGGTGGATATCGAAGACGTGAAAACGGCTACTGTGCTAGTTGCTGATGATGTCGCCAGCGCCGGACCGCACGAACGCCAAAAGCGTCGGGGCATTGCTGGCATGGTTTACTGTTTCAAAATTGCGGGCGCCAAGGCGGAGACGCTGGCCACTCTTGAGGAAGTCGCAGCCACGGCCCAGAAAGCGGCCGACGCTTGTAGAACCGTTGGCGTCGCCCTGACACCCTGCATCCTTCCGGCGGTTGGAAAGCCTACCTTCACCATTGGCGATGGCGAAATGGAAATCGGAATGGGCATCCATGGGGAACCGGGCGTTCGCCGTGGCCGCTTGCAAACCGCCGACCAGATCGCGAATGAAATGCTGGACATGCTCTTGGCGGATCTGCCGCTTACTTCGAGTGACCGCATTTCCGTGCTCTGCAATAGTCTGGGAGCCACGCCGCATGAGGAGCTCTATATCGTTTATCGAATCGTCGCCAAGCGGCTGCAGACCCTCGGCGTCACCATTGTTGCTCCTCTCGTGGGCCGCTACGCCACGTCCATGGAAATGGCTGGAATGTCGATCACCTTCTGCAAACTCGACAACGAGTTGGAAAAGTTGCTGCTCGCACCCTGCGATTGCCCGTTTCTGAAGGTGTAACAATGTCCGATCAGCTAACCACAGCTTCCGTCGTTTGGGCGTTGAACCGCATCAAAGAAAGCCTTCCCCATCACGCCGACGAATTGAATGCCTTAGACGGCGCATTAGGCGATGGCGATCTAGGTGTCACGTTATCTCGCGCGGCCGAGCGCCTGCAAACTGATTCGCCGGACTCGGCAAGCGATGTGGGCCTTCTCCTGCTGAGCAGCGCCAAGGCCTTTTCCGGCGCCTCCGGTTCTACTTACGGCACTTTGCTGGCGACCGGCTTAATGGCGGCCGCTAAACAAACCAAGGGACGTTCCGCCGTGCCTTGGAGCGAAGTCAGTGGATTGTTGGGCGCGGCCGGAGCCGCGATGGCCGGGCGCGGCAAGAGCCAACTGGGCGATAAGACAGTCCTCGACGTCATCGAAGCGGCGCGCCGCGCCACGGAAACAATCGACGACCCGTCGAAACTGGCGCCCGCCGCCATTGGAGCAATCGATGCTACGCTGGCTGAGTTTCGGACAGCGCCCTTCAAGCAGGGCCGCGCGCGAATCTTCGGAGAAAAAGGCGTCGGCCGCGACGACCCTGGGATGATTGCATTCAAACGTATAGTGGAAAGTTTGCAGGAGGACAAATGAGGTTTGCCGGATTGCTGATCATTTTAGGAATCGCCGCCCAAGCGGCTGAGCCGGCGCTTTCAGCGGCGGAGAAAGCCAATATCGCCCGCCAAATCGCGGCGATGAGAGGGCCCGCTGATCGGCACGTTGCGGAAGGCTGGACCAACGCCAAAAAAGTAGCGGAGTATCTCTGCCGGCCCCTGGCGCTCCCTGAGTTAAAAAAACAAGAGAAAGGCGCTGATCGAGTATTTCTCGGGACGAACGCTCCGGAAACGCTAACGCTGGAGAGTAATCAGCGCTTGGTAGGCACCGGGACTTTTCGATATCCAGCCGGCTGGAAAGATTTCAAGTTTAGTTGCGAATTGAATTCTGCGACGGGAAGAGCAACCGCTTTTACGGCGACCCCGCTGCCGGCAAACCCGTAATCACATTCGATGCCCGCTAAACCGCCATTAGAATGAGGTCGCAATGAGCACCAAGAGTTCCATCCGCTACGAGCACGATGACGAGAGCGGAAAACAGTTTCATCTTTATAACGAAGTCTTTGAACCTGAGAGCGTGTACCTTGAGTTGATTGGATTTCACTTCGAGGCGTCCAGTTTGCCCGGGATTACTTACGACAAAGGAAACCCACGCGTCGTGCTTAAATTTCCATTCGAGTGGGCCCAAAAATTAGGTTTAGTCGATGGCGAGCAAGAGGCGGAGCTCGATTTGTAGTGCCGTCCCGCGGTTCCCGCATCATCAATCGCGGCGATCCGCCGCTACCGGGCAATGATGTATGCTGCACCAAAATGGTGCATACTGATGTTATGGGTACTCCAGCCAAAACCGTACGACAAAGCGTTAGCCTTCCGGCGGGAATTGCGGCCCAGGTTCGAAGCATGGCAAAAAGCCGGCGGCTCAGCTCAAACCGTATGCTGGTGGCGCTAATAGAAAACGGGATCGAAGCAGAAAAGCGCAAGCAACAGGAGTTCTTCGAACTTGCTGAACGCTTTCGCACCGCAACCGCTCCCGATGAGGTAAAACTTCTCGGTGATCGATTGGGGCGCATGGTCTTTGGCGGCTGATGCCGAAAATAGATAGTTGGGACAGACTGCCCGCATCTGTTCGCCAACACCTAATTGATCGAATGCATGATCGGAAAGTCAGCGTCGCCGATCTCTATGAACTACGTAGATGGATAGAAACGATGCCTGATGTTCCCGCCGGAGATTGGTACAAAGACTTCGGCACGTTTAAAATCTGTGGCCATGGACCGTGTCCAAAAACCTTCTTGCTCCGGGGCCAAATCGCAAAGGGTGAAGAGCTTTAATCCAATCGTTCTCACCGGGCCTCGGCGATGGTCAGGCGGCTGCCCTCCGTTGTTCAGAGTTTATTGTAAAGGCAGGCGGCTGCGCCGCCTGCCAAATTCGTCTCTCTCTACTAAAGCGCCGCTATTCCATTAAACCCAACGGCCTGCGGCAAACCGCCAATTTGGCCGAGAGGGGTAAGACTGCCGTCCTTTTGAATGCCGAAGATACTGATCGTTCCCGCCGCCGAATTCAAGGTGTACACGTATTGACTGTCCGATGACACAGCGATATCAAGATTCCCGCTGCCCGCTGGATTAATGCCAAGCACAGTGGGCCCGATTGGCGTCAACGCGCCGCCGCTCCCGATGCTAAATCCCGAGACGGTATTGGAAGCCGCATTCGAAACATACACCCATTTGCCGTTTGGAGCGATCGCGTTCCAGCAATTCGCCGCGCCCAATGTGGGAACACTCTGGCTAACAGCCGAAAGCTTGCCATTCGCAAGTACCGTATAGGATGAAAGGGTTGACGCATTGGTTCCGCTGGCAGGTCCCGTTTCCGAGACAATAACCGTTCCTTCCGGAGCGAAAGCTGCTGCGAAAACGCCGGGCGCCGTGCTGGTGTTCACCACAATGGGCGTCAACGTGCCGTCAGCGTTGATTTTGAACGTATCGATATTGTTCGTCAATCGCTCGGTGACCACTAGAACCGTGCCATCCGGACTGATGGTGATGGACGATCCACCCGCGGATGTTGCACTTAAATAAGAAATCGCATTCGGAATCTGTCTCAATTGCTTATCGTCCCAATGAAAACCCACCACGGTTCCGGCCGCGGCCCCGTTGAGCACGTACACAAGACTCCCGTTTTGAGCGACGGCGAGCGGCTCGCTGCCGCCCGAAGGCTCCTGATCAAGGAGTTTCAGCGCGGCGTCATTTACGCGAAACACGGAGACAGTTCCACTTCCGGCGTTGGCCGCGAACAGCACTGAGCCGTTCTGACTCAGCGTAAGAGACCCCTGTGACTGCAACGGATCGCCTGTGCCTCCACTGCCTCTGCCGCCTGTTGCAAACCGCCCACTCGCGGACAACTGGCCATCGGGCGTACGTTCGTAAGAAATCACTTCATTGTTCGCCGCATCGTTGGTCATCACAAAGACGGCCCCTGATGATCCACCCTTCGGTTGGACCGAGGGTTGATCCGCGGCGAAAATGGAAGACACTGCGCTAATTCCCGCTACAACCATCAGCAATCTACGAGTTATTTTTTGCATCCCTGCTTCTCCTGTAAAAAAGTTATTAAAAAACCGCAATCGACACTATACAGAAGTATTTTCGGGTGAGATTGGAAAGAAGTTACGGTCGTTTGATTGAAATGTGAGTGAGGAATCAACGCGCCTGTTATTTGCCTCGTGTTACAAAGCAGCTAAGTGGAAAGAAAGCTGCATTTTGTCTTTGGTCCCAATGGTTCCCAACGCGGCAGTAGGAGCTTTCAGTCCAAAATCACTAAGCGAGATCACGGCGGATCCATTCCACCATGGCTTGGATGCGCCATCAAGTTGGCGGGTGGCGCAGACAGAGACGGGCCGCGTTTTCAAGCCAATCGTCAAATTCCCATCAATCGAAAAACTATTGCCGCCGCGCTCATGGATGGCGGACGAAACGTAGCGGATCTCCGGGTATTGATCCACCTTTAGCATTTCATTTAACGCATATTTCAAAATCTTGCCTCTGTCTTTGTCGTTGACCCAAGTGTCCTCACACTGGATACTGGCGGAATGAACCGTAAAGATAACCTGCTTGCCGCCATCGCTTGGCGCGCCATCTGAAACCTGGCCATGATAATCCGTGAACACAAAGCGGTGCTTCTTACCTGCCAGGATGCCGGTCTTCTCAACCTCAAGCACAAAAGTGGCGTCCGCGGCCGGCGCAAGCGTAGTCAGCATCTTCGAAAACAGATTCGAAACCAGCGCGGCGCCTCCCAGAAAAAGGATAGATCGACGGTTCATACCGCCAAAATAACAGCGAATTCAGCCCGGAAATGTCGCAGGATTGTAAAAATTTTGAAGTGTATCTGTTTAACTAAGCGAGCGTTAGCGCTCTAATGGAGGGAGGAGATTGAATGGTTAACGGTGTTACGGGGATTAACAATTTCGCGCAGAGGCTGTTGGCGGTTGTGCTTTCAGCGCTGCTGGTTGTGTTCGCCCAGGGAGATCT
Source organism: Bryobacteraceae bacterium (assembly GCA_036488895.1). Lineage (GTDB taxonomy): Bacteria > Acidobacteriota > Terriglobia > Bryobacterales > Bryobacteraceae > Bog-105. The sequence continues at coordinate 29,658 of DASXGT010000034.1, read as the reverse complement.
ATACGCGCAAGCGCCCCCGCCCAATTACGCCCCGCTGGAGGCGCCGCAGCTGAATCAATTGGTGGCGCCCATTGCGCTATATCCGGATGCTTTAGTCGCCCAGATTTTGACGGCCTCTACATATCCAGACCAAGTGCAGCAGGCGGATGGCTGGATACGGCAAAATGGCGGAATGCCTCCGGATCAATTGAGCGCGGCCGCCAACGGCATGCCCTGGGACCCGAGCGTGAAGGCGTTAACCGCATTTCCCAGCGTGCTGGACTACCTCACGAGAAATATAAATTGGACTGGCGCCCTCGGGAACGCCTACTACAATCAGCCCGGAGACGTGATGAACGCCGTGCAAGCCATGCGCGCGCAAGCCCAGGAAGCGGGAGCGTTTCGCTCCATGGAGCATCAAAGGGTTTATGATAGCGGCGGCCAGATCATGATTGAACCCACGGACGCGAATACGGTGTATGTGCCTTATTACGACCCTTGGACGGTCTACGGCACACCGGTGCCTGCGTATGCCGGATTCTACGTACCGCCTCCGCCGCGTGGCGTTACGTTGGCTGGGGCATTGGCAATCGGTTTTGGCGTCGGCATTGGAATAGGATTGTTTGCGCATTATGGCTGGGGTTATCATTCCTGGTCGCCCAACTGGCGTGGCGGCGTAGTCGTGTACAACCGTACGACTTATATTTCGCGCAGCACAACCGTTTATAACCGCGGCAATTTTGGCGGCTACAATCGAGGTGTTTACGAGCGCTCCGGTCCCGGCGTACCGCGCAACTTCCGTCCTCCGGTGACTTCCCGGACGGCAGCCTTTCGTCCTTCGCCCGGCGGCGGAAATCGTCCAGGCCCGAGGCCCGACAACCGTCCTGCGCCAGGACCTGTGAATCGTCCTGGTCCAAGGCCTGACAACCGTCCCGCACCAGGCGCCGTCAATCGTCCGAATCCGAGGCCTGAAAACCGTCCTGTGCCGAGCGCCGTGAATCGCCCCAGTCCCAGCCCGCGGCCTGACAACCGCCCCGCGCCAGGCAGTACGAATCGCCCGGGACCGAGGCCCGAGAATCGCCCTGCGCCCCAGAATCGTCCCGCACCCCAAGCGAGACCACAAAACACTCCACGTCCGGAGCAGGGACGGCCCTCAGGCGGCCGGGCGCCAGAAGCGCGTCCCTCGGCTCCTCGCGGCGCGCCTCCCAATGCACAGCACGGCGGCGAACATCCGAAAGACAAGGGACACGATGAGCATCGTTGAGTATGGCCAGCATTCTGGTCCACTCGACCGCTCAGGTATTCTACGGGCATGGAGTTAATTTTCGAGATTCGCGACGCGGAGGAAGGCGGCTATTGCGCGCGTGCGCTCGGCCATGCCATTTTCACGGAAGCCGAAACTTGGGAAGATCTCCGTGCCAACGTTCTTGAAGCAGTGGCGCTGCACTTCGAAGATAGTGTGGCCCGTCCCCGGCTCGTGCAACTGCACTACGTTAAGGACGAGTTACTTCCGGTCGAAGCCGCATGAAGTTGCCGAGAGGCATATCAGCGGCTCGTCTGATTCGCGCGCTGGAAAGTTTGGGTTACTGTGTAATCCGTCAGAAGGGTAGCCACGTCCGACTGCGGCATGCAGGTCCTCCGGCTCATTCGATCACGGTCCCTCAGCACAATCCATTGAAGTCTGGCACGCTCCATGCCATCCTTGCTGAGGTTGCGCGGATGAGGTCTGTTGCCATCGAATCCGTTATTGAATTGCTCTAAGTAGAATTACTCCCAATCCGTCGCCATAGTTCTGCCATTCTGCTCAAGCATCGGGTTTAGAATTGGAAGTCGCGCAGATCCAAAGGAAGGAACCGAATTGACCGCCACCAGCACAGCGCCTTCCAAAACACGCCGTACATTTTTAAAAAAAGTAGCTGCCGGCAGCGGTGCTCTCGCGATCGCTCCTCTCGCGCTGGCGGCACAGCCCGCCTCCTCCGCAAACTGGACAAAACGCGCCGGCCTCGAACTCTACACCGTGCGCGACCAACTGATGGACCCCAAAAACTACGAAGGCACGCTAGCGAAAATCGCCGAGATTGGCTACAAGGAAGTGGAGCCTGCCGATCAACACGATTCTGACGGTCTGGGCTACGCGGGCCTCGATCCCAAAGGCTTCCGGGCATTGCTCGACCGGCACGGACTCACCATGCCCAGCACTCATTCCAATGCGACCGAAGGCCCCGGCTTGGAGAAGACGCTCGAAGCCTTCCAGGTGATGGGCATCAAGTATACCGAAATCTTCGCTCCACGCACCGGCCCCCACGGCCGCATTGGCCAAGCTTCGCAGGGCGCTCTAACTATGGATGCGGTGAAGCGCAACGCCGATCGGCTCAACGCAAATGGGAAGATCGCCCAGAAATTCGGTATCAAGCAATTGGTGCGCATGGACCCGGATCAGTTTGCATCTCTCGCCGATCATCCCGACCAGCGCTTCTTTGAAGTCATTCTTGCCAACACCCCTGCCTCTCTCGTAACCATGCAGCTCGATAGCGGCTGGGCATCCGTCTTAGGGCTCGATATCCCCGGCATGTTCAAAAAGAATCCGGGCCGCTACGAACTGTGGCACATCAAGGATGCAGCCGGCCTCAAGCGCATGACTCCCGGAATGAGCGTCGCGCAGCGTAGGCAGGCGGCGGACCTCGTTCCCGTCGGCCTCGGGTTGATCGACTTCAAACAAATTTTTGCGCACGCCGGTGTAGCGGGCCTGAAGCATTACTGCATCGAACAGGACAACGCCGCTGCCTGGGGTGATTCCGTCGCCGCCGCCCGGGTCAGTTACAGCAATCTCGTGAAGATGTTGTCCTAAGCCGCACCGGCCGCCAACAAGAAGCTCTGCAAATCCTCGCGAATCACTACCGGTTCCCCGCGCGCCACGTTGTTCAACTTACCGGTGCGCATCCATCGTTCTAAATCGTCCACTAACTCAAACAGATGGTCGAACGAATCCACAATAAACAACAATGGCTGATACCGGTCAATTTCAAACCCCTGGTTAATTACCCATTCAAGCTGAATCGGCTGCCGCTGCACTTCGCTCGATTCAATCGCATGCGCTATCTCACCATAAGAACTCAGCAGCCCGCTCCCGTACGCTTTCACTGTTCCGCCCGCGCCGCGCATCAAACCAAATTCCACCGTGAACCAAAAAAATCGCGCCATCGCCCGGATAATACTCTCCAGCCGCGCCAGTTTCTGGGCCTCATCCCGGGTATCCGCAACCATCTCAACCGCCGTATGCGCGCAATCACCGAAGCGCACTAAGGTATCGGCAAATTTTCGGTCGGTATGCATCGGCACATGCCCGGCGATGTCATGAAAAATATCCGGCTCCGGCAAATAATCAAGCTGATCGCCGCGCCGGATCGTAATCGTAGTGGGAAATTCCCGATTGCGCAAGCAGTCAAAAAAGAGAAAGCTCGGCACATACCCACTGACTGCCTTTGCGCGAAATCCCGTGAGCGCTTTCAAAAAGCCATTCACATCCACCAGCTTCGGGACATGTTCCGGATCAAAACAAAGTGACTCAATCCCCTGTAGAAACCGTTCATTGGCATATTGCCGCCACTTCGGCTGCATGCGCGTATATAAGGTTCGCCACGCCTGGTGGTTCTCCTCCGAATAGAGCGCGTAGGGCTGCTCAATATACAACTGCCCATGCCCGCGTGCCTCTTCCACAAAAGCCGCTTCGGTCGTAGTCAATCCGGGACGGATCTGGGTCGCCATAGAATCCCCGATCCAAGTATAGCCCCACTTAAGGGTGGTGCTGCACGATGCCAGTACACTCTCCGAAACCAATTCGCCGAAACCCCTCCCGCACGCAGTAGCCGCGCAAAATCACCTCGTCCCCGTCTTTCAGAAAGCAGCGCTGTTCGCCGCCCGCCGTAAGTTCCAGCAGGCAGCCTCGATTCTCCGGCTCCGGTCCGGATACCGTTCCGCTGCCGATCAAATCGCCCGCCCGCAGCGGACAGCCATTCGATGTATGATGCGTGATCATCTGCGCGAGCGTCCAATACATCTCGCGAAAAAAAGCTCGGCTCACGCGCACGCCGCGCAGCCAAACTTCGAGCGTGATATCAAAGGCGCCTGGTTCCACGGAACGCAAATACGGGAGAATCACTTCCTCATGCGGCTGCTCGGCCACCCGGAATGGTTCCAACGCCTCTGCCGTAATCACCCAAGGCGAAATCGAAGTCGCAAAGTTCTTCGACAAAAACGGTCCGAGCGGCTGACCTTCCCATCTCTGAATATCGCGCGCCGACCAATCGTTCAATAAGCAGACGCCCGCCAGATGCTCCTCCGCTTCTTTCATCGCGATCGGCTGCCCCATCGTATTGCCAGGCCCAACAAATGCCCCAACCTCTACCTCATAATCGAGTTCTTGGGACGCGCCAAACCGGCCTTGCCCTAGTTGCCCTGACGGCCGCCCTATCGGCGTGCCGCTCACCACAATCGATGAAGCCCGTCCGTGATAAGCAATCGGCACATGCTTGTAATTCGCCGGCAATGGATTGTCGGGCCGAAACAGTCTTCCCACATTCATCGCGTGGGGAAGCGAAGCATAGAAATCAGTGTAGTCGCCAATCGCAGCGGGTAGTAGCATCTCGCACTCGGCCCGCGGCGTTAAATCGCGGTGCGGCGCACTCTCGCGCAAACACGCGCTCCACTCCCGGCGCAACTCGCGCCGCCGCGCCGAGGGCAGACGAAAGTAGCCATTCAGATTTTGCCCCTCAAGCCAAGGCCGCAAATCCAGGATAAAGTCGCCGATAGCCACGCCTAACCGCGGACGCGGATCGCGCGGCTTCCGGAACACGCCCAGCGGCAGGTTCTGAATCGGAAAGTCGCATTCCGGCCGGTTGGCGGAGGCAACCCAACTTCGCAACTCCGGATCGTGCGTTTCGTCTAACTGAGCCACGACAAATAATAATTCCGATCTTCAATCTCCGTCGCTTCGCGGCTCACATGCAAACCGCGAAATGTATCCACCATCACCGCCAGTTCATTAGTTGCTTTTTGGCCAATCGATGCTTCGGTTCGCCCCGGCTGCGGCCCATGCGGCAACCCATCCGGGTGCAGCGTGACTGATCCATATTCAATTCCTTTCCGGCTCATGAACTCGGAATTTGCGTAGTACAGCACCTCGTCTGACATCACATTCGAATGGCTATAGGGCGCGGGCACCGCCTCCGGGTCAAAGTCATACGGTCTCGGACAGAACGAGCACACGACAAAACCATCCCCTTCAAACGTCTGGTGCGTGGGCGGCGGTAAATGAAAACGTCCCACTCTCGGCTCAAAGTTATGAATGCTGATAGCCCATGGATAGTAAAATCCATCCCAACCGATGACATCGAACGGATGATACGCGAGCAGCATTTCCGTAAACGTGTTCGCCTTCTTCACTACCACCTTGAACTCGCCTTTTTCATCATGCGTCTCTAGATTTTGCGGCCCTCGAATGTCGCGCTCGCCATAGGGACTCGCCTCTGTCAATTGCCCAAACTCGTTGCGGTAGCGCTTCGGCGTGCGAACATATCCGGCACTCTCAATCACCAGCAGCCATCGCTCGACGGAAGTGAAACGATAGCGATGCAGAATCCCGCGTGGGATCACCAGATAATCGCCGGCCGAAAACGCAATGCTTCCGAAAGGAGATTCCAGAAATCCATTCCCCTCCGTCACAAATACAATCTCATCGCCTTGCGCATTCCGGTAGAAGGTCGACGTATCTTGCGCCGGCTTCACGATCTCCATGCTCACGTCATGGTTAAACAACAATGGCTTGCGCTCCAGAATCGCGTCGCCAGTGCAATTCAGTTGTTGTGTGCGGAAATGCCGGTGCCGTAGCGGTTCGGCTTCAGCGGGCTGCCAATGGACCTGCTTTAGGGCCTGAATCGCAAGCACGCCGGTGGGCGCATGCGCGTGGTACACCAGCGATGATGGTCCCGTAAACCCTATATTCCCCATCAACTCCTCTGCATACAACTCACCGGAGGGCTTTCGAAAAATTTTGTGCCGCTTTGATGGAATTTCTCCAAGCTGACGATAGACCGGCATCACTTCTCCTTTCTGTTTGTAACTCCCTGTGAGGCGTCTCCCCAAAAATCCCGCCCCAACGCGTTCAATTGTCCATGCGCAATGTCCGCCGCCACGGCCTTGTGCGCGGCCGGGGCGTCCTTCTTCCGGATCGCTTCCAAAATCGGTTTTAACAGCGTCTCAATATCTTTAGGAGCCTGCTTGGAACTACTGGCGGCCAAATAGACCAACCGAATGGAGCGCTCCAGCACGCCGCGCAAAAGGTTTTCAAGTTCCCGGTTGTGCGACATTCCGGCAAGCTGCAAATGAAATTTCTGGTTTGCTTCGATCAACGCATCTAAGCTCCCCGCATGACGCGCCGCTTGCAGCGCCGCTTTATAGCACCGCTCCAATTGATCTACCTCGGCCGGTTCCGCCCGCAGCGCCGCCAACTCAGCCGCCATTCCTTCCAGAATGATACGTGTTTCCAGCAGGTCGCGAACGCCGCGAAAACTGAGTTCCGGAACAAAATAACCACGCCGTGGCACCACGGCCAGCAGTTGCTCGTTGTGCAGCCGGTTGCAAGCCTCGCGAAACGGTGTTCGCCCAATCGCATAGCGCGCCAGAATCTCCGCCTCGCGCAGAAACCCGCCTTCCGGAAACTCGCCATGCAAAATACCGTGCTTCATTAGCTGGTAGGCACGGTCCGCCTGCGTCCCCGTACTTTCTGTATTTCTGATCTTCGCCATTGCAATCCATTTAAAATATACTAAAAATATATTTAGTATCGATGACTAATATCCAAATAGAGAAAGCCGCAATTCTGGCGCCGCCGCACATCCAGGCATTGCATGCCTACGAATCGGGCCTCAGCTGCGAAGAAGTGCAGCGCCGCTTCGGCGTGAAGCGCGTAATCAAACTTGCCGCGAATGAAAACCCGCTCGGTGTTTCGCCGCTCGCGCTCGAATACGCCCACGCTTCCTTGGCAGGCATGTCCCGTTATCCCGATGGCGGCCTGGCTCTGCGTGAGCGGCTGGCTGCATTATTCGGGGTTAAAACCGCCAACGTCATCGCCGGAGCCGGCAGCGAAAGCATCATGGCAAACATCGTCCGCACGTTCCTTTGTGATGACGACGAGGTGCTTACCACGGAAGCGGCTTTCCAAGGCTTTCAGGTACTCGCTCGCAGCCGTGGCGTCGCCTACCGGACGGTGCCCTACAAAGATTGGCAATACGACCTATCCGCGCTCGCCGCCGCCATCACCCCGCGCACCAAGCTGATCTACCTGGCCAATCCGAATAATCCCACCGGCACTTTCTTCACCCGCCGCGCCTTCGAAGAGTTTCATCAACAATTACCGGAGCGCGTCCTGATCATTCTTGATGAGGCTTACTATGAGTTCGCCATGGTGGAACCCTCCTACCCGGATTCCATGCACTACTGTTTTGACAACGTCATCACCTTGCGGACCTTCTCAAAGGCCCACGGTCTAGCGGCCGCTCGCGTCGGCTACGGCTTTGCTCACGAAGACCTGATTTCCGTTCTGCTGAAAGTAAAGCTTCCATTTGAACCCAGCGGCCCCGCTGAAGCCGCCGCTCTTGGCGCGCTGGAAGATCGCGAATTTATGCTGCGCACCGTCGCTAACAACTCGCGCGGTTTGGTCTTCCTGACTCGCAGCCTGCGGAACCTCGGCTTTCAAGTTGTTCCCTCCGCGGCCAATTTCATCATGCTGGTATTCGCCGATCCGCTGCAAGCCAAGCACGTGTTTGAAGTCTTGCTCAGCCGCGGCGTGATCGTCCGGCCCTTAGCTCCTTTCGGTCTGCCGCAGTGCTTGCGGGTTTCTGTCGGCACGCCCGAAGAGAATGAAATTTTTGTCAACGAAATGAAGGCAAACCTATATGCAAACAGACTTCCTGCCGATTCAGGCAACGGATCACATTGAATTCTACGTCGGCAACGCCAAGCAGGCCGCTTACTTCTACCGCGCCGCCATGGGATTTCACCTCATCGCCTACCGCGGCCCGGAAACTGGAACCCGTGACTGCGTTTCTTATGTACTAGCACAGAATAAAATTCGTTTCGTCCTCACTACGCCGCTCGAACCCGCCGGCGAAGTAGCCGGACACATTTCGAAACATGGTGACGGCGTAAAGTCTATAGCGCTTCAAGTGGAAGACGCAAAATCCGCCTGGGAGCAAACCACCATGCGCGGCGCGGCCAGTGCGCAGCCTCCGTCAACGATCAAAGATCAACACGGGGAAGCCGATCTTTCCGCCATCAAATTGTATGGCGACACCATTCACACCTTCGTCGAGCGCAACGGCTATCAAGGCGCATTCCTCCCCGGCTTCACGGCTGTTCCGGGCCCAGATTTGGTCTCACGCGAAGCCGGGCTTCTGCATATCGATCATGTAGTCGGCAACGTCGGCTGGGGAGAAATGAACACCTGGGTCCGTTTCTACGAACAAGTAATGGGCTTCCGCATGTTCAAGCACTTCGATGATCAGGACATCTCCACCGAATACTCTGCCCTGATGTCGAAGGTGATGATCAACGGTAACGAGCGAATTCGCTTTCCGTTGAACGAACCCGCGGAGGGCAAGCGCAAATCCCAAATCGAAGAGTATCTGGAATTTTACGGAGGCCCCGGCGTCCAGCACATTGCCATGGCCACGCGCGACATCATACAAACGGTCACCCAACTACGCAACCAAGGCATCGACTTTCTGCAAGTGCCAACCACTTACTACGAGGAACTAACATCGCGTGTCGGTAAAATTGACGAACCCATTGAAGAACTGGCAAATCTGGGCATCCTTGCCGACCGGGACGACGAAGGCTACATGCTTCAAATTTTCACCAAACCGGTAGAAGACCGCCCCACTCTGTTCTTCGAAATCATCCAACGAAAAGGCAGCCGCAGCTTCGGCAAAGGCAACTTCAAAGCCCTCTTTGAAGCCATCGAACGCGAACAAGCCCGTCGAGGCAACCTATAGCCTCGCCGCCCGCACGATATGCCCGCCCCGCTCCGGAGCGGCAGCCGCGCGGTGCGGAAATAGCGCGCCGTAATCTGCCGCGGCCCCAAATCTTCCACTTCATTAAATCCAACCGCATTTAATTGGACCCGCAGCTTTGCCGCTTCAAAATAAGTCTTCCAAGCCTCGCCAATCGTCGCTACGTGCGCAGCCCGCCTGTCGCGCTCATTTCCGGCGACAGCGACTTCGGCGGATCGGCATAATCAAACACAATCTGCGCGCCATTTGGCAGCCCCGCGATAAAACCTAGAGCGGACCAAATTGGGCGCGATGCAGGGCCGCGGCCCAGGCCGTCCGGCTTGGCATTCCTGTTTGCATAAGAAAAGCCTACAACGTCGCGGGCTATTCTCGTCAACCCATGCGAGCTTCGTTCAAATCCAACTCTCTTTCAAGCGTTCGCAACACGGAATCGTTAATTCGTCCCTGATCGCGCAACTGCACCACGGTCTCGCGTTCCAATTGCACCAGTTCCAACTTCAGCCTGCGGTGTAGCGCTAGTTGATCACGCGCCATCGTGTCCGATTTCCGCTCACTGCTGATTTCCAGCAGACGTTGCTCATAGTGGTGCGCCAGATCGTCATAGACCGGCGCCAGCTCTTTCGCAACGTGGGCGCGCGATTCCGCCAGATAACGCAACCCCGCATCGATAACAATGCGCCGCGCCTCTTTTTCCTCCCAATCGGGACCCGCCGCTCCCCCGAGCCCCAGCGCCTTGACAATTGGAGCGAGCGACAAGCCCTGCAGCACCAAAGTCACTAGAATCACGCTGAATGTGAGAAAGATGATCAGATCGCGGTGAGGCAGTGGACGGCCATCGCCCATCGTCAGGGGAATCGACTGGGCTGCGGCCAATGAGAGCACGCCGCGCATGCCGGTCCATCCCACGACGAAAAGAGTCCGCGGCGTCGGCGTCGGTATCGATTGCCCCAGTAAGCGGCGGCGAATAAAAGTCGCGATGAGACCGCCCGGAAATACCCAGATGAGCCGCAGCGCTATCAGCATGCCGCTAAACAGCAAACCATAAAGCAACAATGTGGTGATGCTGTAGCCCTTGAGTCCGCTCATAATTGAGGGCAGCTGCAAGCCGATAAGCACAAAGATCAGCCCGTTTAAAATAAACTCCAGCGCGTCCCAAGCGTTCCAGACCTGCAGCCTCACATTTGCGGAAAAGAAGTTCACGCTCTTGCGGCTGAGATAAAGCCCACAGGCAATTACCGCCAAGACACCCGACGCGTGCGCCGCCTCAGCGGCAAGATAGGCAGTATACGGCGTCAGAATGCTGATCGTAAATTCAGTCGGGCCGTCATTGATCCGGCGTTCAACCTGATCAATCAGCGCGCCCACCGCGAGCCCGATCGCGATGCCGCCAATTGTCAAAACCAGAAAGCGCACAATCTCCTGGCCCAGCGTTGGCGATTGTCCGTTCACCAAAAGCGTAATCGCAAATTCAAGCGCTAACAAACCGCTCGCATCGTTAAGCAGACTCTCGCCCTCTAAAATGTCCACGATGTTGCGGGGAAGCCCGATACGTCTTGCGATCGATGTCGCGGCGATTGCATCCGTGGGGGCCACCACTGCCCCGAGCACCAGCCCGAGACGCCAGTCGAGATCTGGGATTATCCATCTTGCCAGCATGCCGACGCCAATTACCGTGAACGCTACTAGCCCGAACGCCAACATCGAAATGCTAGTCAGGTTGTACCGGAAGTCGCGCCATGATGTTTGCCAAGCCGCCGAATAAAGCAGCGGCGGCAAGATGACCAGGAATACGAATTGAGGATCAAGTGTAACCCGCGGCGTGCCCGGGACGAAGCTAAGCGCAAGCCCGGCAATCACCAGTACGATCGGATAAGGCGTATCCAGCTTACGCGCAAGCGTCGCGAAGATCACCACAAAGCCAAGCAGAATTAGGTACACCAGTTCCGCCGCGTGAAGTCCAGATTCCATAAATCTGAGTGTAGGGCCTGCCTTTTACTTTGCGATTAACATAGAGTAACCATTGGGGAGCTTCGCCCGTTGATTTTACGTTTATTAACAATTTCCTTGCTAGTGGTCAGCGGCTCACTGACCAGCCAAACTCATATCGATAACTTCGCCGGCCATCCGCGTCTCATCGTCATCAGCGACATCGGCAATGAACCGGACGATCAAATGTCCTTCGTCCGCCTGCTCCTCTACTCAAACGAGATCGATATCGAAGGCCTGATCGCCTCTACATCAACCTGGCAAAAGAAGGCGGTGCATCCAGAAACCATGCGCGCTCTCATCCAAGCCTACGGCCAGGTGCAGTCTAATCTCCTCCTGCACGCGAAGGGTTGGCCCACGGCCCAGCAACTAAATACACGCGTATTCTCCGGCCAGCCGGCGTACGGTCTCTCGGCTACGGGCCCTGGCCAGTCATCCGAAGGGGCCCAGGCTATCATCCGGGCTGCTGATCGGAAGGATGAACGCCCTCTGTGGATTTCTGTCTGGGGCGGTGCAAACACCCTCGCGCAGGCGCTCCTGCAAGTGCGCGCTACCAGGACGCCTGCCGAAGTGGATCAGTTTGTCCAAAAACTCCGGGTCTATTCCATCTCCGATCAGGACGACGCGGGACCCTGGATTCGCCGCGAGTTCCCCAACTTGTTCTACATCGTCCAGCCATCCACCCCAACCGGTAGCGAATACTACTACGCGGCGTGGACCGGCATCAGCGGTGACGATTACTATCGCAATTGCGCCGGAGCAGATTTCACCACCGTAACGAACACTTGGCTCGATGCGAATATTCGCGCCAAAGGCCCGCTCGGAAAATTATATCCGCGCTTTGCCTTCATCATGGAAGGCGACACGCCTTCTTTCCTCGGCTTAATCGACAACGGACTCAACGCTTACCGCCGGCCCGATTGGGGCGGTTGGGGCGGCCGCTACATCTATCGGCAGCCGTATGGCGAATCGCATCCCATCTGGACGCAGGGCGGAGACCTGTCTTCGCGCGTTACCTCGCAAGACACTGTGACCGGCGAAGAAGGCCGGCAGTACATTTCAGATCAAGCCACCATTTGGCGCTGGCGTGAAGCCTTCCAAAATGACTTTGCCGCTCGAATGGATTGGACCGTCATGGACCGTGAGCATGCTAATCACAATCCAATCCTCGCGGTGAATGGGCAGCCAGGGTCCGCGCCCATCGTGATCGATGCCGAAGTAGGAAACGATGTGCTGCTAGATGCGAGAGATAGTTATGATCCGGATGGCCAAAACCTGCAATACAACTGGTTTCACTATGCCGAAGCAGGCGTAACCGGCGCGAGCCTCGCTGAGATCAGCATCGCTCGCGGTAATAGTCCGGTAACAGTCGTCACGCCGTTGGATACGTGCCGTCCCCGCTGGCTGCCCAGCAGAACCGCCTGTCCGGCAACCGGAACGGCGCACATCATTCTCGCCGTCACTGACGACGGTTCGCCGCGCCTCACATCCTACCGGCGCGTCATCTTAAACGTGCACGCGCCTGCCGGACGCTAACGCGCGAATTCTATTCAACAAGCGTGTTGAATAACAGCTTGAACGTGCCATATGTTTGCGCGCGATGCTGAGTGCGGAATCCAACCAGCACGACTTTGCCATTGCCCGATTGCGCCACAATCATTGCCGGTTTCTTCGCTATGGTCTGCTCGCCCACCAGCCACCCGCTCTGCAGCACATCGCGCTCCACATAGTTCGCGATCACCTGATAATGTTCGTTGTATTGCGAAGGCGGAATATCGAAAGCCGGGTCGCCCTGCAAGAACACTGCGTATGCCAGATCCGGCATGCCATAACCATACCGGTTTGTGGTCTCCACATTAATCTTCAACGTCGAACCGGGGCACCAGAACTCCTTCGTCGATTTGCCGGCCGTTACGTTCCGCACGCCAAGCCCGAGCCTGTCAATCGCAAATAAACTGGAACTTCCCAGCGCTACCAAGGTGCCCCCCTTCTGAACGAAATCCTTGAGCGCCGCCAGTCCTTCGGCATGCAGGCCGCTGCGGAACTCCGGCGGATAGATTGATGCATCGGCGCCACGGCCGCCGCCACCACCACCGCTCGGAGGAGTCGCTCCTCCACCACCACCGCCGCCGCCGTTGCGTCCGCCGCCTGCTTCGCCCATCAGCGTTGCTGCATTGTCGTCCGGCAAAATCAACACATCGTAAGCCGCATTCAGATTGCCCTTTTTAATTTCGGGGTCGAGAACGCTCTTATATGGAAAAGCGAACTGCTCCAACACCCAGCGCGTCCAACCTTCGTCGATGTTGCCGCCCATATAACGTTGGTACATCCCGATTCGCAGCGGCTTCATTCCGTGCGTGTCTCCAGAAGCTATCGCCGGAGCTTTAGCAAAATCCACTCCGGTGCTTTTCGCAACGTCCGCTACCGCAGCGCCATCCGCGTTGCTCACCAGGAAATCACCCACTCGCGCCCCCGCGCCGGCATGGTCCACGCGGGCAACGCTCGCGCCCTTCGCCATCAGCAGGTTGGCCGCTTTATAGCTTTCGTTCAGGCGTCCGTCCAGCAAATAGGTGCTTGATTTCGCCACTATTCCCACGGCCGTCTCCGGAGCTGTCAACTTGGTCATTGCCGCCTGCACCGGTTCCTCTACCGGGTCCACGCGCACGCCCATGTACTCATACATCGTGTCGGTCGACATATCATAAGGCCGGATCGGTGAGCCATCCTTGTTCCGCGTCCAATCGTTATCTGGGAAAAACGTGCGTCCCAGCAGATAGCGCACCAATCCCATCTTCGGTTGCGCCATCGTGACCACATAAGAACCGGCCGGATAAGTCATCCCGCCGGATGTGCTGAACGCTGCACTGAGTTTTTGTACTTCCACGCCCTGTACCAGCAACTTGTTGACTAACAACTCCGCCGTCAGCTTGTCATGCTGGGCAACCGGGATCACATAAGCTTTCACCTTGCCAGCCGCCCCGCGCTCGGTTTGCCGCTTGCCTTTCAGGTACGCGTTCCATAAGACCGTTTCTTTATTGCGCGCCGCCAAATCCAGCACGGCCCACGCCGAAGTCTTCTGCCGGTCCACAATATCCCGCAGCCGCCACCAGCCACCCTTCCAGGGGTCCGGAAATACAGTTTCCTCGTCATATGTCGGCAAATTCCGGATTCCACCTTCAAGCTGTTCCGGGTGAATATACAGCGGCGACGCCAATTTCGCGCTTGCTGATTCCGTCAGCATGCCGGCGATGTTATGAAACGGAGTGATCCAGTGAAACCCGAAATGGCCCCATCCCGAATACTGAGCCATGTTGATCGCGCCTGATTCGCCGGCCTCTTCCTCTTTATAAGCCATGTGCGCCCCGTACCAACTTAATTCCCGCCACAGCAGCGGATCGGCGCTCGGCCTCACCGGCTCGGCATAAGGCGGCAGATAGATACGCGCCCCATAACTGCCCATGTGATGGTGATCCACGTATGCTTCTGGCTTCCATCCCGTAAACATGATTTGAGCCATGTATTGCGATTCCACCATGTTGGTCTGGAACGCATCGCGGTTGTTATCGTGCCCGGCATACTTGTGGTACAAAACGGGCGGGTTTGATCCTTCCGCCGGCGTATCCAGTGTCTTGCGGTACCAATCCGTCACGATAATCTCGCCGTCCGGATTGAACGACGGCACCATGATCGACACCACGTTGTCGCGGATGCGCTTGGCTTCTTCGTCTTCTCGCGATATCAAGTCGTAGATCAGCTCGGGGGCCATCTGCGAACCGCCAATCTCCGTGGCATGTAGGCTCATCGACTGCACCACTACCGCTTTACCCTGCGCCACCAGCCCCTTGATCTCCTGCTCGCTGCGGCCTCGTGGGTCCACGATCTTCTGGTTGATCTCCTTTAATTGATCTAGCTTCGCCAAATTCGCCGGGGACGTGATGATCACGCAAAGGAACGGATTGCCCATGGTGGTCGGCCCCATGTTGATCACCTTCACGCGGTCCTTCGCTTCTTTTTCGAGGAGCTGATAATACTCCACCAGCTTGTCCCAGCGCGCCATCTTGTTATCGGCGCCCATTCGGAACCCGAAGAACTCCTCCGGAGTCGTAATCTTCTGCGGTCGCGCCGGCTGTGCCGTTAGGCCAGCCCCCATCGCCAACAAAAATGCGAGAGCCAGCCCATTGCGCGTAGGCGCGTGTCTTCTTCTCATGTGGTTTTAAAACTCCTGGTTGAATGGCAGAGCCGTTGAGAAGCCGACTTGGGATTACTCTCGCACGCGAGGGCTGCTACTCGAAGTTAGTCTACTGAGGTTAATCCGCCTTGTCTACCGAAAACTTGCTATTCATGCCGCAGCGCAACTTGCGGATCGACAAGCGACGCTCGAAACGCCGGTCCCCAACAAGCCAGCAGAACACAGGCAACCAGAATGCTCACAATCACGGCAAAGGTAGCTGGGTCATTCGGCGTCACATCGTACAGCAAACTCGCCATCACGCGAGTGAACGCCAAAGCCGCGCAAAGACCCACTATGACGCCCCAAACCGTAATGCGCATGCCTTGCGCGATCACCATCCGAACCACTGCGCCCGTTGCGCGCCTAACGCCATGCGGATGCCAATCTCACGCGTTCGCTGCGTTACCGCATAGGCCATCACGCCATAAATTCCAATCAGCGCCATCAGCAACGCCGAGAGGGCGAAAACGCCCAGAAGAAATAAGTTAAACCGGCGCGCCGCAATCGATTTCGTCAAAGCCTGCTCCAGCGTCTCGATATCGTAGACCGGCTGCGTAGGGTCTATACCCGTAATCAAATTGCGTGCGGCCGAAGAAATTCCCAACGGATCTCCCGGCATCCGCACCGCAACCGTGACGGAAGTGTTTGCCCCCAGGCTTTTTGAATAGGCATGGAACATCTCCGCACCAGGTTCGGCATCGCGCTTTGAATATTTCAGGTTGGCTGCCACACCTACGACCAAAGGATGGCCCAACCCATCTATTCGATGGCCAATCGGTTCCCGATTGCCGAACGCCCGGCGCGCCATGGTCTCATTGATGACGATCACGTCCTGCGGATCGCTATCGGTGATCCAGCGTCCTTTTAATAACTGCATTCCGATGGCCCTAAAATAGCCGGCGGAAACGAGGCTATTCTGAAACCGATCGACAATAGGCGGCGCGGCGCCGTTGGATTGCAGCAACAGCATATCGGTATTGGCGATTCCGGACGCCTGAACTCCGGGCAGCGCCTCAATCTTGCGCAGCAATTCATTCAGGTAGGCCCTTTGCTTGGCCGCGTCCGCATACTGTGGTCCTGATAAAGACACCTTCATCAGCAACGTGTTCTCCGGGGAGAAGCCGGGCGGGTTCGTATACATCTTCCAAAAACTCTTCACCATCAGTCCGGCGCCCATTAAAAGAACAATCGCCAACGCGAGTTCCGACGCAACCAATACACGGCGCAGACGAAGTCCGCCGCTTACTGCCGCATTGCGAATTTGCAAGTCAGCACGCCAAAGCGTGACGGCCGGCGCAAACCCAAATAGAATTCCACTGATCAGGCATAAGCTTAAAGTAAAAGCCAACACGTATCCTTCAATTACCGTTTCCGCTAAACGCGGAACGGCGCCCACGCCAAACTGCTTCATGAGGGCAATCGCCGACCACGCAATCAACACGCCAATCATTCCGCCGGTGAGCGCCAGCACCAGCCCTTCCGCCAGAAACTGCCGGAGGACGCGCGCAGCCCCCGCGCCCACCGCGGCTCGAATCGCAATTTCACGGCTCCTGGCCGCGCCCCGCGCCAGCAGCAGGTTCGCAATATTCGCGCAGGCAATCATCAATACAAAAAATCCGGCCAACTGCAATATCAATAAGGCTCGGCGGCTATTACCAGTAAGCTCGGCCTGCAAGGGCTGCAAGCGCATCCAGGCAATTCCCGGAAACCATCGGTCCGGATATGCCTTTAGAACGTTCGCCTCAATTCCCTGGAGTTCCGCCAGCGCGCTCTCAATAGAAACCCCTCGCTTCAGATGCCCCACGACGAACCAGTGTGACCATTCGGTCCGCACCAACGGCGGGGCGGGAACAAATGCCGCGATGCCGGACATGCTGGCGCCTCCAAAATACTGGAAAAGAAACCGGAAATTCGCGGGAAGGATGCCCACCACCGTAACTGGTGCGCCATCCAACAGCACGTTCTTGCCGATGATCCGCGCATCCCCGCCGAACTGATGTTCAAAAAGCTGATAGGAAAGCACGATCGAGTGCGCCGGCCGATTCGGGTCGAATAACCGGCCGATAGTCGCCCGTGCGCCGGTGATTGCCCAAAAATCTCCAGCCACGGGAGCCACTCCTATCCGGTTCGCCGCGTTTGCCGACGCCAGCGTCGAGTCACGGTACCAATAACCAGCCATCCGGTCAAAGGACTTGGTGTGCGCCAGCCACTCAGCCAAGTCACCACCGGACAGACCCTCCTTGAAGGGCTGTGGCTGCACTGCCGTAACTTTATTCGAAAAAGCCACAATCCGGTCCGCATCGGGGTAGGGAAGCCGCTGCAGAAGAACAGTATTAATCACACTGAACACCGCCGTATTCACGCCGATTCCCAAGCCAAAGCTCAAAATCGCGGCTGCCGCGAAACCGGGATTACGCAACAGCGTCCGGAACGTATAGCGTAAGTCCTGCAATAGTTGCTCGAGCCAGGCGAAGCTCCAAATTTCCCGCGTATCCTCTCGAACCCGCGTGATATTTCCAAATTTACGCAGCGCCGCATAGCGGGCATCGTCCGGTTTCATGCCGCGATCGATGTTGTCTTCCATCTCGCGCCGGATATGATCTTCAAAATCGAGATCCAGTTTCTCCAACATCCGCTTGCGCCGCCAGATCATTTTCTACCTCCGGTCTTCTTTAGTAGACACGCCAGGTGTATCATAGGTCCGCTCCGGTAGAGTGTCAAGGCGAAGGCCAAGTCAAATGAATTCTTTGTGCTTTCTTGATCGTTTTAGGAAGTAATATAGTCACTCCATGGCTTACTGCATCCTCAGTTGTGACGGCGGCGGCATTCGTGGATTGTTGCCCTCTCTTCTCATCCAGCAACTTTCATCTGATATCTCCTCCTTCCTGGGGAACGTCGGCCTATATGCGGAACTTCCGCCGGTATATTAAGTGAGTATGCGCGTCGGCCGTGCCAGTAGTAATAACTGCCTTAAAAATACTATGGATGGTTCCTATTGGCATACTGTTCAGATACAGTGGACATATCGTTAAGATACAGTGAACCCGCTCACAATTTCCATCAACGATGCCTTAGACAGTGTTGCCTGAGATACAACTCCACGATATAATTTGACAATCAGGCCAGCGGATTTCGCGGCCCCGGCAGTCATAGGCCGCCGCGGAAATGGCAGTTGCAAATTGCGTTGGGGAAGTGTAATTGCTAAATAGTTATAAGGACTAAGAAGTTAGTTGCACTTACTGGTGCACGCGGGTCTGCATTGTGAGCGCTCGTTATGAACTTGTTTGATCCTATGATTTGTCCTCACTGCCATGCGAAGGGATCGATGTGTAGTTCAAGCATTCGGTGGTTCGACATTCCTCTGCTGCTCTTCTTTTTCCGCCCGAAGCGCTGCCTGGGCTGCTACATGCGTTCCTATAAGTGGTGGGATTTGAGGCGGCTTTGACTTTTGATATAGCATGAGGGAATTCGTTGTCCGCATCCGTCTGTTCTTTGACTTACTCCTTGCGGTTCCTTTCTTCGCCATGCTCATCTTTATAGACCCGGAGTCCTATGCCAGGACGCTGGGAGATAGTGAAAAGTCGATCCGCCTGCGTATCGTGAAGTACCGCAAGCGCACTTAACGCTCTAAGCTCGTGCTCAACCACGCAGCGCACGCGGTTTTAGCTTACTGGAGCGTTGCCATCCAAACCGTAGGAGTGGACGACAGCGTCAATTGGTTCGGCGGGTCGATTTTACCCGGAGTGTTCACGTAAAGGTTTACCGTGCGGTCGTAAATTGTATAACCGTTTCCATTACGAGTAATTGAAAAGGTATCGCCGCCCGACCCAATCGCCAGAACACCGCCGTCGTCATAGAAATACTGGCCCGGGTTTGCCACGGATTGTAGCTGGCTGGAGGCCGTATAGGTGATTTGCTGGCTGGGATTGTTGTTATAGCTATACAAGTAGACGAAGGGGCCGTTGTTTCCCCATTCCGGGTGAAGCGCCCAGCCAAGATCCATCGTATTGCCGAACCCATCCTGAAAGTTATACGGTAGGCCCGTTGCGAGTGTGCCGCCGCCGGTCGATACCGCGGGAAACATCCAGACCGTGGGCGTGGAAGATAACGACAGTTTATTCGGTGGATCAATGGCGCTGGCGGTGTTGACATAAAGGTTGCCGGCCGTTTTGTCTTGGATGATATAACCGTTGCCGCTTGCGGTAATCGAGAACGTATCGCCGGCCTGCCCAACAGCCAGAAAACCTCCGTCATTATAAAAATACTGACCGGGGTTTGCCACGGATTGTAGTTGGCCGGAACTCGTGTAGTTGATTTGCTGGCTGGAACCGTTGTTATAGCTATACAGGTAAACGAAGGGGCCGTTATTGCCCCATTGCGGGTTGAGCGCCCAGCCAAGGTCCATCGTGTCGCCCGTATTCGGGTCCTTCACGTTGTAGGCGCCTGCGGGAAGGGGAGGGCCTGTAGTTCCTGAGCTGAAGTTGAATGTCCACAGATTATAAGCGGGGTCCACGGGCCCATATTCGCTGTGGTTCGCGCCCGCCATATACTCAACTCCATTTAGTTGATACAAAGTCTGGTTATGAGTTCCCAAATTTGAAACGAGCGTAGGGGTATTAAAGCCATTGCCGTTCCAGGCAAAAATGGCGACACGGCAGCCTGAATACGTGCTGCCGTGATCGTCGTAGCCTTCTTTGTTGCAGATGAGCGAGGCCTGTTCCTGCTCCGCAACCGTAAAGAAATGAGTGCCGTTCAAAACGTCGCTCGCAATCTGGTGGACGTCCCGATAGGTGCCGTCAAGCTGGTGAAAGGTCCATAGGCCGTTCGGGTTTGAGCCGGGGTCGTAATAGCCCAGTCCAGGCGGCCAGAGTTCCGAGTTACTGAGTTCACTGCTTGCGACGATGACGATGTCTCGATTGCCGGTGGACATAGACGCAAAGGCCACTCCCCGCGTACAGGCCGGCTGGCCCGAGATACTCGTGCTGGCTATTAAATGAGCCGTCCATCCGGCGCCGCGCGCAGCGCTCCCTCCGGGGTTTTGATACCAATACAAGCTATTATTATTTGGATTGCAGGCTACTATATTCGTGCGTGCGCCTCCGTTCACGCCCGCAATCGCCACCGCGTCGATCGCTTCTCCCGTCGGAGGGACAAACGCCCCTAGAGTCCAAGAGTTACTGCTGTTTTGGAATGATAAAAAGCCTGTTGCGATATCGCTTGGTAATTGAGCGCCTGACGCTAGAACGTCCAGCTTTCCATCGCCGTCGAGATCGACCAAGTGCAGATCATGAGCCCCTCGACTGGGGTTGATGGTCAGCATCGGCCAGTCATTACAGAGAGAGCCGCCCCAATTCAATGGGTTCGCCAGCCACGCCACGCTCGTAGATAACGAAGCAATGACTCCGGCATACCGGTCGCCAGGGTATGTAAATGTTTTAGACCTCTCATAATAAAGAGCCGGGATACCCAAACTGCAATTGGTCCCGGTTTGAGTGTCGTAAATATAGCCGTTGCTGTCCGTGCCTAGGAAAAAACTCGGATAAGAAGTGCTAGTAAAATTACCAATCGCCTTTTCGAAACGGGCGGAATCCGGCGGTTGAGCCGAAATCACGACGTGGGATAGTACTTTTGCTGTTTGGCCTTGTATTACTGGAATAATAGTTAGTAATGCAAAAGCTGATAATAACGTGTGAACTGCAAAGTGTTTCATAGATTCCTCCGACACCAGGCTCGTTCTGAAATGTGCCAGTTAGACGTATGAGGAACCCCGCGCGTTACCGTAAGTATCCTGGTGTACAGTTTTATTCGAACTTAATATGCCTAGGGTGTTGAGGATCAATGAAACAAATACTCTTCCAATCGGTTTACTCTTCCCGGAGTGGAAGCAATGGGTCCACGCGGACTAAGCGTACCACTGACGCCAATGTGGCAATAGAGGCAATCCCGGCAAGCAGAACAATGGCCATTGCCAACACCGGCTCGTTGGCGCCGCTAATTCCGTAAATAAGATTGGTCAGCAAATGCGAGAGATAGAAGGCGCCACCAACACCTAACATCGCTCCTACAGCCGTCGTTACCATGCTTTGCTGAAAAATCATTCCGATGAGCATTACAGGTTGATCCCCCAGCGCCATCCGGATAGCGAACTCGCGCTTGCGTTCCGTAACTGAGTAAGACACAACTCCGTACAACCCGAAGCCGGCGAGCTGCAACGCAAGAACCGTATGGGCTGGCCCAGGCCAGCTTGGTGCACATCGCGAACTACGCCCACCACGGTAAACCACTCGCCGTCATTACTGAAACCTCGAAGGCGGTATTCAATGGGATCTTTTTCTTTCCACAGCGAACGAGCCATAGTTTGATTGATGATCACTGTTTTTTCTTTTCCGCTCATTTCCTCTGGCAGGAAGTTGCGTCCAGGCAGGATGGGAATGCCCATGGTGGCCAAGTAATCGCCGGCGACACTGCGGATTTCGGCAAAGAACATGTTTGGGTGGGGCGGGAGGCTTGCCACTTCCACATCGCTGTTTTATCCCAACTGTGCTATCGGGTCAGGTGAGCTGTATCGGACGTCGGGAAGATCCACTCGCATTGTGAGCACGCGGGCCGGTTCCAAGCCCGCTATCGACATGCAGCAGAATTTTCCGGTGTGCTTCTATTTCTTCACTCAGTTCGCTGTCCCATTGTTCGCCATGGATTAAATGACGAAGGGCCCGGAGAAGTTTGAGCACGACGTGAGAGCGCATAGCCTCAAACCGTTTGCATGACAAGTCGAATGGCGGTAGTCATCCGGTCGAACTCTTCGCGTTCGGCCGCCAAATGCTTTTTACCATCGCCAGTCAACGTGTAATACCGCGCGCGCCGGTTGTTTTCAGACGGACCCCACTCCGCGCGAGTCCAGCCATTTAGTAGAAGACGCTGCAGCGCCGGGTAGAGTGAGCTTTCCCCTACTTGCAGCACATCCTGCGACACAAGTTTCAGATGTTGGGCGATGCCGTAGCCGTGCATCGGCCCCGGCCGAAGCGTTTGCAGAATCAGCATGTCCAGCGTTCCGTGAAGAAGTTCCGGAGCCGTTTTCTTCCCCATCGTACCTCGATGGGAGTCTATCGCATCCCGCCGCGCCTTGCAAGCAAAGGTGGCATACGCGCCCCGCCTCTGTGCAATAGTGCAGGTGTGTAGGCACCTTCTTCCGCATCTTTCGCAGATGCATGTTTGCAATTTTTTTACAATTAGTACCCAGTCACCATTTCGCTGAATGGTAACGTAAACTTGCGGCGGTAGGCATTTTTCTTGAGCAAACCGACTTTATCCAGGACGCTAATAGCCCTCGCCTCGGTAGTCATCGTTCTTGCTGGATGTGGCCCCGAGCCGTTTGGCGCTGCCCAATCATCCTTTTCCGTTGACCAAGTAAAACTACTGTGCAAACGGAATTACGTTGGCAAGCCCGTACGTTTTCACGGCGCAGTTACTTTCATCGACGTTAACTCCGGATTCATCGTAGTGCAGGATGCTACCGCGGGAATTCGCGTAAGAACTTCCTTCGATCCGGACAATCGCCTGGTCAATCATGGCGTGGAAATCGCCGGAAAAATCGCTAGCGGCGCCAACGTGGCTTCCGTTGAAGACGCGTCTGTCCATGATTTAGGCAGAACATCGCTGCCGGAGCCGCTTCCTATATCGGCCGCGGATCTCCACTCGAACCGCTTGGATTGCCTGCGCGTACGCGTTTCTGGAGTCTTTCGGCCTTTGCGCCTGGGCAGCGCGGGCGAAAGCCGGTTTCCCATGAACGTCGATGGCGTACAAATTCTCGCGCGCCTCGCCGGATATCAGAGCCCCTCCGCGAACCAATTTGAAGACACGGAGGTCAGCGCGACGGGGGTGCTTTCCAGTTCCGTGGACTTAGACGGCAAAGTCACTGGATTCTCTCTGCTGCTACCCACCCTCTCCTCGGTGCAGGTGCTCAAACCGGCTCCCGATCCCCGCGCCCTTCCGGTGCAGTCCGTTAAGTTTGTGTCCGCGTTAAGCTCATCGCCTCCGCACCGCATTAGGCTGCGAGGAAAACTTCGCGTTGTCCCGAATTCCTCTGATCTGCTGTTCACCGATGCCACCGGATCGCTTCCCGTTCGCGCGAATGTTCGAACGGACTTTGACTCCCCGCATAGCGCGACGGACGGAACCGTTGATCTTGCTGCATTCGTGACGGTCCAGAATGCAAACCATTTATTATTGGATGCGTTTGCCTTTGCGCCGGCAGCTTCCCCGGCTGGAGCAAATGATCGCCCCCGCCCCTTGACCGCCATTGCGGATTTGCTCCGATTGCCGCCTTTTCAGGCAAGTAGGGAACGGCCCGTTTCTGTCAACGGCGTCGTCACCTTCTACAATCCCCGGACTTTGGCGCTGTTTGTGCAAGACCGGTCAGCCGGCGCTTTCGTATCCACGCACAGTCACACGCTTGGGCTTCACGCCGGCGATCATGTTCTCGTGTCCGGCGTGTCTGGGCCCGGCGCGTTTTCGCCGATCATCGATAAACCCGATCTGCGAGTCATCGGCCGGTTGCCTCTGCCGGAGCCATCGCGCTTGAGCATGGAAGAGGTTTTCCTGGGAGGCGCCGACGGCCAATGGGTCGAATTGGAAGGCGTGGTGCAGAGCGTGGGCCGCGAGGCGAATCGCCCCTCCGCGCAAGTTGCCTGGGGTCCGCACCGCTACTCGCTTATTTTCTCCGGCTCTGAAGGGTTGCCGGACGCCTGGATAGACGCCCATATTCGAGTGCGCGGCGTGTGCGCCGTCCTCTTCAATGCAAAACGCCAATTCCTGGGCGTTCAATTGTTTGTTCCCAGTCTCGACCAAGTCCATTTAACCGGGCCAGCCGCCCCCGTTGGGGCAGTCCAGATTGCGGTCCAATCCATCGAAAGCCTTTCCCGGTTCTCCCCTTCTGAGCCGGTGGGGCACCGGGTCCATCTCCGCGGAAGCGTTACGGCCGCCAGCCCGGAAGGTCCCACCTGGATCCAGGATGCCACCGGCGGCGTCCTGGTTCGAAATCATAACCATCTCGCTCTTGCTCCGGGCGATGTCGTGGAGCTAGCCGGCTTTACTTCCCCTGGCGCGTTCTCTCCGGAGCTCCGCGACGCCACGCTTAGTAAAGTGGGAACCGGTCCGGTGCCTCGCCCAACCGCCATTACAGGCGAAGAAGCCTTATCCGGGGACTACGATGCGCAGCTTATCCAGCTAGATGCTCGCGTGTTAAATCAATATACTACCGGGCGCGAGCCCAGGCTGTTGATGCAGGCGGGTAGAGTCATGTTCGCCGTCCACGGCGGCCTCGATATTCGCCAATTTAAGCCAGGGTCGGTTCTCCGCGTTACCGGTATTTGCTCCGTCATGATTAGGAATCTGCGGACGCATGTGGTTCCGAGCTCGTTCGACATCACTTTGCGTTCGCCGGCGGACGCGGTCCTGTTGCGGCCGGCGTCTTGGCTCACTCAGCAGCGTACTTTCCAGGCGTTCGCCGTCACCATGCTCCTGGTGGCCCTTGCCCTGATTTGGGTGTGGGTGCTGCGCCGCCGGGTCCGCGGGCAAACCAAAGTCATTGCCCAGAAACTCGTCGAAGTGGAGCTGTTGAAGGAAAAAGCCGAAGCCGCCAGCCGCGCCAAGAGCGTGTTCCTGGCCAACATGAGTAATGAGATTCGCAACCCCATGAACGCCATCTTGGGCATGGCGTCCATTACGCTCGATACCGGCTTGACTCCCGAACAGAGCGAAAATCTGGTGACGATAAAGTCTTCCGCCGGTTCGCTGCTCACCATCATTAATGACATTCTCGATTTTTCCAAGCTCGAAGCCGGCAAGCTCGACCTCGATCCCATCGAAATCAATCTACGCGACAGCCTGGAAGAAACCGTTCGCGCCATGGCCGTGCAGGCCAACCGGAAATCGCTTGAGCTGATTTGCAGCTTTGCCCAGGATGTGCCGGAAATGGTTGTAGTCGACCCCACCCGGCTCCGCCAGATCGTCACAAATCTTCTCTCGAATGCCGTCAAGTTTACAGATCAAGGCGAAGTCATTCTCGACGTCGCCACCGAGTCGCGGGATGCCGGATTCGTCACTCTCCACTTCGTCATCAGCGACAGCGGCCCAGGCATCTCGGCCGCCGATCAAGAGGCCATTTTCGCGGCCTTCACCCAAGATCCTTCCACCGCGCACGGATACGGTGGCACCGGCCTCGGATTAACTATTTCCGCCCGCTTGGTTGAGCGCATGGACGGCAAGATCTGGGTGGAAAGCGAGCCCGGAAAAGGCAGCCATTTTCATTTCACCTGCCGGCTGGCCGTCGGACAAACCAAACCCGGCGTCGCGCATCCGTCCACCGCGCCTTCTCTCGCCGGTATATCTATTCTGGTCGTTGTCGACAATGAAGCCAACCGCCGCGCATTAGGCGCCATCCTTAAAAATTGGGGCATGAAAGCCACCATCGCCAGCCGTCCGCAAGATGCCCTCAAGATCTTGCGTTTATCCGCCCAAAGTTCCTCTCCGTTTGCCCTGATTCTTTGTGACGCCAGTATTGCGGGCCCCCCTCGTCCAAGCACCGGAACAACGGTGGACGGCAAACAGACAGACCGATTCGGTTTGGCGGAGCATCTTGCCGCGGAGCCCTGGCTGACTTCGGCAAAAATGATTTTGTTGACCTCCATCGGACAGCGGGGCGACGCCGCCCGCTGCCGTGAATTAGGCGTTGCCAGCTATCTCACGAAGCCTGTACGCCGGTCCGAATTGCGCGCCGCCATTACGAAACTTCTCGGTTACGGCAGCGCGGCGCACGGCGTGCCGGTCACCCGCCACTCGATTCGCGAGGAAGATTCGCCGCGCTGGCGCATTCTTGTTGCCGAAGACAACCCAGTGAATCAAAAAATCGTTCGCTATATGTTGGAGCGGGAAGGCCATTCCGTTGTTATCGTTGAGAACGGCCGCCAAGCCGTCGACGCCATCCAACAAGATTCTTTCGATATTGTTTTCATGGACATCGAGATGCCGGAAATGAACGGCTTTGAAGCCATTGCCGAAATCCGCCGCCGTGAACAAATCACCGGAGGGCATCAGATCGTCATAGCCACCACCGCTCGCGGCCTGCCTAGCGACCGCGAGCGCTGCGTAGCCGCCGGCATGGACGGTTTCCTTCCCAAACCCTTGCAGCGGGATCAGTTAATCGCCGCTTTGGAACGCAGCTCGCTAGCCGCTTCTTTGATGGAGCCGCAGGCGTAATCTAATGCTTCACCGCGATCGCCGAAATTTCAATTTTCGCGTCGTCGATTAAGCCTGCCACCTTAACCGTAGCGCGGGCTGGCTTTGGATCTGGCATCAGCTTCTTATAGAGCTCGTTCATTTTGGGAACTTCGTTCAGGTCCGTCATGTAGACCGTTACGGAAACGATGTCCGTCATCTGAAAGCCCGCTTTTTCGACAACCTTTTTAATCGCGGCAATGGCATTCGTCGTTTGCAGCGTGATGTCAGTGCCGGTCACCTTGCCGTGCGAATCAGGGCCTTGCTGACCCGCCACGTAGAGGGTGTTGCCGGCCACGATGCCGTCGCTAAAGGGCATGCCGCTTTTAAAACCGATGGCCTGCTTCTGCGCGAAAGCACTGCCTACCGTAACCAATGCCAGCGCGGTTAATAAGAGGCAGCGCCCTGCCGTTTGCAAATGTTGATTGTTCATCTGCTGTCAATTGTCTAATATCTTGTTCATGCCCTATCGCCACAGCTTGCCGTTCACTTTGCTTCTTGGCCTTTCACTCGCGCCAAGCGCGCAGGATTCCAAGTACCGTCCCAAAAACCAGCTCATACCGGGGCCGGAATGCCGAGGCGGCCCGGCTGCCTGCGGCTCGACGCACCAGGAGTGGTTGAAGGATGTAAGCCATTGGCGCGCTGAACGGAAGATTCGCATCGGGTATGATGGCTCCCGATACGATAATCCCGCATTGCGTTGGACGCAGTCGAGCTTCATGCAGCCGCAGATGATGGTGCAGGATCGCTATTTCTACGATCCGGTTGCCGGGCGCTATACGGTAGACCGCTATTTGGATGACCTGGAAAAGCGCTACGGCGGCATCGATTCGGTGCTGATCTGGCCCACCTACCCCAACATGGGCATCGACAACCGCAACCAGCACGACATGATTCGCAGTATGCCGGGCGGCGTGGAGGGCGTAAAGAAAATGGTCGTCGACTTCCACCGGCGCGGCGTTCGCGTATTGTTTCCGATGATGATGTGGGATCAGGGGACCAGAGATCCGGGGATGCCGTGGCCGCAAGCCATCGCCGAACTGATGAAGGAGTTGGGCGTAGACGGAATCAACGGCGACACGCAAGACGGGGTGCCGCTCGCATTCTCGGCCGCCGCGGATAAAGTGGGCCATCCTTTGGCCTTCGAGCCGGAAGGCGGACCTTCCGACGAAGCGCTGGCCTGGAACCTGATGACGTGGGGACAATACGCAGGGCAATACGATTTCGTGCCGGGCGTGGACAAGTACCGTTGGCTGGAACCCCGGCACATGGTTAACATCTCGGATCGTTGGAACCGCTCGAAAACGAACAATCTGCAATATGCTTTCTTCAACGGCGAAGGATGGGAAAGCTGGGAAAATATTTGGGGCATCTGGAATGGAATCACCCGGCGTGATGCGGAGGCCGCGCGCCGCGTCGCCGCAATGGAACGAGGGGTTGCGGCATACCTGACCAGCCCTGATTGGGAACCGTTCTTTCCCATGCGGCGCTATGGTGTCTTCGCGAGCCGGTGGCCGCTACCGGATAGCACCGTCTGGACGATCGTAAACCGGAACGAATACGATGTCCAAGGCCCGGAAATGGCGGTCCCTCACTCGGATGGCGCTCGTTACTTTGACATTTATCACGCAGTCGAGTTGAAACCCGAACGCGAAGGCGCCACGGATTTACTTTCGTTTCCCATGGAGGCTCACGGCTATGGCGCGATTCTGCAGACTGGCGGCGAACCCCCCGCTAGTATGCGCAGCCTGATGCAGAAGATGAAGAGCCTCACGGCGCAACCGCTTTCCAGCTATTCGGATCAGTGGAAAACTCTTCCGCAGTCGGTTGTCGAGATACCGGCCACCAGGAAGTCCGGTTCTGCGCCGGAAGGCATGGTTCGGATTCCAGAAGGGCGCTTTCATTTCCAGGTCGAAGGGATCGAAATCGAAGGCTCAAACGACATGGGCGTCGATGTGCAGTATCCGTGGGAAAATGAGCCCCGGCGTTTTCATGACCATCCGATGCAAATGAAAAGTTTTTTCATCGACAAATATCCGGTCACCAACGCTCAGTTTAAAAAATTTGTCGAAGCGACTCGCTATCATCCGCAAGACGATCTGAATTTCCTGCGCGACTGGAAGAATGGCGCCTACCCGGATGGCTGGGAGAATAAACCCGTTACCTGGGTTTCCCTGGAGGACGCGCGCGCGTACGCCGCATGGGCAGGTAAGCGCCTCCCGCACGAATGGGAATGGCAGTTCGCCGCGCAGGGTTCCGATGGGCGCGTATACCCGTGGGGCAACGATTGGAACCCTTCCGCTGTGCCGCTGCCCGACAAGGGACATACGATGCGGGGACCTGACGCCGTCTCCGCGCACCCCGAAGGCGCAAGCCCGCTCGGCGTCATGGATTTGGTCGGAAACATCTGGCAGTGGACCGACGAATATGTGGATGAGCACACCAGGGCCGGAATCCTAAGAGGCGGCAGCTACTACCAACCACAAGGGTCTATGTGGTATTTCCCGCAAGCATACCGTAACAATCAACACGGGAAACTGCTGTTAATGGCGCCCGGCTACGACAGATCCGGCGCGCTCGGATTCCGCTGTGTCGTGGATGCGGAGTAAGTCGCCAAAAGCGCTAACCGCCTCATTAATGGAGCCGCAATAATTCAACCCTTTCAAGCGCTCTTTCATGCCATCTTCAATTCCGCCGTAGGAGAGCAGCAGCGGTACGATCAAAGCCGTCTGTCCATTTCTTACAACCGCTTGTACCCGGTCCCGCAGCTCTTTCGTTGCCGCGTTCCGCACCTTGTCGTCCGCATCGTCGCGAACCGTCAAATATTCAATGCCCGCATAACGTGAGCTCCGCTTCATCTGCGCTGCTAGCAGGCTCATATCGTTTAACCACAACTTGTTTTCCTCATCGGAAACTGGCCCGTGCGCCACCAACCACTTCGCTGTCAATAAAATTTAGCAAAAGGTAGAATTTGGGAGCTTACCTGCGGTTTAAGCTATGCAAGTGACTGCCGGAGGTGATGAAGAAGTATTTACCGCGTGAGGCGGACAATCTTGGCCGAAGCCGGCTTTTTAGCCGGCTTCAACTGAACGGTAATGTAAACCAGTACAATCCACTAAC